>JANOEA010000545.1:0-2123 GCA_031412975.1 Pseudomonadota bacterium | reverse complement strand
CTCATGCGCTGTTGCGCGACGCGTTCCCCTGCGTCATTCCGATGCCGCGCTCGCCGGGCGTGCTGCTGCTGTCGATGGACGGCATGGCCGACGCGGCCTACCAGTACGCCGATGCGATGATGAAGGCGCGCGCGAAGTAGTGCGCTGCGACTCGCGCCGCGCCGCGCGACACCATCGGATTCTGGAACGCGGTGTGCACCGGATCGCAGCCGGTGCGGTTGCGAACCGGCATGGCGTCCCATCATTCGAAGCCGTTGACGAAGATCGGGGTGTCGGGCAGCCGCAGCAGCATGACCCGGTTGTTCGCCGACTGGCCGACCGCAAGGGTTGCGGTCGGCACGTGGTACTCGACCTTCGCGGTGAAGTTGCCGTTGCTTTCGGCACCGCCGAGCGCGCTGTTCACTGCGTTGACCACGCCGTTGGTGCCGCCGGTGCCGCGCGCAAGCGTGACCGCGCCGCGCAGTTGATTGACCACCGCATATTGCGAGGGCACGAAGTAATTGCCGTCGGGCAATCTGACCGCCCCCGGGCCGACGAAGGTCAGATCGGTCCGGCCCACGCGTTCGTCGGTGCGCCCGCCGATCAGCGAGTTCGTCGCGCTGAGGGTGCCGATGGTGCCGCCGGTGGCGTTGCCCCAGGTGATCGCGCCGACGCGGGTCCGGGTGGCATCGTTCCAGTCCCAGCTCGTCACCACGTAGTGGCCGTTGGCCAGCGCAGTCAGCCGGCTGCCGACGTTGTCGTTGAATCGAGTGCCCACCAGCGAGTTGGTGGGCGCCATCAGCGCGCTGGTCGGCCCCGTGCCATCGCACCACGTGACCGCGCCGAGGCTGCCGAAGCCGCTCTGGTTGTTCGTGCTGCGAACCACGTAATGTCCGTTGGTCAGCGGCAGAGTGCCGCCAACACCGGCGCCGGCGGCTGCGCCGATCAGCGAGTTGGCCGGGCCGATCACGCCGACGGTGCCGGTCTCACCGTTGCCCCAGCTCGCGGCTCCCGCATTGACGATCGCGCCGTTGTCCCAGCCATTGGAGTTCACGACGTAGTGGCCGTTGCTCAACGCGATCACGCCGCTGCGCCCGGGAATGAACGAGGTGCTGCCGACCTGATCGAAGGCGCTGCTGCCCACCAGGGCGTTCGCCGCGCTGATCTCGCCGACGACGCCGGTGTCGCGATGCCCCCAGACCGCCGCGCCGGCGTCGGCGAGCGCGCCGTTGTCCCAGCCTTGCGCCGAATAGACGAAGTTGCCGTTGGTGAGCACCGTGATCCGACTGACCACGTCGCCATTGATGTCGGCGGTGCGCACACCGACCAGCGAGTTGGCCGGCGTGATGGTCCCGCTCACGCCGACGCCTGCCGGTCCGTAGGTCAGGGCGCCGACGCTGTCGACGCCATTTCGGTCCCAGGCCCGGCTGAGGACCAGGTAGGCACCATTCGGCAGGCCGACCACCCCGCCGTTGCCCAGGAACTCGTTGGCGACCGAACCGACCAGACTTCCATCGCTGCCGAACACACCGCTCACTGGCCCGGCACCAGACACTCGGCGCACGGCACCGCGGCCGTTGTCGAATTGCGTGGTCCCGACGACGAAGTTGCCGTCGGCCAATGCGCTCAGGGTGGTTCCAAGCAGGGTTCCCGCAACAGCTCCCACCAGCGCCGTCGTGGTATCCACGACCACGGGGGCGGCTGCGTTGCCGGGTCGCCAGATCACGGCACCGTGCCCCGTGTTGCTCGCGCTCCCCCAGTTCGTGATCGCGACCACATAGTGGCCATTGGACAAGGGTATGATGGTGAACGCGCCCGACGTCGCAGCCCCATAACTGGTCGTGGTGGTGAGCGAGTTCGCCGCGCTCACCGGTCCGATCTGCGGTGAAAGCGCACTCCGCCAGGTCACGGCGCCCACGTTGGGCCCGGCGCCGCTGCCGCCCGGTGGATCCCAGCGCGGACTGAGCACGACATAGCTGCCGTTGGTGAGCACGACGATCTGCTCGCCGACGTAGTCCTCGGCGCGCGTTCCGACCAGCGAGTTCGCTGCCGACACCGCTCCCACGCAGCCCACACTGCCGGAGCAATGGGTGACCGCGCCGGCATCGACCGCCGCGGGGCCATCCCAGGTCGGCGTCTGGACC
>JANOEA010000544.1:0-16940 GCA_031412975.1 Pseudomonadota bacterium | reverse complement strand
TGCGTTGCCACGCGCCGCCGTGCCACGCGCCACTCGGCCCAGACTCCTGGCACGCTCCCATCCACCGGGTGGGAGCCGGCACGCCGGCGACCGCGCCACTGCCGATCGCCGCAGTCGCTGCTTCGCCGTATCATTCGCCGCTCGACCCAAGGCACTTCGATGACCGCATCCCTCGCCAACCGCACCCTGTTCATCACCGGCGCCTCGCGCGGCATCGGGCTCGCGATCGGCCTTCGCGCCGCGCGCGATGGCGCCAACGTGGTGATCGCGGCCAAGAGCAACGCGCCCAATCCCAAGCTGCCGGGCACCATCCACACGGCGGCGGCCGAGATCGAGGCAGCCGGTGGCCACGCGCTGGCAGTGCAGTGCGATATCCGCGAGGAGGACCAGGTTCACGCCGCGGTGCGCGCTGCGGTCGAACGCTTCGGCGGCATCGACATCCTGGTCAACAACGCCAGTGCGATCTCGCTCACCGGCACGCTGCAGACGCCGATGAAGCGCTTCGACCTGATGTTCGGCGTCAACGTGCGCGGTACCTACCTGTGCTCGCAGGCGTGCCTGCCGCATCTGCTCGAAGCGGAGAATCCGCACATCCTCACACTGTCGCCGCCATTGAACATGGACCCCGCGTGGTTCGGTCCGCATGTGGCCTACACGATGGCC
This sequence comes from Pseudomonadota bacterium, assembly GCA_031412975.1. Lineage (GTDB taxonomy): Bacteria > Pseudomonadota > Gammaproteobacteria > Xanthomonadales > Ahniellaceae > UBA4656. The sequence goes on along the minus strand of JANOEA010000544.1, from coordinate 16,277 downwards.
AAGTACGGCATGAGCCAGTGCGTGCTCGGCATGGCCGAGGAGTTCCGCGCCGCCGGGGTCGCGGTCAACGCGCTGTGGCCGCGGACCGTGATCCATACCGCGGCGCTGGCGATGATCCCCGGAATCGATCCGCGCAACTGCCGCACACCGCAGATCATGGCCGACGCCGCGCATGCGGTGCTGACCACCCCGAGCCGGGATCGCAGCGGCCGGTTCCTGATCGACGAGGACGTGTTGCGCGAAACCGGCATGCGCGAGTTCAGCCACTACGCCGTGGATGCGAGCCGGCCATTGACGCCCGACCTGTTCCTGTGAGCGCCGCTGCACACGCGCTACGCTGCGCACTGTCCATCGCCGATAGCCGCCGGGCATGAACACCGCCGCCAACGATCCACCCCGCATCACCGAACTCGACCGCAACGTCCTGGTCGAACGGTTGCACCAGCTCGGGCCGCTGATCGATCCGATCCAGGGTTGGCTCGATCAGAACGCCGGTGGCGTGCTCTACCAGCTCGCACGCCTGCGTGCGCCGGTGCCGACCGTCGTCGAGTTGGGCTCGTGGAAGGGCCGCTCGACCGCGTGGCTGGGCATGGGGCTGCAGGATCGCGGCGAGGGCCGCGTGGTCGCAGTCGATACCTGGGCTGGCACTTCCAACGAGCCGGGCCACGCTGCGCTGCTCGCGAACTACGCCAGGGATCAGTTGTTCGACGAGTTTCGCGCCAACATGGCGCGGCTCGGACTGCAGCAGCGCGTCGAGCCGTGGCGGATGACGACGCTGGAGGCCGCACGGCGCTGGAACCTCGGCGATCCGATCGGCGTGCTGCATATCGATGCCGCGCACGATTACGACAGCGTGCGGCAGGACTTCGAGTTCTGGTCGCCGTTCGTGGCCAAGGGTGGGTTCGTGGTGCTCGACGACGTGCCGACCTGGCCGGGTCCGTCGCAGCTGGTCACCGAGCTGCCGCGCTGGTTCCGCCATTTCGGCACCGCGCCCAACCAGTGGGTGGTGGTGCGCGACTGAAGCCGCGCAAGCGCGCGCGAGATGCGCGCGCGGCGGATTGCAGCGAGGCTCAGCCCAGCGCCTGCGCCAGATCGGCCACCAGATCGTCCGGATGCTCGAGTCCGACCGACACCCGCAGCAGGTTCTCCGGCGACACCCGATGTGCGCCTTCCACCGAGGCGCGGTGCTCGATGAGGCTTTCCACGCCACCGAGGCTGGTCGCATTGGTGAACACGCGCAGCTTGCCGGCCATCGTGAGCGCCGCCTCGCGGCCGCCACGGATCTGCAGCGACAGCATGCCGCCGAAGTCGCGCATCTGGCGCGCGGCCAGCGCATGCTGCGGATGGCTCGCCAGTCCCGGATAGTGCACGCACTCCACCGCCGGGTGGGCGATCAGGAACTGCGCGACCGCACGCGCATTGCGGCAGTGCCACGCCATCCGCGCGGGCAGGGTGCGAATCCCGCGCAGCGTCAGCCACGCGTTGAACGGCGACAGCACCGCGCCCTGGATGTAACGCCGTCGCCCGATGCGCTCGAAGCGTTCGTCGCGTTGTGCGAAGGCCAGCGAGCCGCCGAGCACGTCGCTGTGGCCGCCGATGTACTTGGTGGTCGACTGCATCACGATGTCCGCGCCCAGCGCGATCGGCTGCTGCAGCGCTGGACTGGCGAAGGTCGAATCGACGCCGAGGATCGCGCCGTGCGCGTGCGCCAGCTCCGCGAGTCCGGCGATATCGGCGATCCGGCACTGCGGGTTCGATGGCGTCTCGGCCCAGATCATCCGCGTCGCCGGCGTGATCGCAGCCCGCACCGCGTCGATATCGGTCTGGTCGACCATCTGCGTGGTGATCCCGCGCGCGGGCAGGACCTCGCGCGCCAGCGCGCGTACGCCGTGATAGTAGTCGATGGGCAGCAGCACGTGCGCGCCGGACGGAAGATCGGCGAACACGTGGTCGATCGCGGCCATGCCGGAGGCGAAGGCGAGCGCCGCCGTCGCGCCCTCGATCGCGGCCAGCGCGGCTTCGAGTCGATCCTGGTTGGGGTTGGCGCCGCGCACGTACTCGTAGCCGGCCTCCGATTCGCCCGCCGGTCCATGCCGGAACGTCGTCGACAAATGGATCGGCGGGGCCACCGCGCCGGTCGCCGGATCCGGCTCGGCGCCCGCGTGGATCGCCAGCGTCTCCGGCTGCAGTGCACGCGGCGGATGGCTCATCTCAGGCTCCCGCCTTGGCCACCGCGAAGGACTCTTCGGCGGCGGCGATGGTGTCGGCGATGTCGTACTCGGTGTGCGCGGCGGAGATGAAGCCCGCCTCGTAGGCGCTCGGCGCGAGATATACGCCGCGCTCGAGCATCGCGTGGAAGAAGCGCCGGAACATCGCCACGTCGCAGCGGATCGCCTGCGCGTAGGTCTCGACCCGCTCGCTGCTGAAGAACAAACCGTACATGCCGCACACGCGGTTGGTGGTGAAGTCGACACCGACGCGTCGCGCGGCCGCTTCGAGGCCGTCGCACAACGCGTGGGTCTTGCGTTCGAGTTCGGCGTGGAAGCCGGGCACCTCGATCAAATCGAGCGTGGCCAGGCCCGCGGCCATCGCGACCGGATTGCCCGACAGCGTGCCGGCCTGGTAGATCGGGCCCGAGGGTGCGACCTGCGACATGATGTCGCGACGCCCGCCGTAGGCGCCGACCGGCATGCCGCCACCGATCACCTTGCCGAAGGTCGACAGGTCCGGGCGCACGCCGTACAGCTGCTGCGCGCCGCCGAGCGCGACGCGGAATCCGGTCATCACCTCGTCGAAGATCAGCAGCGTGCCGTGCTGCGTGCACAGCTCGCGCAGCGCCTGCAGATAACCCGGTCGCGGCACGATGCAGTTGGCATTGCCGACCACCGGCTCGATGATCAGCGCGGCAAGCTCGCTGCCGATCTGATCGAACATCTTCGCTGCGGCATCGATGTCGTTGTACGGCAGGGTGGCGGTGAGATCGGCCAGCGCCTTGGGCACGCCCGGCGAGTCGGGCAGGCCCAAGGTCAGCGCGCCGGATCCGGCCTTGACCAGGAACGCATCGCCGTGGCCGTGGTAGCAGCCCTCGAACTTGACGATGCGCTGGCGCCCGGTGAAGCCGCGCGCGACCCGCACCGCGGCCATCGTCGCCTCGGTGCCGGAGTTGACCATGCGCACCATCTCGAGGCTGGGCACGATGCGGTTGAGCCGCTGCGCCATCGTCACCTCGAGCGGATTGGGGGTGCCGAACGACAGGCCGTGCTGCGCGACCTCCATGACTGCGGCGAGGATCTTCGGATGCGCGTGGCCGGCGATCATCGGGCCCCACGAGCCGATGTAGTCGATGTAGCGCTTGCCCTCGACATCCCACAGGTAGGCGCCCGCGGCGCGCGCGGTGAAAAACGGTTCGCCGCCGACCGACTTGAATGCGCGCACCGGCGAGTTGACCCCGCCGGGCATGAGATCCAGTGCGCGGGTGAACAGTTCGTGGTTGGTGGTCATCGGTGCGCCTCGGCAAACCGGTATTGTCGCGGCGCGCGCAGGTGTTGTCACGGGCGCACCGCTCAGTCGCGGTCGCGATCGGGCGCGGTGTCGAAATGCGAGGTGATGCCGGCCGCCGCCGCGCGCGGATCGTGTGCGTCGAATACGCCGCCGAGCACCGCCAGAAACGATGCGCCGGCCGCCACCAGCGGCGCGCAGTTGGCTGCGGTGATGCCGCCGATCGCCACCAGCGGCAGGCCGTGGCGTGTGGCCTCGCGCAGCAGGTCGGGATCCGCGCGACGCGCTGCCGGCTTGGTCGACGAGTCGAAGAAACTGCCGAACGCCAGATAGTTCGCACCGTCTGCGGCGAGTCGCGCGGCGCGCGCGAGGTCGTTGTAGCAGGACCCGCCGATGATCGCGGCGGCACCGAGCACTGCGCGCGCTTGCGCGATCGACACATCGTGTTCACCCAGATGAACGCCGGCGGCGCCTGCGCGTGCGGCCAGCCCCACGTCGTCGTTGACGATCAACGGCACGCCGCGCGTTTCACACAGCGCAACCAACGCGCGGGCCTGGGCCAGGCGGCGCGCGGGGTCGGCGGACTTGTCGCGGTACTGCACCGCCACCGCGCCGCCGTCGAGCGCGGCAGAGACGATGCGCAGCAACGCTGCCGTATCGGCGGTTTCGCGGGTCAGCAGGTACAGGCCGCGCGGCAGCACAGGGGCCATGGTCGGGGTTCGAGTTGGCCCGCAGGCTGGGGCCTGCCACAATACGCGCAGAGCAATCTCCGGCCTATCCCATGAGCAGCAATAACAATCCGGGCCCCGATGGGCAGCCCTGGCGCGTCTTCATGTGCGTCGTGTGCGGTTTCATCTTCAAGGAAGCCGACGGCTGGCCCGACGACGGCATCGCGGCAGGCACGCGTTGGGAAGACATCCCCGACACCTGGAGCTGCCCCGACTGCGGCGTATCGAAGTCGGACTTCGAGATGGTGCAGATCTGATTGACGGTTTTCGCTGCGGGACGCGGGATGCCGGCGACCGTCACCCCGCAGCTTGCCGCAAGGGCCGTCGCTGCCATGGCAGCTCCCACAAGGAGGATGGGCCGTCGTCGCAAGTCACGCGACTTCGCTCTTCGGTATCCCAAGGCTGGCCTCGAGCGCACGATTTCCTTGTGGGAGCCGGCATGCCGGCGACAGCCAGCCCGCAGCTTGCCGCAAGGGCCCGTCGCTGCCATGGCAGCTCCCACAAGGAAGATGGCCTGCAACCGCGAGTCGGCGGTCAGTTCAGCCGGCTGCTGTCGCGACCCGACTTGATCAGCACGTCGCGGATCTTCGCGGCATCCTCCGGCGGCGGTATCCGCGCGAGGTAGGCGTTCAAGTCCGCACGCGCGGCAGAGGTGTGGCCCACGCGCAGGTACAGCAGGCCGCGATCGCGCTGTTCCTCGGCCAGGCTCGGGTCGAGCGTGAGCAGGCGGTCGGCGCAGCGCACCGCGCGCGGCCAGTCTTCGCGCTCGACATACAGCGTCTTCAAGTTGCGCAGCATCCGCGACAGGATCGCGCGGTTGCTCGCCGGCGTGAGCAATTCCGAGAGTTGTTCGTCGTGCAGGTCCTGGTCGCCCACATGCGGCTGCGCGCGCGATTTCAGCTCCTGCACGTCGATCGAGCGCCCGCGGTGGTAAGGATCGAGCACCAGCACGCCGCCGTCGACCGGCATCGAGACCAGGAAGTGGCCCGGGAACGACACGCCCTGCAGCGGCAGGCCCGCGTGCTGCGCGAGCTCCATCTGCAGCACGCCGAGGCTGATCGGAATGCCCAGGCGGCGGTCGAGCACCTCGTTGAGGTAGCTGTTGCGCGGGTCGTAGTAATCCTGCTGGTTGCCGCTCATGCCGATCTCGTCGTAGAGCAGCGCGTTGACCGCGCGCAGGCCCTGCATCGGATCGACCTCGGCGGTGCCGCGCACGCGCTTGCCCCAGTCGACGATGCGCTGCTCGTAGGCGGCCACGTCCAGATCGGGATATTCGTCGCGCGCGATGGTCAACGCGGCCCACACCAGCGGGATGTCCTCGTCGCGGGCATCGCGCAGGAATTCCCAGGCGCGTTCGGGGGTAGGGCGTGTCGGGTAATTGTCCACCCCTCCTTATTAGGGTGAACCGCGCCGCGAATCAAGCCACCCCGGGTGCCCGGAATCCGCCATTTGTCGGTCATGTCGCAGTCGCGGGATGGTGGTGGGATGGCTCCCGAGGCGGGTCTTCGCCCGCGAGGAGAGCGTTGTGCAGATCAGGGTGTTCGTTCCGATGCCCGACGAATGCGTCGAGATGGGCGCGCTGGCGGGTGAACGGCTGGTGCCGTATCGCTGCGGCGTGCCGGTGCTGGCGATGCTCGATGCCGCGACCCGCGGGCGGGCAGCGCCGATCGCTACTTCGCCACCGCTTCCGGCAACGTCAGCGGATCGCCTTCCCTGAGCCCGAGCGCGCGGCCCACCCCGCTGTTGAGCTCCAGCACATAGCGTGCCGGGCGGTTGCTGGCATAGCTGGGACATTGCGCGGAACGGCACGGCGGCGCGCCGTAGTGGGCGTTGATGAAGCGTGCCTGCGCGTCGAAGTACATGATGTCGAGCGCGATCTCGCAGTTGCGCATCCAGTACGCCTGCGGCTGTGCGCGGTCGTAGGTGAACAGCATGCCGTGGTCGGCCGCCATCTCGCGGCGGAACATCAGTCCCTGGCTCTGCTCGGCGATGTCGTCGGCGATCTCGACGGTATAGCGCTGGCCTTTCAGCTCGACCGTGGGCAGCGCGGGCTCGCGGGCGCAGCCGCTGAGCGGTAGCAGCAGGATGGCCAGCACGCACAGCCGCAACAGCGGGCTCATCGTGCCCCCTGCGGCCGGCGCAGGCGCTCGAACTGCTCGATGATGCCGGCCAGCACGCTGAAGTCGTGCGGCGGCATGTCGACGAATTCGAGCCCGAGCCAGCCCGGTTCGACGTGGGCGAGCTTCACCTCGGCCTTGAACGGCTTGCCCTGGCCGATCGCCAGCGAGATCGGGAAGCGGGTGTTCGCGGCCGCCGCGAAGGGGTCGGGGCGGCTGAGCTTGAGGCCGGTGAGCGACAGATCCAGCACCAGTGCCCGGATTTCCTTGCGACCGACCCGCAGGGTCGCGCTGCCGGCGGTCCGGAAGCGGGGTTCCAAGCGGCGATCATCGTGCAGGTCGGGCATCGGGCATGCTCGCAAAGGTCAAGAATGGTAACATGCACCCCCGCCAGCCTGCGGGGTCCCCGGATCTCGTCATGCTAGGCGGTCCCGGTACCCGGTGGGTCCGGACATCCCGTCGCAGTCCGCTCTGGACAGCCGCGTGCCCCGAAGCTCGGGGGCGGACTTGCCAGTTTGTGGCGCTGCAGCTATTCTCGCGCGCCTTTTCCGTCAGAAATCCCGTCCAGGGAGTAAGCCCTATGAATACAGTCAGCGCCAAGAACGAGACCGTCCAGCGCGACTGGTATCTGATCGATGCGTCCAACAAGACCCTCGGTCGTCTCGCCACCGAGCTCGCGCATCGCCTGCGCGGCAAGCACAAGCCGATTTTCACTCCGCACATCGATACCGGCGACTACCTCGTGGTGGTCAACGCCGAGAAGATCACGGTCACCGGCAAGAAGCTGCAGGACAAGATGTACCACCGCACCACCGGGTACATCGGCAACCTCAAGACCACCAGCCTGCGCGACCTGCTCGCCTCGCACCCCGAGCGCGTGATCGAGATCGCGGTCAAGGGCATGCTGCCGAAGAATCCGCTCGGCCGCGCGATGTTCAAGAAGCTCAAGGTCTACAAGGGCCCGGACCATCCGCACGCGGCGCAGCAGCCGCTCGCGCTCGACATCAAGGCCTGATCCAGGAATCCACATGGCAGCTACCCAGAATTACGGCACCGGCCGTCGCAAGTCCTCCGCCGCACGCGTGTTCCTGCGTCCCGGCAAGGGCCAGATCGTGGTCAACGGCCGTCCGCTCGACGAGTTCTTCGGCCGCGAGACCTCGCGGATGATCGTGCGCCAGCCGCTCGAACTGACCAAGCTGGTCGATCGTTTCGACGTGGTGGTCACGGTCGAAGGCGGCGGCATGACCGGCCAGGCCGGCGCGATCCGCCTCGGCATCTCGCGCGCGCTGGTCGAATACGACGACACCCTCAAGTCGCCGCTGCGCAAGGCCGGTTTCATGACCCGCGATGCGCGCGAAGTCGAGCGCAAGAAGGTCGGCCTGCACAAGGCACGCCGCGCGACGCAGTACTCCAAGCGCTAAGCCTCACGGGGTTCCTGCGCCTGCCCCTGAAGCAGGCGCCCGCGGTCAGAGCGCGGCGCCATACCGATCTCCTGGGAGATCGTCTAATGGTAGGACAACAGACTCTGACTCTGTTTATCTAGGTTCGAATCCTAGTCTCCCAGCCACCAACAACAGCGGCCCGCACAGCGGGCCGTTTTTGTTGGTGGCTGGGAGACTGGCCGTGATGAGAAGCTAAGGTTCGACTGATTCGCCGGGAGCGAATCAGCGCAGCGGCGCAGCCGCTGCCCGCGCACCGCGCGGGTGCGGCCCAGGGATGGGCCGCATTCATCCTAGTCTCCCAGCCACCAACAACAGCGGCCCGCACAGCGGGCCGTTTTTGTTGGTGGCAGCGGAATCCATAGACAGTCAGGGGAAGGGTCGCGACGGACAACGGTCTATCGGTGCACTCCGCTTTTGCGCTTTCTCCAAGGGGGATCCTGCACGGCTTGATCTGCCCGTGCTTCGCTTGCGACTGCCGACGGCCCACTCACGTTCGCGCGTATTCTGCTTTACTCGGTTGACCAGCACTCCCGTCGCATCTCGAATCGAGGATCCAGCCTATGCTCTGCAGTGGAATCCCCGCACGCTCCGCCGTCCCAGCCGCCGCCCTGTTCATCGGATCACTGCTGACGTGCCATGTCGCTGTCGGCAGCGAGGTTCCGGAAAAAGAACTTTTTGCGATCTACACGCAACCACAGCGTCTGGTGGAGGTAGAGCCAGGACGCAAGCTCAACCTTGTCTGCCTGGGCGAGGGGAGCCCGACCGTGGTGTTCGATATCGGCGTGGGCGACCCGGCTGGAGATTGGGCACTGGTCCAACCGCAGGTCGCCAAATTCACGCGCGCATGCTCGTACGATCGCGCCGGGCTAGGGTTTAGTGACCCGGCGACCGGAAAAGGCTCGAGCGCCGAGATCGTGGCCGACCTCAGGCGTCTGCTTTCGGCAGCGTCTATCGATCCGCCCTATCTGCTGGTCGGCCAGTCCTACGGTGCGATGAATGTCCGGCTCTACTACTTCCTGCATCCGGATGAGGTCGTGGGCATGGTGCTCGTCGAACCTGCACACGAGGGTCAGGATGAGGGCTTTCGAATGCTCTCGCCCAGAGCCCTGTCGCGCCATGACTGGATTGCAATCCGAGAGCCCGGCCGAATCAGCCGGATGAAATGCATAGCCGCTGCGGTCCGCGGTGCAGATCCGCGAAGCGAGGAATTCCGGAGTTGCGTGGTGGATCCTCCGCAGCAATTGCCCGATTCGATCAAGCCGATGTACCTGGCGATGCAGTACACCGAGAAGTTTCAACACTCCCAGGGCGCGGAAGAACAGGCAGTTTTCGCCGAGAGTGTCGAGCAATTGCGGGCGCACCGCCGCGGCTTCGGGGATCTCCCCGTAATCGTGCTCAGCCGATCCGCAGAGGAGCGGCCGCTTCGTGACTGGGAAACCAAGCATCTACGTGATGCGCGCTATCGAATGTGGCTGGGTCTTCATCGCGGCATGGCGGACTCGTCGAGTCGCGGCGAGCACAGGATTGTTCCGGCCTCGGATCACTTGCTCATGCTGTCGCAGCCCGGTGCGGTAGTTGCAGCGGTGCGAGATGCGTTGGCGGTTGCAGCTTCTACGAAGCCGAACGGTCGCGACTAGCTGGTTGCGGCCACGGTGCGGCGGCCCTTCGGCCCCGTCGCCTTGTCATGATGGCATCGTGTGCAGCAATGGCCGCGGGCCGAAGGCCCACCCTATGGCACTACTGCACTTTCACGGGCTATGGTGGCCCATGTCCGACACCACCGGCATCGTCGTGTATCGCGCCAGCCGGTTGGAGGCGCTGCTGGATCCGTTCGAGGCGCTGCGCCGGAGCGGATCGGCGGGTGAGGTGCTGCGACCGACGCGGGTGGTGGCGGCGCATCCGGGGATCAAGCGCTGGATGACCGGCGCGCTCGCGCGGCGCGCGGGGCCGCGCGGCGTGGTCGCGAACCTCGATGTGCGACTGCCGAGCGAGTGGCTCGACGAACTCGCGCTGACCGTGCTGGGTGGAGCCGCGCTGTCGCTGGCGCCATATCGGCGCGATGCGCTGCGCTGGCGCATCCTCGATGCGCTCGCGCGGGTCGAGCATGCGCAGCTGCGCGAGTATCTGGCGCGCGCGACCGAACCGTGGCAGCGGCTGCAGTTCGCGGATCGGCTCGCGGGGCTGTATGCGCAGTACCTGGTCTATCGACCCGACTGGTTGCTCGGATGGCAGCGCGGAAACTTCGCGCAGCCGGAAGAATCGCTGCTGGGGCCGCTGTGGCGCCGCCTGCGCGACGACATCGGCCAGCCGCATCGCGCCGAGCGCATGACGCAGTTGTTCCAACGCCTGGAAAGCGGTGCGAAAACAGTCGATGGCGACGGCGTGCTGCACGTATTCGGTGTGAGCCACCTGCCGCCCGCGGTGCTGCAGGCGCTGCGCCTGCTAGCGCGCACGCGGCTGGTGGCGATCTACATGCCCGATCCCTGCGTGCAGCACTGGGCGGGCTTGCGCAACCAGCGCGAGGTGCTCACGCAGTTCAGCCAGCTCGGCGTCGATGCCGAAGCCGAACGCGCCTACCTCGACCTCGGACACCCGCTGCTCGCGAGCCTCGGTCGCATGGGCCAGCACTTCGGGCTGGTGCTCAACGAAGGCGAGCAGGGCGTGCGTTCGGATACGCGCCACTGGGCCGATCGTGCGCCGCAGGCGGACGATCGGCAGCATCTGCTGGGCCGCGTGCAGGACAGCATCCGCCAGCTCGAGCCGTCACTGGTCGACCTGCCGACCACGCTCAATGCGGATGCCGCGCGCAATTCGCTGCTGCACGATCCTTCGCTGCGCGTGCACGCCTGCCACACGCGGCTGCGCGAAGTCGAGGTGCTGCGCGATGCGCTGCTGTCCGCGCTGGCCGATGATCCCACGCTGGAGCCGCGCGACATCGTGGTGATGGCGCCCGACATCGGCGCCTACGCCCCACTGCTGCCGGCGGTATTCGGTGCGGCCGGCCAGCATCGCGGGCCGCTGCCCTACCACGTCGCGGATGTGGGACTCGCGGATTGCCATCCGGTGTTCGAGGCCTTCCTCGCACTGCTGGAACTGCCGACCACGCGGATCAGCGCGCCGGCCATCGTCGGTCTGCTGACCTTGGCACCGCTCGCACGTGCGCTGGGGCTCGATGCCGAGGGCAGCGATGCGCTGGCCCGCTGGCTCGGGCGCGCACGGGTGGTGTGGGGGCTCGATGCCGGGGCGCGCGGCAGCTTCGACGTGCCCGCGATCGACGACCACACGTTCGCGTGGGGCATCTCGCGCATGCTCGCTGGTCTGATCTATGGCGAGGATCGCGAAGGCAGCGAAGTGCCACTGCCCGACCTGCTGCCGGTCGCCGGCATCCACGGGCCGCAGGTGCAGGCGATCGGCGCGCTCGATCGGCTGCTCGGCGAGATCGACGCGCTGCGCCGCGACGCGCACGCGCAACGTCCCGCGCAGGAGTGGTTCGAACGTCTGCGCCGGGTCGCGAGCAGCCTGTTGCGCGCGGATCCGGATGATCGCGAGGAGAGCGAGGCGCTGGCGCTGCTGTTGCGCGCACTCGACGGCGTGCGCATCGAGATCGAGGATGCCGGTGTCGATCCGACGATCGATTTCGCGACCGCGCGCGGTGTGCTGCGCGAACGTCTCGACACATTGCCCGGCCGCGCGGTCTACCTGCCCGGCGGGATCACCGTCTGCGGCATGGTGCCGCAGCGCGCGGTGCCGTTCCGGGTCGTCGCCGTGCTGGGTCTCGACGATGGCGCGTTCCCGCGCCAGCGCAGCGACGGCGGACTGGACCTGATGGCGCGCTATCCGCGCCTGGGCGATCGCGATGCGCGCAGCGACGACCGCTACCTGTTCCTCGAGACGCTGATGGCCGCGCGCTCGCGACTGCACCTGAGCTACGTCGGCGAGGGCGCGCAGGACGGCCGGCCACGCAATCCCGCAGCACCGTTGGCGGAGCTGCTGGCGTTCCTCGACGCGATGCACCCGCAGTTCGAACCAGTCCAGGACCAGGATCAAGACCAACACCGCGCGCCGTGGCTGGTGCGCCATCCATTGCAGCCTTTCGATCGCCGCTACTTCGATCGCAGCGATCCGCGTCTGTTTACCCGCGAGCGGCAGCTGGTGGCGGCCGGTGGCCACGGCACTGCGGTAGCGACCCCGTTCGTCGCAGTCGGTCCCATGACCGCCGCCGACACCAGCGTTGCGCTGGACGTGCCGCTGCGCTCGCTGCTGGGCTACTTCGCCGATCCCGCACGCCAACTGCTGGTCGAGGGTCTCAAGCTGCGCCTGGACGCCTTCGACGACCGCACGCTGGCAGACAGCGAGCCACTCGACGCAGCGGTGTCGCGCATCGAGGGCATCGAGCGCCGGCTGGTGCTCGATGCGCTGGCCAGCGATGCGGATGAAATTCCGGCCGCGGCACCGGACTGGCTGCGCTTGTCCGGCATCCTGCCGTCGGGACTATTGGGCGAGCGCAGCTTCGCGGCCGTCCACGACACCTCCAGCGGCCTGCTCGATGCCGCGCGCGCAACGCCGCTGTTCGCGCGCGGTTTGCCCGCGGTCGCGCCGCAGGTGATCGATCTGGAACTCGGGCGCTATCGCGTGCAGGGCACGCTGTCGCGCGTGTTCCGCGCAGCCGACGATTCCCTGCACGTGGCCATGCTGGCCGCAAAGAAAGGCAAGCAGCTCGGCCTGCGTGAGCAGGTGCCGCTGTTCCTCGAATGGGCGCTGCTGGCGCTGGCACGCCCCGACGTGCCGGTCGCTGCCGCACTGGTGGCTACCGATGGTGCGAATCCGTGGGCGCAGTCGCTGGTCGCGAATGCGCGCCGCGCAGCGCAGTTGCAGTCGCAGGTGCAGGGACTGCTCGATATCTGGAGCGCCGCGCAGCGGCAACCGGAGTGGTATTTCCCGCGCACCAGCAGCGCGGCATTGGCGGCGGCCGGCAAGGGCGGCGACGCGGTGGCGCGCGCGGTGAGCGCGGCGTGGGCCGGGCAGGGCGATTTTGGCATCGGTGAGCACGACCATGCGCCCGGCTACGCGAAGCTGCTCGCTGCCGGACGCGCACCGGCTGATCCGGACACGCCCGAGTTCGCGCGCCTGTGCGAGCTCGCCGTGCAGATCGGTCGATTGATCGGTGCGCCTGCGGAAGAGGTGTCGCAGTGAGTGCTGCAGCGGTAGCCAGCTGGCAGCAACTGCCGCTGCACGGCCGCAGCCTGGTCGAGGCCAGCGCGGGCACCGGCAAGACATGGACGATCAGCGTGCTGTACCTGCGCCTGCTGCTCGAATCCGGACTCGGCGCGCGACAGATCGTGGTCACCACGTTCACCGAAGCGGCCGCGCAGGAACTGCGCGAGCGCCTGCGCGCGCGGCTGGACTGGGCCGAGAGCCACGCAGCGTCCTGGCGCAATGGCGGCCATCTACAGGCGCGCGCGGCCGATGAAGCCCCGGAACTGATATGGCTGCACGATCTGCTCGCCACCGAGCCGCTCGCCACCGATGGTCGTCCGCTGGGGGTGGCCCTGCATCGCCTGCGCCTTGCGCGCGCCGAGCTCGACCTCGCCCCGATCGGCACCATCCACAGCCTGTGCCGGCGGGTACTGGCCGACCATCCCTTCGAAGCGGGCACGCCGGTCGCGATGCCGGAGCTGGTGTCCGAGCACAGCCTGCAGGCCGAGCTGGTCGACGATCTGTGGCGCAACTGGACCCAGGGCGATGCGCCGCTGGAACCCGGCCAGAGCGAGTGGATCGACAGCGGACGGGCCAAACTGTCGCGGGAGTTGCGTACGCTGGCGCTGCCGCAGCTCACGCTGCGCGTGCCGGACCCGAAGACGGTGGACGCGGCGATGGACCCGGGCCGGGTGGCGTCGATCCGCGCGTTCGCCGCGCGTCCGGGTGTGTTCGCGCGCAGCAACGCCGCGCTGATCGCGGAGCTGAAAGCACTGGCCGATTTCCTCCAACGCGGCGACCCGGCCGCCGAGCTGCGCGATCTGCTACATCTGGCCGGCGAGCCTGCGGTCAATCAGTTCAAACCCGGCCAACACACGACGGCACTCGCCGATCCCGCGCTGCGCGGCGCGATGGCAATCGCGAAGGTGCTGCAGCACAAGGATCGCATCCGGCGCAATGCGGCCCTGGCCGGCGCGATTGCCGCGCTGCGCGAACGCCGCGAACGGCTGCTCGCCGAGCGCGAGCAATTCACCTTCGATGACCTGATCGCTGCGGTATGTCGCGCCGTGTGCGCGCCCGGCAGCGCACTCGCGACCCGGCTGTCGAGCGAATGGTCTGCCGCCTTGATTGACGAATGCCAGGACACCGATCCGCGCCAGTACGCGATCTTCGACACGCTGTTTCGCGCACCGTTTTCGATGGCGCAGCGCTGTTTGATCCTGATCGGCGATCCCAAGCAGGCGATCTACGCCTTTCGCGGCGGCGATATCCACACCTACCTGCTCGCCGCGCGCGCGGCCGACCAGTGCCTGAGCCTGGACCGCAACCAGCGCTCCTCCTCGCAATACATCGAGTCCCTCAACCAGTTCTACGCGGCGGTCGGCGATGGCTTGCTCGACCCCGACATCCACTACGTGCCGGTGCACGCGGCCGGCAAGGCCGACAGGACGCCTTACCGCGTCGACGAGAAGCTGTGCGAGCGCCCGCTGGTGATCCACGCGATCGACAGCCTCGAACTCACGCCGCCGAATGCGCCCGAGCGCGAGCGCCTGGCACTGGAGGCCTGCGCCGACGAGATCGTGCAGATACTCGCGCAAGGCAACCATCGCATCGGCGGCAAAGCGATCGAAGCCGGCGACATCGCGGTGCTGCTGCCGAAGAACCAGCAGATCGAAAGCCTGCGCCGGCTGCTCGCGCGACGTCGCGTGCCCTGCGTCGGCAGCGGTCGCAGCAGCGTGTGGGAAAGCGAATGGGCGTGGGCGCTGCAGGCGGTGCTGTATGCGGTGGTATACCCACAGGACGACGGCGCGCTGCGTGCGGCGCTCGCCACGCGGCTGTTCGGTTTCGACCATGCGCAGTTGCGTGCGCTGGTCGGCGACGAGCGCGGCTGGCGCGCCCAGGTCGGCCGCTTCCACGCCCTGCATGCGTTGTGGCGCGACTCCGGCGTGCTCGCAGTGCTGCGCGAGCTGGTCGTGGATGCCGCGCCGCGGCTGCTGGCAGCGGTCGATGGCGAACGTGCGTTGACCGATTTGCGTCACCTGGGCGAACTGCTGGCCGCCGAGGGCGAGCGCCTGCACGGACCGGAACCGCTGTGGGCGTGGCTGGTCGCGCAGCGCAGCGCGAATGCCGCGGCCGACGAGGAGGCGATCGATGCGCAGCGCCTGCGCATCGAGTCCGATGCGCGCCGGGTGCAACTGCTGACCCTGCACGCCAGCAAGGGCCTGGAGTTTCCGATTGTGTTCCTGCCGCTGATGTGGGCCCATTGCGGGCGCGTCAGCGAGATCCCGATCGTGCACGATGCCGCGAGCGGCGGAATGGTGGCCGACCTGGGCAGTCCGCAGTACGACGCGGCGGTCGCCGAGGCCGGGATCGCCGACCAGCGCGAGCGCGCGCGCGTGCTGTACGTGGCGCTGACCCGTGCGAAGTACGCCTGCCATCTGTTCGCGCTGCCGGTGGATCGGCCGCAGGCGCGCAACTGGCCCGTGATGCCCGATCCGCAGCGTTCCGCGCTGGATGCGCTGCTCGATGGCTGGCGGCAGCGCAAGGTGCCCACGGCCGCGTGCTCGGCAATCGACTGGCGCAGTGAATGGCCCGGACAGCCAACGGTGGAGATGCCGCGCGGGTCCGACGCGCCGCTCGATCCGCTGCCGCTGCCGATGCCGGCCGAGCGTCCCTATCGTGGCCAGTACAGCTTCACCCACCTGCTGCGCGCCGGCGCGCGGATCGCGTCGAGCGAGGACGCCGCAGCCGATGAGGTGGTGGCAGCCGCCGGTGTCGATGCAGCCGCTGGTGAGCGCGATCAGAACACGACTGCGCATCCGCTGCTGCTCGAACTCGATGCGATCGGTGGTGCCGACTTCGGCAATGCGGTGCATGCGGTATTCGAGCGCCGGGTGCTCGGCCAGCCGGTCGCGCAACAGCAACCGCTGGTGCGGCGCTGCCTGCTGGAATACGGGGTGCGCAGCAGCAGCATGGCATTCGAAACACTCGTCGCGCGGGTTGCCGCGCGGATCGACGCCACGCTGGCGGCCGACCTCGGTGCGGGACTTCGGCTGGGCGCACTCGATGCGGGTCGGCAGCGCGCGGAGATGGGCTTCGACTTCGTGCTCGAGGGCAGTTCGCTCGCGCGGCTGCGCGAGGCCTGCGCTGCGAACGGCGATCCGGGCCTGCTGCCTGCAGCGCTGGGCGGTCGCAGCCTGCGTGGCTTGATGACCGGCAAGATCGACCTCGTGTTGCAAGCGGACGACAGCTTCCACGTGCTCGACTACAAGACCAATCGCCTCGGCGTGGGATTG
>JANOEA010000543.1:0-6516 GCA_031412975.1 Pseudomonadota bacterium | reverse complement strand
GGCCGAAGGCGACGCTGACGAGGTCGAACCTGCCGCTCGCGAAAGGCAGCACTTCACCGTCGCACAACACGGTGGGCAGGCTGATGCCTTCGTCGATCAGCCGGTCGCGGCCGCGTTTGAGCATGGCTTCGTTGATGTCGGTGTGCACCACCAGGCCGTTGGCTCCCACCTTGCGGGCGAAGGCGCGCGTCAGGTCACCGGTGCCGGCGGCGATGTCGAGCACCTGCTCGCCGTCGCGAAGGTTGGCTGCGGCGACGGTGTAGGCCTTCCAGATGCGGTGCAGGCCGAGCGACATCAGGTCGTTCATGACGTCGTACTTGTACATCGCATAGCCGAGCATGAACGAGACTGCCAGCCAGCGCAGTACGGGGCGGCGCTCGGGGTCGATGTGGCGCCAGCGCCAGGCGACTGTCGCGACCGCCACGAACAGCAGCGCAATACGGCCATCACGAATCCGATAGTCCGACGTCGCGCGCCAGTCGAACACCGGCGCCAAAGGACGCAGCAGCGCTTCGCCCGGAGTAGCGGGCAGGAACCGCACATCGCGCCCGGATCCCGGTGCGATCCAATCGCCCGGGAATAGTGCATCGAGATGCGGAAACACGGGATTGCCCCACGTTGACCACATCGACCACATCCATGGTGCCGCGAGCAGCGCAAATGCGGTTGTCGCCGCGAGTCCAACGCGCGTCACCAACGCCACCCGCGCCCTGCCATCGATGGCGAGCAGTGGCAGCGCGAGGCACAGGCCGAGTGCGAGCGGCGCCAGCGCGAGCTTGAGCGCGACCACGCCACCCAACAGCAAACCCGCCATTACTTCGCGTGCAGGAGCGGAGCGGTTGGTCGCCGTGCCGGACAGCAATGCGATCGCGCAGAGCATCGCCAGCGCAAGCAGCGAGTCTCCGTAGCTTGCACCGAGTTGGCCGAGGAAGCTCGCGGACGTCAGGCCGGCGATCACCAGCAGCGCGCGGATCGCAAGCGATTCCTGCGGCAAGAGCCGGTTGGCCACGGCCAGCAGCGGCGCGGCACATAGCCCCTGCAGCGCGCCGACGAATACCGCCAGGGTGACGCCGTCAAGGCGTTGGAACGCCAGGAAGTGCGGGACGGAAAGCAGGGGGTTGAACCAAGTCTGTGCTTGCGCGGCCGCGACGTCGATCGCGCCGCGATCCGTGAGCCATGCCCACGCCACATACAGGTGATAATTGCGCAGATCGAAATTCGCATCGGGACCGAACGCTGCAGCGCCCAACGCACAGCCCAGCACCGAGATTGCAGTCATCGCGCCGAGCACCACCCGTTGTGACGGTGATCGTGCCAGCCCCTCGCCGCCGGGTGTTAGTGTTGCACTCATCGTCGAATCCTGAAGCCAATCGCGGGAGCACGCAACGCCATGCTCGATCCGGAAGTGCTGAACGCACGAGGCCTGGTCGTACACGCCTACCGCGGCATCGACGACATTCGGCACGACGCCGGCTTCGAAACGCTCGCGCGCGATCGCATCGACCATGCAGCGTCGTTGCTGCGTGCCTGTGGCGATGATCCGGTCATGTTCAGGTGCGCAGCCCACGGTGGCTTCGCGGCCCTGCAGTTGAAGACCCGCGCGGCCGCGATGGTCGACTGGCGCGAGGACGCGATTTGCCCTCAGTGCGGAATCAACGCGCGCATGCGGCTCGGGCTGCTGCTGATCGATGCCGCGTGCGCCACGATGGACCAGCCGAACATCTATCTGACCGAGCAGGCCTCCTACACCTGGCTCGCAGCGCGCAAGCTGTGGCCCCACGTGGTCGGCAGTGAGTTCGTCCTCGACCCGGCACGAATCGAGTTCCTCGCCAACTTCCTGCGCGAGAGCACCGGCGACGTTGCTTTGCAGATACGCGTCGAAGACCTGACTGCGCTGGGTTTCGCGGACCGATCGTTCGATGCCCTGGGCAGCTTCGACGTTCTGGAACACGTGCCCGACTTCCGCCGCGCCTTGCGCGAATGCGCCCGCGTACTGCGGCCGGACGGCAAGCTGGTACTTACCGCGCCGTTCGACCTGGCGGCCGAAAGCAACGTGCAGCGGGCGCGGATTCGCGGGGATGGTTCAATCGAGCATCTGCTTGCGCCCGAGTACCACGCCGACTCGATCAGCCCCGATGGCGTCCTGTGCTTCCATCACTTCGGTTGGGAGCTGCTCGAAGACTGCCGTGCCGCCGGGTTTTCGGACGCGGCATACCTGATCGCCTGGTCGCCTGCGCAGGCTTTGCTTGGGTCCCATCTGGGCGCGCTGGTCGCGCGCCGCTGAGCGTTCCAGCGCACACCAGTGCGCGACGCGCCTATGCGCGCGCCAGCCAGAGACTACCGCCGCCGAACCCGTGCCCCTTCGGATGCGCCAGCGCGGCGATCACCTTTTCGGGGAAACGATGGAACGCATAGCTGCATCCGAACAGCACCGAGAATGCACTCGAGTACATCAACAGCGCACGCACCACATACTGCTCGTTCCAGCTGCGATTGTCGGCGATCACCCATTCGCGCGGGTATTCGTGGGGCAGGAAGATGTCGTGGATGTGCACGATCACGCCGGGTTGCAAGCGGGGCAGTACCTCGAACACGAGGTAGTTGACGTCGCTGCCGGTCTTGGCGACGTGCGAGGAGTCGATGAACAGGATATCGCCCGCGGCCAGCTCTTCGAACAGCTGCAATGGCACGCGCTCGACGCGCTGTTCCAGCAAACGGGTGATGCCGTCGATGCCCTTGCGCAGGAAGTCGCGCGGATAGGGTTCGATGCAGGTGAAATCGAGCGCCCCGTCGAGGAAGCGCCGGTTCACGTCGGCCGTGAGCAGACTGGAGAAGCCCGAGCCCACTTCGATCATGCGGCGCGGACGCAGTGCGCGCAGCAGCACGAACAGGGTTCGGCAGTCGAGCCAGCTGAACTGCGAATTACAGGTGTAAAAGCTGTTCAGCTGCGCGGTTTCCTGCAGTTGTTCCGGATAGTCGTAGTCGCAGAAGTACTGCGGAAACCATTCATCGAGCACCCGCTCGTGCGATGCGTCGTTGAAGTCGATGCCCAGGACTTGCGGCGCGGTTGGCCAGATCGCGAGTTCGCGCTCCACGATGTCCTTGGTGTCGACGACCGGGGAGTAGAAATGCCCGTCGTCGTAGCAGGCCTTGGTTCTGGGTTTCATCAGGCGGTTCCCATGATGCAGGTGTGTAGTCAGGCGCGGAAACGCTGGATGACCCGTCGCGCGAAGTAGGCCAGCCTGCCCACGATCCCTCGCGACACCACGCTGCGCGCGAGTTCCAGTTCGCGCGTCAGATGCGTGATCTCGCGATACAGCCGCTGGTTGTGCTGGTCGCGACGGGATACGAGGATCGCCAACTGCTGGATGTCGTCCTGGTCGAGCACATGACCCGGGGTGAACTGCGGCGGCAGCGGGCGGTCGACGTAGATCGTCGAATGGCTATCGGCCAGTTCTTCGGTGGGTCGCTCTGCGGTGTAGAAGTACAGCGCGATCGAGCGCCGGCTCAGGTGCTGCTTGTCCGGCGGCAGCGCGATCCGCGAGAAGCCGTGCCACGAGATCTGATTGGTCTCGAAGATCACGCAGCGGTTGAACAACGGGGTGATCAGCTTGACCTGGTTGTCGGCTGCGCGTGGGTCGCGGTGGATCTCGAGCGAGCCGCCCCAGGCGTCGTCCCATTCGGGATTGAGGTACACGATCAGGTTCAGCCGCCGGTGGCTGCGGTCCAGGGGATGGCGATTGAAGTCGATGTGCGGGTCGAGGTCCTGTCCTTCGCGGTTCTCGTGGGTGCCGCCGCCGAAGTACCACGGATCGTAAAGCAGGTCGGGGATGCCGGTGATGCGGCCCACCAGGTCGAGGAAGTCGCGCGACTGGATCAGGTCGTCGAGTGCCGCATAGGCAGGGCCGATGCCGCGGATCTTCTCGACGACCGCCTTGTTGCCGACGTCGCCGGCCTCGTTGAGCGCGAACTTCGCATCGAATGGCGGGAACTGGCTCAGCAGCGACTGCGCCGTCGCGGGCGCGAAGAACCCGTCGATCACCACGTGCCGATACGGTTGCGCGGTGGCGAACTGCCGCGCGTGGGTGTCGATGGCGTGGATCAATGCGGGAGAGAGTAGATCGCTCACGGGGGCCACTCGTCCGGGGTGCATAGCATGCCATGCACGCGGGGCCTGGCACCGTCGGATTCGCACGCTGCGCTAGTATCGAAGCCTCTTCGGTCACCGGCCAATATCGGATGGAGCCGTCGCGCCCCGAGGCGCCCGTCAGGATCGCCGTTGCGCTCGCGCTGGTCGCCGGGCTGTGCTTCGGGCTGTGGCTGTTGCCGCTGGCGATGATCGATCCCACGCAGTGGCGCTGGTTGCTCGATGGCGATCCCGCGCAGCATTTCCTCGGTTGGCATTTCTTCCGCGACGAGGCATGGCAGTGGCCGCCCGGCCGGCTGTGGGCCTTTGGCGAGGCGATGGGCAGCAGCATCGTGTTTACGGACTCGGTGCCGCTGCTGGCGCTGTTGCTGAAACCCATCTCGGCCTGGCTTCCCGAGCATTTCCAGTATGCAGGTCTTTGGGTACTGCTGGCTTACGTGCTTACTGCCGGATTCGCGTGGCGCTGCGGATGGTTGGCCACCGGACGCGCGGAGGCCGGCTTGCTGCTCGCATTGTTCGCACTGCTCTCGCCGATGATCGCGTGGCGCGTTGGCGGGCACTTCGCGCTCTCAGCGCAATGGATCATCTGGTGGGCATTGGCGGAATACCTCGAACCGGGGCCGCGGATCGCGTGGTGGCGCCGCGGATTGTTGCTGGCGGTCGCCGCGCTGGTGCATGCCTACCTGCTATTCATCGCGCTCGCGGTGTTTGCCGCCGAGTGGCTGCGGCGGGTCTGGGTGCTTCGACAGTGTGCGCTGCTGCCCGCGATAGCCCGCGCCGCGGCGATCGCTGCGATGCTCGCAGTGGTGATGGCGTTGGCCGGCTACTTCGTGATCTCGGGTCCGAGTGGCGGTGATCTCCAGTTCGGCCTGTACGGCGCCGACCTCGATGCGTGGTGGACCTCGCTGGACGGAGCGCGTTTTACAGCCTTCCATGCGCCGAGCCTGGGACGCGGGCTGGAAGGCATGCACTACCTGGGCGCCGGAATCATCGCACTGCTTGGGATTGGATTGCTCGCAGCGCTGCGACGCCTGGCCGCGACGATCGCGATGTTGCGGGCGCATGCGCCGCTGATCCTTGCCGCTGGTGCACTGGCGCTGCTGGCGATGACGCACCGGGTGGGATTCGACGGACGGATCGTGGCCGAGCTGCCTCTGACCGGCGACTGGGTGGCGCACCTGTCGCTGTTTCGCGGGTCCGGACGCATGCTGTGGCTGGCCGATATCCTGTGGCTGCTGGTAGCCGTAGTGGCGGTTTTCCGCGCGCTGCCACCGCCTTGGGCTTCGCTGCTGGTCGGCGCATTGTGGTTGGTGCAGCTGGTCGACCTTGCCCCGCCGCTGGCCGGAATGCGCAATCTGCTCGCCACTGCTGCTTCCACGCCGCGGCCCGTTGATCTCCCCCAGCCGTTGGTTTCGCCTTTCTGGGCCGAGGCGGGTCCACGCTACCGGCGCCTCGTGGTGGTACCGATGACCCACGCGGCGCCGGGCTGGATCTCGCTCGGTGTGCTCGCCTCGGAACATCGCTGGTCGATCAACACCGGGCAGTTCGCGAGGGCGCCATGGCTCTCATGGCGCGGCGAGCACGAGTGGCTGGCCGCGTCGCTCGCGGTAGGCCTGCTGGATCCGCATGCGCTGCACGTCCTGCAGCAACCGGCGCTGCTCAACCTGGACGCGTTGGAGCCAGAAGCCGGCGTGGGCCTGGTCGACGGACTACTGGTGGTTGCGCCCGGCTGGTTTGCGCGCGACGGATGCTGCCTGGTGCCGGCGGGCAGCGCGGATTCGATCGGTGTGGACTTCGGTCGCGAAGGCGAGCCCGGCGTGGTCTACGCGCGCATCGCCGGGGCGACCGTGCATCGCGCCCTTGGCCTGTGGGACGACGGCTGGGGCGCGTCCCGCGCAGCGCTCGGATTCGACTCCGGGACCGCCACTGCGGTGCGGATTGAAGTGCAGGTACCGATCGCGATCGCCGCCACGCAGCAGCTGCGAATCCAACTGGACGGACGGGTCGAGACGATCGTTGCGGATGCCGATGGTCGCATCGTTGCAGAGCTTCCCCTGGCGACGACAGGTCGCCATCTTTTGCGCATCGAGTCCAGCGCTACGTGGACCCCGCGCGACGCTGGCGCAAATGACGACGTGCGTGCGCTGGCATGGCGCTGGGTCGACGCTCGAGCCTGGTGAAAGGCTCAGCCCTCTACCAACGCCCGCAGCCGCTCGAGCACTTCCTCGCGCGAGCGCGATTCCAGCAGTCGTCGCCCGCGTGCGCGCAGTGCGCGACGACTGAGCCCCAACAAGCGCTCGCGCGCTTCGAGGATCGCGCTCGGATGCATGCTGAACTCGCCGAGTCCCAGCGCGAGCAGTACCGGCAGC
>JANOEA010000542.1:0-2246 GCA_031412975.1 Pseudomonadota bacterium | reverse complement strand
GCTCGCACCGCTGCACTCGCTGGGCGGCGATGCGTGGGAGAAAGCCAAGCGCCGTGCGGCCGAGCGCGTGCGCGACGTGGCCGCCGAACTGCTGGATATCTACGCCAAGCGCGAGGCCCGCGAGGGCCGCGCCGTGGTGCTCGACCGCCCGCTGTACGAACAGTTCGCCGCCTCGTTCCCGTTCGAGGAAACGCCCGACCAGCACACCGCGATCGAATCGGTGCTGGTCGAACTGCAGAAGACCCGGCCGATGGATCGCGTGGTCTGCGGCGATGTCGGCTTCGGCAAGACCGAGGTCGCGGTGCGCGCGGCGTTCGCGGTGGCGCAGGCCGGCCGGCAGGTCGCGGTGCTGGTGCCGACCACCCTGCTCGCCCAGCAGCATTTCCGCAACTTCACCGACCGCTTCGCCGACTGGCCGGTCAAGGTCGAACTGCTGTCGCGCTTCCGTTCGAAGAAGGAAGTCGACGAGACGCTGAAGAAACTCGCCGATGGTACCGTCGACGTGGTGATCGGAACCCACAAGCTGCTGTCCGACGAGATCCGCTTCAAGGATCTGGGACTGGTGATCGTCGACGAGGAGCAACGCTTCGGCGTGCGCCAGAAGGAGCAGTTCAAGAAGCTGCGCGCCGAGGTCGATCTGCTGACCCTGACCGCCACGCCGATCCCGCGCACGCTGAACATGTCGATGGCAGGTCTCCGCGATCTGTCGATCATCGCCACCCCGCCCGCGCACCGCCTAGCGGTGCAGACCTTCATCACGCCGTGGGACGCAGCGCAGTTGCGGGAGGCGTTCCAGCGCGAGCTGTCGCGCGGCGGCCAGGTGTACCTGCTGCACAACGAAGTCGACACCATCGAAAAGACCGCACGCGAGATCGAGGTGATGATTCCCGAGGCGCGCGTGCGCATCGCCCACGGCCAGATGCCCGAGCGCGAGTTGGAGTCGGTGATGCTGGATTTCTACCGCCAGCGCTTCAACGTGCTGGTGTGCACCACGATCATCGAGTCGGGCATCGACGTGCCGACCGCGAACACCATCATCATCAATCGCGCCGATCGCTTCGGCCTGGCCCAGTTGCACCAGCTGCGCGGCCGCGTGGGCCGTTCGCACCATCGCGCCTATGCGTACCTGATCGTGCCCGACCGCAAGGCGATGACCGCGGATGCGGAAAAGCGCCTCGAGGCGATCGCCTCGCTGGAGGAGCTTGGCGCAGGCTTCGCACTGGCCACCCACGACCTGGAGATCCGCGGCGCGGGCGAACTGCTTGGCGAAGAGCAGTCGGGACAGATCCAGGCGGTCGGCTTTTCGCTCTACACGGATCTGCTGCACCGAGCGGTCGCCGCACTCAAGGACGGCCGCGTGCCCGATCTCGACAGCGACGACCGCGGCCACACCCAGATCGAACTGCACATCCCCGCGCTGATTCCCGACGATTACCTCGAGGACGTGCACACCCGCCTGATGCTGTACAAGCGCATCGCGGGCGCGCCGGACGCCGAAGCGCTGATCGAGCTGCAAGTCGAGATGGTCGACCGCTTCGGCGTGCTGCCCGAACCGACCAAAAACCTGTTCGCGGTGGCCGAGATCAAGCAACGCGCCGCCGCACTCGGCATCCGCAAACTCGACCTGGGCAACCACGGCGGCCGCATCCAGTTCACGCCCAAGCCCAAGGTCGATCCGATGACCGTGATCAGGATGGTGCAGCGCCTGCCCAAGGTCTACGCCTTCGACGGCCAGGACAAGCTGCGCATCAGGCTCGAACTGCCGGGTGCGGCTGAACGATTGCGCACTGCAGGCGAAATCGTCACTGCACTCGGTCGGACCGCGGCCTGAGGCCCAAAACACAACGGGCGCCCTGCGGCGCCCGTTGTCGATTCCAACGTCAGCGTTCGATCAGAAGCCGACCTTGGCCGCGAGGACCACGCGGTTGCCGGCGAGATCGCCGAACAGGATTTCGCCGTCGTCGTTGGTGTCGACGTAGCTCAACGACACGTTGACCGGGCCGAAATCCTGCGCGACGCCGAGGTTCCAGTCGGTGTAGCTGTCGGCGCCTTCATAGATGTCGTCAAGGTCGTAGTTGGCGACGCCACCGAACACGGTGAAGCCATTCTCGAACGCGTGCGTTGCAGCGAGGGCGTAGTAGATGCCGGTCTCGTCGGTCGCGAACACATCGTTGCTGTAACCGATGGTGCCGGTCAGCCAACCGGCGAACGTGAGCTTGCCGATCAGCTCGTTGTAGGCGAAGTCG
>JANOEA010000541.1:0-3492 GCA_031412975.1 Pseudomonadota bacterium | reverse complement strand
CGCGAACAGCTACCTCGGCTCGAACACGTTCGACCTTGCCGGCGCGGGCATGTTGATCCCCTACCCCGGCGTAGCCGTGCTGATCGTCCCCGAAGCGTCCCCGTTGACGCTCGCAACGCTGGTGGTGTTTGCGTGGGGTCTGCGACGACGACGAATCAGCGAATAGCTGGACGCCGTTCCGTCTTCCTTCTCACTTGTATCCCGGCAGGAACTTCTTCTCCGCCTCGAACAACTCCAGCGTCATCTTCTTGATCTGGGCGGGCGTGCAAACCGCCGCCGTCAACGGGTCGAGCATCAACGCGTGAATCGCCTTCTCCTTGCTGTGCTCGATCGCAGCCTGCGCGCCGAGGTCGAACATCCGCATGTTCCAATCGCAGATCGCCGCCATCTGCGGCGGCAACGCGCCGGGTCGGGTTGGGTTGACGCCGTTGTGGTCGATCATGCAGGCCACTTCCACGCAGCCATCGGCGTTCATGGCAGGGCACTCGGCAGGTGGACTTGCACGATAGCGCGAGCCGTACCGCCTCGCTCAGGGCAGGGCCGCAACCAGTTGCAGGATCCGACCGGCCACCGACTGCACGTTGGACTGGTCGATGCCGCCGCCGATGCTGTTCGACATGACCACCACCACGAAGGGGTCGCGGCCGGCGTCCTCCAGCATCCAGGCGTGGACCAGTACATGCAGGCCGTTCGCGCCGCTGGCGAGACTGCCGCCCTTGTACCAGACCCGATCCCACGCAGCGCGCACGTTGGGCTGCGCGGCCTGCGCACCCATCGCGCGATCGACCATCTTGAATGCCTCGGATCCCGCGGGCAGGCGTCGCAACGCGGAGAAGGCCGCGCAGACATCGAGCGGGCTCGCTCGCCAGCTGCCCTCGGTCAGCAAATCGGTGTGGAAGAACGGACCGCCGTTATTCGGCCCCAGCGGCACGATCTGATTGACGAGGAACTGTTGCTGGAACGCCTCGCTGCCGTTGACATAGCTGTTGGCCGTGGCCAGATCGAACGAGCGGAACACATGGAACTGCTCGCTGATGCCCAGCAGCGGCCGCAGGATGTCCGGCTGCGCCATCCCGAAATCGCCGATCACCTGGTCGATCAGCGGCCTGCCGACACGCTCGTGCAACAAATCGGTGGCGGTGTTGTCGCTGATGCCCATCATCAGGGTGGCGAGGTCGCGCACCGGAAACGGTGTGTTGAGCGGCTCGACGTTGATCGTGCCGCCCTGCGCGAATTCCGATGCCACCAACGGCACCGTGTCGGCCGCAGCGAGATTGCCGTCGACGATCGCGCGCGCCGCACCACCGAGCACCCACGCCTTGAATACCGAACCGGTGGCACGCGGCGTGGCGGCATTGCGCGACTCGATGCTGCTGCATGCACCGTTGGCGCCGATCCGACCCACCAGCAGCGCGGGTGCGGTCGACAGCGTGGTGAATTTGTTGGCGGCCTCGACCATGGTCAGTGCCGTATCGGCGGGAAACAACACCGAGCCGCCGAAACTGCTCACGCCGAACCCCACGATCAGCCCGGCGCCCGCATAGCGCGTATTGAACTGGAGGAAGCCGGATGGTGGCGGACTGCCGGGCGCATCGATCAGCGCCGTCATGCGGGTCGGCGTATGCGAGATCAAATCGGTGATCCGCGCATTGGGATAGCTGTTGCGCACCGACTCGATGAACGCGATGGTCTGGGCAGCATTGACGGTGGCCAACCACGACGGATCGAAGTTGGCGTTGACCTCGTCGACCGTAGTGACGGCACCGGCCTGCAACTCGCCCAGCAACCATGTCAGCCGCGTGCTCACCGGCGCCGGCGGCAACTGGAACACGCCATTGACCAGCGGGAACTGCGCGGCGATGGCCGATTCGAAATCGTCGGCGAAGGTCTGCGCCTGCACCTGCAACGGTGCGAGCAGCAGCAGCAGGGCGATCAGCGGCTTCATGCGCGAGGTCTCCGGTCAACGCTGACCCCGGTCGGCGCCTCGCGTCCAGCAATGCAGCGACGACCGCAGGTTGGGCGAAGGCTAACGCCGACGGCCAGTCAGCGCCACCACTGCGTGCAGCGAGTTGGCGGCGGTCGCTTGGCGCACCGGAGCGGCCCGCCGAAGTCCCGCCGCCAGCCGGCGGCGGGATCTTAAGCCACGAATTATTTCAGCGTATCCCAGAGGAACTTGTACGCCAGCGCCGACATGAACGCGGCCTGCTCGTTGTTGGCAGCCCCTCCGTGGCCGCCTTCGATGTTCTCGTAGTACAACGCGTCGTGGTCCTGCTCCATCATCAGCGCCATCATCTTGCGCGCGTGGCCGGGGTGCACGCGGTCGTCGCGGGTCGAGGTGGTGAACAGGGTGCGCGGATAGTCCTTGTCCTTGGACATGTTGTGGTACGCGGAGTAGCGACGCAGGAACTTCGCTTCTTCGGGATCTTCCGGGTTGCCGTACTCGCCGACCCACGAGGCGCCCGCGAGCAGCTTGTGGTAGCGCAGCATGTCGAGCAGCGGCACCTGCACCACGATCGCGCCGAACAGTTCCGGATAGGTCGTGAGCATGTTGCCCATCAGCAAGCCGCCGTTGCTGCCGCCCTGGATGCCGAGGTGCTTCGGCGAGGTGACCTTGCGCTCGATCAAATCCATCGCGACCGCCGCGAAATCCTCATAGGCCTTGTTGCGATTGGCCTTCAGCGCGGCCTGGTGCCACTTCGGCCCGAACTCGCCGCCGCCGCGGATGTTGGCGACCACGTAGGTGCCGCCTTTCTCCAGCCACGCGGAGCCTACGCCGGCGCTGTAGCGGGGCAGCTCCGAGACTTCGAAACCGCCGTAGCCGTACAGCAACGTCGGATTGCTGCCGTCGAGCTTGATGTCGTCGCGGCTGACGATGAAATACGGCACCGTCGTGCCGTCCTTCGACTTCGCCTCGCGCTGCGCGACGTTGAGACCCTCGGCCTTGAAGAATGCCGGCAGGCTCTTGAGCTTCTCCGGCGCACCCTTGCCGATCGCGCCGTGGTACAGGCTGGTCGGCGTGAGGTAGTCGGTGACGGTCATGAAGAACTCGTCGGACTCGTCGGCGTCGATCGCGCTGGCGCTGATCGCGCCGAATTCCGGCAGGCCCGGCAGTGCTTCGCGCGACCAGCCGTCCTTGCCGTGGCTGAGCACGTAGACGCGGTTGCGCACGTTGTCGAGCTCGTTGAGCAGGATGTGGTTGCGGGTCGGCGAGAAACCGGCCAGCGACTTGCGCGCGGTCGGTTCGAACAACACGTCGAAGTCACGCCCGCCTGCGAGGAAATCCTCGAGCCGCGTGGCGAGCAGCGCGCCGGCCGGATGGGTCTTGCCGCCGGTGGTCCAGTCGTCGCGCAACTCGAGCAGCAGCCATTCGCGATGCAGGCTGGCGTTGGCGCTGTCGGGCTTGTCGATCTTGATCCGCTCGCCATCGCGCAGCAGGTACAGCTGATTGGTGAAGAAGGTCAGCCCGCGATACAGCACGTCGCGCTCGAAGCC
>JANOEA010000540.1:0-4338 GCA_031412975.1 Pseudomonadota bacterium | reverse complement strand
CTGGCAAAGTGAATGAGGCTGCAAGCGGCGGTGGCGGGGCAGCGGACGCATTTGCGAAACTTGGAATCGACGCAAAAGACATCGTTGATTTGCCACTCGACAAGCAACTAGGTGCAATTGCAGACGGACTTAAAAATATGGGGTCTAGCGCCGAGAGTGCCGCGCTAAGTGCTGGTTTATTAGGCGGCGATGGTGAAAAATTATTGCCAATATTAAGAGAAGGTAGTGAAGGATTAGATAAGTATGTTGAAAGTGCCAAAAAGATGGGATTGGCAATATCGGATGCATCGACAACGGCTACCGCCGCTTCGAGGGCGGCGCGCAAGGCGAGCACAAGATGGCGCGCGGGCTGCTACCGGTAGCCACGGCGTCAGCGCATTGGCTGGCACATCCTCAGTTCGCGCAGGCCGTGGCCGACTTCCTCGGTCGTGAGGGCCGTGCGGTCGAGAGTTACATCGGCGAGTTGGAGGAGCGGCGGCCCTTCAAGGCGGCCGCCGTGTAGTGGTCCATCCGCATCGGCACGAACAAAGGCAGCCACACGACTCGCAGAAACAACAAGGCCCCGCAAAGCGGGGCCCTGGAACGGAGCAGACGACGTCAGAGCTTGACGCTCTGCATGTAGGTGTCGAAGCGCATCTCAGTAAAGCGGAACCAGAGGTTCTGATCGCGGCGGAAGCTGGCGTAATCAGCGTAGACCTTCTTCCAGTTCGGGTTCTTCTCGCCCAGTTCGACGTAAAGCTCCATCGCCTCCTTAAAGGCGAGGTCCATCACGTCCTTCGGGAAAGGCACGAGCTTGGTACCTTGCGACACCAGCGTCTTCAGCGCGCCCGGGTTGCGGCCATCGTACTTGGCTTGCATGTCGGTGTGCGCATACGACGCCGCCGCCTCGATGATGGCCTTGTATTCCGAAGAAAGGCTGTTGTACGCCTTCAGCCCGACGTAGATGTCCAGTTGCGGACCCCCCTCCCACCAGCCGGGGTAGTGGTAGAAAGGCGCGACCTTGTTGAAGCCGAGCTTGAGGTCGTCATACGGGCCCACCCATTCGGCGGCGTCGATCGTGCCCTTCTCCAGTGCCTGGTAAATCTCACCGCCCGGAATGTTCTGCGGTACCACGCCCATCCTGCCGAGCACCTTGCCGGCAAAGCCGCCAGCACGGAACTTGAGGCCCTTCATGTCTTCGGCCGACTTGATCTCCTTGCGGAACCAGCCGCCCATCTGCGCACCGGTGTTGCCAGCGGGGAAGCTGATGATGTTGAAGCCGGCGTAGAACTCGCGCATCAGCTTGAGCCCATTGCCCTCGTACATCCAGGCTGTCATCTGGCGGCTGTTCAGGCCAAACGGGATCGCGCAGCCGAGCGCGAAGGTGTCGTCCTTACCGAAGAAGTAGTACGGCGCGGTGTGCGCGATTTCGACCGTGCCGTTCTGCACCGCATCCAAATTCCCGAGTGCCGGCACCAACTCGCCACCCGCATGAGTCGAGATCTGGAACTTGCCTCCCGTCATGTCGCTGACCGCTTTGGCGAAGGCGTCCGCGCCACCGAAGATCGTGTCGAGTGACTTCGGGAAGCTCGATGCGAGGCGCCAGCGGATGGTGGTCTGGGCATGGACTACGGCCGGCGCAACGCCGGCTGCCAGAACACCGGCCAGTCCGGTCTGGCGAATGAAGGAACGACGCTCCATGAAAAATCTCCTGTGCAAGGGTGATGCGTAATGCAAAAAACAGCTACAGCGCGCGATTCTAGGAGCGCGTCTGTCGATCAGGCGCAAGTGTTTACCCGTCCGGCAATGCTCGGCCGGCCACGTTGGCCGAACGGTCTGCGCCCGCCAGTTCCGGTTTGCACTCGGCCCGTTGAAGTGCGTTCGCGGGCCAGGCGCCGCATCGCACGCCCGACGGCAGAGCTGGAACGCCCGCTCGCTACGAGCCGGCCACCTTCATTCGCTCGATCAACACCGAGCCGAGGGTTCGGCTGCCTGACGTGTAGGCATCGGCACCCACCGCGACGATGGCCTTGAACATGTCGCGCAGGTTGCCGGCGATGGTGATCTCATCGACCGGATAGGCAATGCGCCCGCCTTCGACCCAGAACCCAGCCGCGCCACGCGAATAGTCGCCCGTCACGTAGTTCACGCCCTGCCCCATCAGTTCGATCACGAACAGGCCTCGCCCGAGCTTGCGCAGCATCGCATCGAGGTTGTCGCCCGGATGCGTCAGGCGGCTCGCCAGGCGCAGGTTCTGCGAGCCGCCCGCATGCCCTGTGGTTTGCATGCCGAGCTTGCGCGCCGAATAGGTCGACAGGAAATAGCCCTGCACCACGCCGCCGTCGACGACCGTGCGCGGATGGGTGAGCACGCCTTCGTCATCGAAAGGCGCGCTGCCCTTGGCACGCGGGACGTGAGGGTCCTCGAACACGTCCACATGCGCGGGCAGCACAGCCTTGCCCAGGCTGTCGAGCAAGAAGCTCGATTTGCGGTACAGCGCACCCCCGCTGGTGGCCTGGACAAAGGCGCCGAGCAGGCCGGAGGCGAGCGACGACTCGAACAACACCGGCACCTCGCAGGTCGCGATCTTGCGCGACTTCAGGCGTGATAACGCGCGCTCGGCGGCATAGCGGCCGACGACTTCGGGGGCAGCCAGTTCGGTCGCCGAACGCATCGAGCTGTACCAGGCGTCGCGCTGCATGTCGTCGCCGCCACGGCGCGGCAGCGAAGCGATCGGCGCGACCGACAGCGAGTGGCGCGAACTCGCATAGCCGCCGCGAAAGCCGCGGCTGTTGCCAGCGAAGAAGTGGGACTGCTGGGCCGAGACGCCGGCGCCTTCGGAGTTGGTGACCCGCCGATCGGTCGCGAACGCGGCCGCCTCGCAACGCCGGGCGATCTCGGCGGCCTCGGCGGCATCGATTGGCCAGGGGTGGAACAGGTCGAGGTCGCGTGTCGCGGCAGCGCCGGTGGCCATGTCGGCCGCGTCGGGCAGTCCGGCGGCGGGGTCTTCGGCAGTGAAGCGCGCAATGTCGTATGCCGCGCGCACCGTCTGCTCCAGCGCTGCGCGTGAATAGTCCGATGTGCTCGCATTGCCGCGCCGCTGGCCCAGGTAAACCGTGACGCCGAGCGACTTGTCGCGATTGCGTTCGACGTTTTCAATCTCACCCTTGCGCACCGAGACCGACAGGCCTGCGCCTTCGGACACTTCGGCCCCCGCGTCGGTAGCGCCCAGGCCGCGCGCGAACGCCAGCGCATCGTCGACGAGTTGCTCGAAGCTCGCGCGCGTGTACGCAAAGCCGTGCGGCGAAGAGGGAGAGAGAGAAGCGGAAGGGCTGGGCATGGGGTCGCTTTGCAATGGCCGCCAGGGCATGTCCCGAGGGTGGCGGCTATCATAACGAGGCTCGTTGCCAGCCCCCTTTGCATGAACCCGCCCGACCTCAGCGCCCCGCCAGACACGACCGCAGAGGCCGTGCAGCGCGAGCGGCCGAGCAAGACCCGCTTGAAGAAGGCAATGCACGAGCTGCAAGACTTGGGCGAAGCGCTGGTGGGGCTGCCCGATGAGCGCATCGCCACGCTGGCGCTGCCTGATTCCTTGCTATCGGCGGTGCAGGAATTCAGGCACACCCGCTCGCACGAAGGGCGCCGGCGGCAGATGCAATTCATCGGCAAGTTGATGCGGCGCATCGACCCCGAGCCGGTTCGCCAGGCGGTGGCGGCAATGCGCCTGGGCCAGGCCAAGGACGCGCTGACGCTGCACCAGGCGGAGGTCTGGCGCGACCGGATGATCGAGTCCGACGACACGCTGACCGGGTGGACCGCGGCGTTTCCGGCAAGCGATGTGCAGCGGCTGCGCAGCCTGATCCGTGCTGCGCGCAAGGATGCTGCGGCAGCGCCGGAACAGCGCAGCGGGCGGGCCTATCGTGAGCTGTTCCAGTTCATCAAGCAGGCGCAGTTGGCACTGCCCGGCTGAAGGGGGCCCCGCTGCGCGCAGACTTGCGGCGAAGGCCGCCTCTCGACCCCTCGCGAGCACTGTGGTCCGACGACTGCGCGGAGGAACGCCCGTGACTGGCGACCGCACAGCCGCTTTGGCTTCACCGTCCGAACCAGACCCGATGGAGGCTCAAGTGTCCAACCCCTTCGATCCAGTGCGCATCGGCCTCGTCTCGATCAGCGACCGCGCCTCCAGCGGCGCCTACGAAGACAAGGGCCTGCCCGCACTGCAGGCCTGGCTGCAACGCGCGCTGCGCAACCCGATCACCTGGGACACGCGGCTGATTCCGGACGACGATCGAAGACGTGGGTCAGCTCGTGGGTGATCAGCCCCTGCAGCTCGTCCGGCGAGAGGTCGATGGGCATGAC
>JANOEA010000539.1:0-10925 GCA_031412975.1 Pseudomonadota bacterium | reverse complement strand
CATCGGGGGAGATGTCGTACAACGGCTGATCGAGCTGCACGGCAGTGCGCGGCAACTCCAGTCCGGTACCGAGAGTGAGGTTGACCGGCTCGCCACCGCGCAATTCGGTACTGAACACGTGCAGTTGGCGGTCGTCGACCCAGGTGTCCCAGAAGTACACCGGGCCTGCATCCCAGGCCTGCGCGGTGCTCTTGGCTTCGCTGCGCTCTTTCTGCCGCTGCGCCTGCTTCGCGCTGTCGTCGAGGTCGGCCCACACGCGGCTGAGGAAAGCCAGTCGCTTGCCATCCGGGAACCACGCCACCTGCGCCACGCCGGTCGGCATGCTGGTCACGCGGCTGGCTTCGCCGCCTTCGATCGGCAGCACGTAGATCTGCGCCGCGGTATCGCCGTCGCGTTGCGCGACGAATGCGATCAGCTTGCCGTCGGGACTGAACTGCGGCGCGGACTCGGCGGCCGGATGGGTGGTGAGCTGGCGCTGCACCCTGCCGTCGATCGACCACAGCCACAGGTCGCTGTTGGCTTTGTTGTCCTTGAGATCGAAACGCGTCACGGCCGCGACCACGGTCTTGCCGTCGGGCGAGATCGTCGGCGGCGCGATGCGCTGGATCTGCCACGAACGCTCGGCGCTGAACGGTTCGCTGCTGGCCGCAGCCGGCAGGGCGAGGATCAGCGCGAGTGCGCCGGCGAAATGTCGTGCATGCATGAAGGGTCTCCTGGTGAGATTGCGACGATGCCTTGCCTGCGGGTCTGGATCAAGGGGCCGCAAGAGTCCGGGAGTCAGGTGTGGTCGTGTCGCCGCATAACCTCCCCCCGTTCATGCTGAGCGCAGCGCCGCAGGCGCGGAGTCGAAGCACGTGCGGTGACTGACGAACCCCAGCGCGCCCTTCGACTCCGGCGCTGCGCGCCTGCGCTCAGGGAAACGGATGGTGGGGTGAACAGGAGAGGGTGGAAGTTCGACTCTTGCGCGCGCTGGCCCCACAGCCGTTCATGCTGAGCGCAGCGCCGCAGGCGCGGAGTCGAAGCACTCGGGCACCACCACCCAGGCACCACCACTTACCGATCAGCGCGTACGTGCAGGCGCAGGCGCCGGCGGTGCGGCCGCCTTCGAGCCGAACGAACCTTGCGCCTGCGCGGCGAGGAATGCGAACACCGCATACACCGCCACGTTCTGGTTCAGATCCTTCACGTCGACCTTGTCGAGGGTGTCGTTGGGCGTGTGGTGGTAGTCGAAGTAGGTCGTGCCGTCCTGCTGCAGGCCCACGATCGCCATGCCCGCCGCGCGCATCGCACCCAAATCGGCGCCACCGTAGGCATATGGCAGTCCCCGCGCGACGCCGATTGGTGCGAGCACCTGCATGATCTGGTCGATCGCCGGCAGCGCACCCGGCTGCACCGCGGAATCGAGGCGCCAGATCCGGCCGTAGCCGAAATCGCTCTCGGCGCCGATCACGTGCTTCTCGACCGCACCTTTCCATTGCTCGGCATACGCGCGACCGCCGTAGATGCCTTGCTCCTCGTTGGCGAACGCGACTACCCGGATCGTGCGGCGCGGCCGCGGCCCGCTGCGCGCGATCAGATGACCCGCCGCCATCGTGATGGCCACACCCGCGCCGTTGTCGATCGCGCCGGTGCCGAGGTCCCACGAATCCAGATGGCCGCCGATCAGCACTATTTCGTCGGGCTTCTCGCTGCCGGTGAGCTCGCCGATCACGTTGGCCGAGGTGTAGTCGGTCTTGCGCCAGCCGACGTCGAGATCCAGCCGCAGCCGCACCGGTCGCGAACGTTCCAGCACGCGCGAGAGCAGGTCGGCATCGGGATTCGACAGCGCGGCGGCCGGAATCGGCGTGGCCGGGATCGGCAGCTTGTTGGGCCGCGTGCGGTCGAGCCTGGCGGCGATCGCGGGATCGCGCAGCATCTCGCTCAGCGATGCGGCAGTGCCGGTGTGCGGAATGCGATCGTTGCTGGTGCCGATCGAACGGATCAGCAGCGCCTTGGCACCGAGTGCGGCAGCCGCGCTCGCGCCCTGCACGCGGGCTGCGACCGCGGGGCCATAACCGCCGCCGTCGCGCGCACGCGTCATGCGGTTGCCGATGAACACGATCTTGCCGCGCACGTCCTCGGCGCGCGCCTCCTTGAGGGCCGCGAGCGTGCTGAACTCGATCACCTCGGCTTCGATCGGCCCGCGCGTGCCGATGCTGCCGCCGAGCGCTGCGAGGACCAGTTTCTGCGGAAACGGTGCGATGATTCGTGCCGATTCGCGACGCCGCTCCCACACCGGAAACGTCACCGGCTCGGTCCACACCTTGTCGAAACCCAGCGCCTTGAACGCACGCTGCGCCCATTCCACCGCGGCCGCATCACCCGCACTTCCGGCCATCCGCGGCCCGACTTCGGTGGTCAGCGATTCGAGCACCATCCACGCCTCGTTGCGCTCCATCGCCGCATCGCGCAGCGCGATCGCGCGTTCTATCGAGGCCGCATCGATGGTGGTCAGTACCGCGGCGGTTGCCGGCGTGGCCTCGGTGGGCGGCTCGAACGCCGCAACCGGCAGCGCGCACAGGACGGAAGTCGACAGCAGCACAGCTCGCAGCATGGCGGGGCGGGTTCCGGGCAGGGCAAACGACAAGTGTGCCAGAAAGGTGCGCACGCGCCCGCGGTCCGGGGGACCGCAGGCTTGGACGGCTTGCAACCGCCGTTGAGTTGCAGCGGCGTTGCGCGCTGTTCCCGCGTCAACCCTTCTTTAGCAGATCGCGGATCTCGGTCAGCAGAACGACTTCGGGTGCCGGCGGCGCGGGCGCTGCTGGCGCTGCCTCTTCCTTCTTGACCAGGCGGTTCATCGCCTTGATCACCAGGAAGATCGCGAACGCGACGATGCTGAACTGCACGATCGTGTTGATGAAGTTGCCGATACCCATCTCGACCGCGGGGATCGCCACGCCTGCCGCATCGACCGCGGCGTCCCTGAGGGTGAACTTCCACTCCGCGAAATCGACCCCGCCGATCAGCAGGCCCAGCGGCGGCATGATCACCTGGTCGACCAGGGTGCCCACGATCTTGCCGAAGGCCGCGCCGATCACCACGCCCACCGCCAGATCCACCACGTTGCCGCGCATCGCGAACGACTTGAATTCCGAGAACAGACCCATTGATGATGCCCCTGTGCTGGTGGCCGGACAATTCCGGCCAGCGCCACAGTAAACCCAGGCAGGCAGGGCGACCGCAAGCCTTGCGCGGCGAACAGAGCTTTCCGCCGGCTGAATGCGATGCATCCCGGTTGCATCTTTCGCCGCGATCCTGCGTATCACACAGGCACAGGCGGCCTGCCTATACTGGGCGCTGCCGCCAAGTCGGGGAACACCATGCGCATGCTGCACCGATCGATCGCCGGGCTGGTCCTGGCCTGTCCATTACACGTGATGGCAGCCAGCGGCGCATGGTCGACGACCGGACCGGACGGCGGCTACACCGCCGATCTGCTGATCAATCCGCTGAATGCGGATGTGCTGTATGTCAGCACGCAAGCGGGGGTGTTTCGCACCTCGGATGGAGCGGCCACCTGGACGCGGGCGCAGAGCGGCATCGTCGGTCGCATCGGTTACGAGGCGCCGCTGGAAATGGACGCGGACGCGCCGGATCGGCTGTGGACCGTCGATACCGCCGGTCGTCTGTTCCGCACGGTTGATGGCGCCAGCAACTGGACCGCTACTGGCTACGTGGTGCCCTCGGTGGACACTGTTCCACTGCGGGTGGTGTTCGCCGATGTGCCGGGTGCGGCGAATCTGGGCCATCTTTACATGGTCGCCAACGGCGCGTTTGAACCGCGACCCGAGCAGGGCATCTACAAGTCCACCAACAGCGGCGCGAGCTTCACCCAGCTGGGTGGGGCAACAATTCCCGCCAACCAGCCGTTCGCCAGCATCGCGGTTGATCCTTCGAACCCGCTGTTGGTGCTGGCGGGTACCGACTTCTACGGCGCCGAAGGCGGTGCGACGAGCGTCGGGCAGATCTTCCGCAGCATCGATGGTGGTGCCAGCTGGACACCGGTGCTGAGTCTGGCCTCGACGGCCGCGGATGCGATCGACTCGATCGCGTTCGGCGCCGGCACTACGGTTTACGCGTTCGGCGGCGATTCCGTCCTGCAGAGTGCCGACGACGGGCTGACCTGGGTCACGCGCGGGGCAGTCGGCTTCGCCAACGGGGTCGTGCGGTCCTCGGTCGCCGCGCATCCCACGATCGCCAACACCGTCTACGTGCTCGGCGGTCAGGGTCTGCGGGTTTCGACCGACGGTGGCGCCACCATCGCGCTGCCGATCGCCGGCCTGGCACCGATCCCCAGCTACCTGAGCACCTCATTGCCGCCAGTGCCCGCGCAGGCGCGCGTACGACGGCTGCGCTTCGCACCGGGCTTTCCGGCGCCGGGCACGGCGATGTGGACAGCCACCGCCGATGCCGGCGTATTCCGCAGCGTCGATGGCGGCACCAGCTGGTCGTCGAGCGGCGTCAATGCGGGACTTGCTTCGGTCAACATCCGTGCGATCGCGGTGCAGCGCGATCCCGCGGGCGCCGGCCACGGCCGGCGCATTTTCGCAGGCTTCGGCGATCCCAGCGGTCCTTCGCCGGCGCTGTTCCGCGGCACCAGCGCACCGCCCGCCGGTGCGCCGCTCGCATGGGCGACCGCGAACGCGGGCCTGCGTGCAGCGCAGATCCGCGGCATCGCGGTCGATCCCACCACCAGCGCGACGCTAGGCACCACCGTGGTGTATGCGGTCGGTCGCTCGACGCCGAATGCGCAGGTGCGCGATGGCGTCACCAACCTGCAGCGGATTTTCAGCAACAGCGGCATCTACAAGAGCAGCAACGGCGGTGGCAGCTGGACCACGCTCGAAGCGGGCTTTCCACGCAGCGGCGGGCCGCCCAACGATTTCGTCACGATCGGCACCGTGCGCACTGTGGTGCTCGACCCGCGCGCCTGCGGCACGCCGCCTTTTCCGGCCACCGGCCCTGCCTGCGTGGTCGGGCCGCTGCAGCGCGTGCTCGCGGCGGCCACGGGCGCCAATGGCACCGCGCCCGATCCCGGTGGCGGCCCCGTGCTGCGCACGACCTCGTTCCGGATCGCGCAGAGTCTGGATGCCGGCGCGACCTGGACCGACCGCAGCGGCAACCTGCCGCCGCCGATCAACCAGCTCATCGACTTCGATGGGTCTGGACCCTCTCCTGCGCAGAACTTGATCGCCGAGTTGATCACGCCGGTGCCGCTGGTGTTCGACCCGGACAGCTCGAACACCCTGTATGTAGGCACGTTCCTTTCGCAACGTTGGCTGACCGCGACTGGCGACTTTCTCGACCCGCAGCCGATCCCGAGCATCGCCAGCGGCGTGTTCAAGTCCACCGATGGCGGGGTGACCTGGGTGCACGCCAGCAACGGCCTGCCGCGCTACAGCGGGTCGCTGAACTCCGCGCATGACGTGCTCGCACTGGCGATCCATCCGACCAACCCATCAATCCTGTGGGCGACTACGGCAACCACCGGCGTGGTCACCGGCACCATCCAGACTTCGCTGTACAAAACCATCGATGGCGGCCTGAACTGGACCGAATCGCGCTCGGGCATCCCGGCCGGGCTCGACATCCGCGCGCTGCTGGTCGACCCGACCGACGGCAACGTGCTGTATGCCGCGGGCGGCGGCAGCGAGTCGAACCCCGGTGCGGTTTACAAGTCCGACGATGGCGGCGCCACCTGGCGTTCGATCAGCATCGGCCTGCCGGCGGACTCCGCGCTCGCGCTTGCGATCGATCCGGTCAACCGCACCGTGATCCATGCCGGTACCAATCTCGGCTTGTGGAGCCAGACGCAGTTGCCGGATGGCGATGGCGATGGCGCTCCGAACTTCATCGAGAACAACGCGCCGAACGCCGGCGACGGCAACGGCGACGGCGCGCCGGATGCGATCCAGGGCGACGTGGGCTCGAGCATCGTGCTCGACAACCGGCCTGGCGACGGAACCAGCCCGAAAGGTTCGCTGGGCGGCCCGTTCACCGCCGACGTGCAAACCACCGGCTCGTGCCAGCAGCTCAATTCGGTGCAGGGCCTGTTTCCGGCGCAGTACGGCCCCGACCGCATTCCGCAGAGCACGCGCTTCTTCGACTATCCGCGCGAGATGCTGCGTTTCGAGGTGCCCAACTGCGCGCAGATCGTGGTCGACGTGACCTTCCACAACCTCGGCAACGGCGGCCTGCCGAACTTCAACGACAGTCAGTGGACCTTCCGCGTGTATGCGCCGCAAACCCCGGGCAACGATGCAAGCCTGGGCTTCTACGATCTCGGTGCTCGCGCACAGGTGGTCGGAACGAACAAGTGGCGGCTGACGATCGCCGCCAACCAGTTCGGCAGCTATCGACCCGACCCGAACTCGATCCTGTTCGTGGGTGGCCCGGCATTCAACCAGGATCGATTGTTCGGCAACGGCTTCGAATAGTCGCGGCGCATTGCGCATGCGGGCGATGGCGGTTTTTCGGATTGATTCACGTCCTGTGGCTAACGTCTTTTGATCGGGAGTGAACTGTGCACAATCGTAGCGGCGTGATCATGGTGGGCCGCAGCGCTGATCGGATCGCGGCCGCCGCGCCTGCCGGGCGAACGGCTCGCGCGGCAGCTATTCGCGGCGCGCATCGCGTGATCCTGGCCCTGGCGGTGTCCTTGCCGGTAGTCGCACACGCAGGGCTCGGCTTCTGGACCAGTGGTGGCCCGAATGGCGGTTATGCGACACGCATCGAGGTCGATCCACTCACGCCCAGCCGCGTGTACGTGTCCAGCTATGGCGGCCTTTATCGCACGCTCGACAGCGGCGCCAGCTTCCAGCGGATCGAGAATGGATTGCCTGGCGGCTCCTATTTCTCGGTGCCCATCGCCATCGATCGCCAGTCGCCGACGCGTGTTTACGCGGCTGTGGCCAGTGGCAGCGTGTTTCGTTCCAGCGACGCGGGCGATAACTGGAGTGCCACCGGCTTCACGCTGACGGCCCCGGACTGCGTGAACCTGGTGCTCGATGGTCTGGGCACCGATGAAGTGTTTCTGGGCACCTGCGCCAGCGGCGTGCGGCGCAGCACCGACGCGGGCGTTACCTTCAGCAGCAGCAGCGGTCTGCCGACCAATGAATACGTGCTGAGCATCGCGCAGGATCCGGCCGACCCGACGCGAATGCTGGCAGCCATGTCGTACTACGACACGGGTCCCGGCGGTGTGTTTCGCAGCACCGATCGCGGCGCGACGTGGACGCCGGTTGCTGGCATCACCACGCCGTCCAATTGCACCACTGTCGCGTTCGCCGGGTCGGGCGCCTACGCCGGATGCGACGGCAGCTTGTACAAGAGTGTGGACTCCGGGGCCAATTGGACCGTAGTCAACGGCGGTGTGGCGGGCAACGATTTCAAAGTCTCGCCGGCAGATCCGAACACCCTGTTCGTGGCCGGCGACGGCGTCTCGCGGGTGCTGGTGTCCGGCAGTACGGCGACGCTGAGCGCGCTCAATGGCGGCCTGGTGCCCAACCCCACCTACGGCGGTGCGCTGACCGGCTACTCGATCGCATTGCACCCGTCGTTTCCGAGCACTTCCGTGTTGTGGACGGCCACCGGCGCCGGCGTCTATCGCAGCATCGACGGCGGCATCGCATGGCAGCCGCGCAACAACGGCATGCGCGCGAACGTCGTGCGCAGCATTGCGATAAATCCGAATCCCGGCACGCTGCCGGGCAATCGCCGCGTTCTTGCCGGCATATTCAACGACCTTGCAGCCGGGTACCAGTTGTTCCTGAGCACCGACAATACGAGTACTTGGGACGCGACCAGCGTCAGCGGATTGCAGAGCGCGGGCCTGCGGGCGATCCGCATCGACCCGACCACCGCCGGAAGCGTGGCCAGCACCCGGGTGTACGCCAACGGCCGCGCGCAGTTCGACAACATCCTGGGATTGAATGGGGGCCTGTATCGCAGTCTCGACGGCGGCGATTCGTGGCAGAACATCGACAACGGTCTGCCCTCAACCGGATCGCCACCGGTACGCGCGGTGGGCATCGGCCGCGCGCTGGTGCTGGATCGACGGTCCTGTGCCGCGCCGCCGGTTAGCGGCCCGTGCACCAGCGGACCGTTGCGCACGGCCTGGGCAGGTGGTTCGGGCCGCAGTCGGATCGCGCCGGCACCTCCCGGTCGCGGCTGGCGCATTCTCAAGACTACGAATCTCGAGCTGCTGGCCGCACCCGGACCGACCTGGACCGATGTCGACGGATTGCCGCAGCCGGTCGGAGACGAAAGCCTGTTCGTGGTGCAACTCGCAATCGATCCCAACGACGGCGACACGGTCTACGCCTCGACCTTCATCTCGCTGTTCGCGACCAGCGCGCCCAGCTCGCCCAACGGCGTGTTCAAGACCAGCAACGGCGGCACCACCTGGACCAATGTGAGCACCGGTTTGCCGCGCCTGCTGGGCTCGACGACGACCTCGTGGGACGTAATGGCCCTGGTCCACCATCCCACCGACAGCGGCGTGCTGTGGGCCGCAACGACCGCACTCGGCGACAGCAGCGCGCCTGCCGCCTCGCGCATCTACAAGACCACCGACGGTGGTGCGAACTGGGTTCGTTCCGACACCGGCATTCCGACCAACGTCGATCTGCGCGCGATGCTCGTCGACCCGGGCGCACCGAACATCATCTACGCCGGTGGCATCGGCAGCGCGGGCAATCCGGGCGGCGTGTACCGTTCCAGCGACGGCGGCGCGAACTGGCGCTCGATCAGCATCGGCCTGCCCTCGGCCGCGGTGCTGGCGCTGGCGCTTGACCCGGTCAATGCCACCTTGGTGCACGCGGGAACCACCAGCGGAGTGTGGAGCCTCACCCAGGTCGGCGACGGTGACGGCGATGGTGCGCCCAATCAGCAGGAAAACAACGCGCCCAATGGCGGCGATGGCAACGGTGACGGCGCACCGGATGCGTTGCAGGGCGATGTCGGTTCCTCGATCGTGCTCGACAACGACGCGCTGCCGCGCCCCAAGGGCGTGTTCGACTGCACCGGCAGCTTCACCACCGATGTGTTGGGCAGCACCTGCCCGCAGGCGGTCGACGTGACCGGACTGACGGCTGCGCGCTACGGACGTGATTTCCTCAATGGCTCGGCCGGCCGCGCGTATCAGTACTCGCTCGACCTGGTGCGCTTCCAACTGCCCAACTGCGGCAGCGCCGATGTCGAAGTCACTTTCCATCTGGCCGGTAGCGACCCGGCCGTGTGCCCGGACTTCAACGACTACCAGTGGAGCTTCCGTTTCTACGGGCCGCAGGTGCCGGGCAACGACGCAACGGTCGGCTGGTACGATTTTACCTCGCGCGCGACCCGGGTCGGTCCGCGCAAGTGGCGTCTGCGTCTGGACGCCAACCAGTTCGGCAGCTACCGCCCGGTGAACGACACCATTTTGTTCATCGGCGGGCCGGCGCTCAGTGGCGACCGCGTGTTCGGTAACGGGTTCGAGTAGGTGCGCCGGCGTCAGGCCATGCTTCCCGCCAGCACCGGTGCTCCCGCAAAGCTGGCGACGAAGCGATCACCGCGCAGCAGCGGCCCGACGCCGGCCGGCGTGCCGGTGTAGATCAAATCCCCCGACTGCAGCGCGAACAGCTTCGACAACTCGGCGATGATCTGCGGCACGCTGAAGATCATGTCGGCGATATCGGCGTGCTGGCGGATGCTGCCGTTGACCTCCAGGCGCAGCTCACCCATGGACGGATGGCCGATCGATGCGGCCCGTGCGATCGCGCCAATCGGTGCGGAAGCATCGAAGCCTTTTGCGGTATCCCACGGATTGCCCTTGGCCTTGGCCGCGGCCTGCAGGTCGCGGCGGGTCAGGTCAAGGCCGACCGCGTAGCCGAATACATGCTCGAGTGCTTTTTCGGCAGCGATGTCGCGGCCGCCCGAATGCAGCGCCACCACCAGTTCGATTTCGTGGTGCAGGTTGGTGGTCGCGGGCGGGTAGGGCACCGGCTCATCGGCGGTCCACACGGCATCGGCCGGCTTCATGAAGAAGGTCGGCGTCTCGCGCTCGACCGCCGAGCCCATTTCCTTCGCATGCTCGGCGTAGTTGCGGCCGACGCAGTAGATCCGGTGCACGGGAAAACGCGCGCTGCTGTCGGCGATGGCGACGCTGGGAATCGGATGCGGGGGGAAGGCGTACATGGGGCGGCTCGGCGGGTCGGGCACATGCAAGGATAGCGTTCATGACGTGCCTCGACCCGACATCTCCACCGTGGGAGCCGGCACGCCGGCGACTGCCACCTCGCACGCCACCCCGGTGGACGAAGTGATCCGAGTCGCCAGTCGCTGCCATGGCAGCTCCCACAAGGAGGATGAAGTGTTCATGCCAGCCAGAAGTGTTCATCGGTGTTCATGTCAGCCAGAAGTGTTTAGGCCAGCCTCACGCGACGGGTGGCCACGCCACCCGTGAGGTGGCGCCGTCGCTGCCAAGGCATCCCGAACGAAGTACCGACCTGTGGCGATACCTTGTGGGAGCCGGCACGCCGGCGACTGCAGCACCGATGACTTGCCCCAGTCGCTGCCATGGCAGCTCCCACAAGGAAGAACGACTGTCGCTGCCAGTCATCGGGTGCCGCCGTCGCTGCCATGGCAGCTCCCACCCGGCATCGAGCGGACGCCAGACGCAGGATTCGACATGACGACCATCACCCGCCGACCGTGAGTTTCGACCCTTACCACGACGCCGGCCACACGCCACCCTGTGGCACACTTCGCACCCGCCAAAGCACCGAGTCCGTCCGTGGAAAAATCCGATCTGCTCAACCAGCTGCGTATCGACCGCAGCGCGCCCGCGCAGCGGTCGGGCACGCGCACGCCGTTGGTCCTGGGCGTGGTCGTGGTGCTGCTGGTGC
>JANOEA010000538.1:0-5502 GCA_031412975.1 Pseudomonadota bacterium | reverse complement strand
GCCCAAGTTTGCGCCTTGGCGAACGCAGAAATGCGTCAGAAAAGTGACTTTTGATGGCTATCTCGTCGGGCCATCGTTGACGCAGCGTCGAAATGTCGACGCGCATCACAGCAGGCACCGGAGTGGGTGTGCTCGCGGCAGGGTTTCCCGCAGTGGTTCGTGGCCGGCCGCTGCAGGCCAATGCCCAAGGATCGGCGCACGCGACAGCCCGCACGTGGTCTCAGCGCGCTGCGGGGTCGAAGTCCGCGCGGTCGCTCACGCCCGCCTGCTGCAGCGCGAGGCGCAGCGGGGCGAGCTGCTCGCGGTAGTTGCGTGACCGCCCCGAGGACTCGCGATACAGCGGTCGCCGCACCTGCCAGGAGCTCGCGGTCTTGACCGCATTGCGTTGCTGATGGAAGTCCAGGCAGCGCGGGTCCCACGGCAGCTCGAGGAAATCCAGCAGGCGGCGCAGCGTCGGCTCGGGTTCGCGCCCGAGCTGGTCGTAGTCGAAGCACAGCAAACGCTCGCGGAAGCGCGTTTCGAAAATCCCCGCGTCAGGCGGCGGTGCTCTGCCGCAATAATGGCCGATCGCAGTTGGCTCGCGGCTGTAGCGCGCAGCGCGCTGGTCGAGGCGCTGCGGGACGATCGACAACTCGCGCCGTCATCAAACTCTGGGGAGCCGAGACCTTGGGACTCCTGTTCGCGGAGTGCGGCCGACCCGGAGCGGATCGAACGGCCAAGCCAAAGGTTCTGTCAGTCGAACAGGCCGCCGAGGTCGCCGGCAGTCAGCACGGTCCCGGCCGCCGGCACCCGATTGGCGACGGGTCCAGCCGCCGGCAGCGCGCTGCCGTCCTGCACGCTGTTCCAGGCCAGGTCCAGGGCCTGGTGGGCATACGGCATCAGCGGCAGCATGCGCCCGGCGAAGGTCGGCGCGGCAAGCAATGCGTCGAAGTGCTGGACATGGGCCACCTC
The DNA here is from genome assembly GCA_031412975.1 of Pseudomonadota bacterium. Classification (GTDB taxonomy): domain Bacteria; phylum Pseudomonadota; class Gammaproteobacteria; order Xanthomonadales; family Ahniellaceae; genus UBA4656. Next base: position 4,551 of record JANOEA010000538.1, on the reverse strand, counting down.
CCAGTAACGCAGCGCGACCGCGGGGGCGCTCGCGCGCACCGCAGTGGTCCAGGCGCGCGCGGTGAACGCTGCGGGCACCAGGCCATCGTTGGCCCCATGCACCACCAGCACCCGCGGGCTGCGGGGCATGCCGGTCGCCAGCGTCTGCTGGATGCCCAGCGCCAACGCGCCCGCCTGCGCTCCCTCGCCCGCACGCAAGCGGCGCACGCAGTCGAGGCCGGGGAAAGCGCGATCCTCGCCCTGCGCGAGTGGGTCGAGCAGCCCGATGCCGATCCCGGGCCCGATCCCGTTGCCGTCGGCCCACCACGCCGCGCGCTCTGCCACCGTGCTGGGGCGCGGAGTGCCGGCGGCGTCGAGCGCAGCGAATCCGTAGCCGCACGCTGGCTGGGCTACTGACGCACGCGCATAGGCCTGGGTGTAGGTCGCCATCAGCGATCGCCACAAATCGAGCCCGCTGTGGAATGCGGCCAGCTGCAGCGGCAACTCTTCCCATCCGTGTGCGCGCAGCACCGCCAGCGCCTCGCGCGCCTGTGCGACCGGATCGCCAGCGCGCAGCAGGCCGGCAGCGGCGAGACTCGCACAGCGCGCGGTGGCCGCGGCCTGCAATGCCGCGGGCGGCAGCACTCCGGGCGCACCCTCGAACGCGGGATCGGCGAACAGGCAGGGCTGGTAGAGCGCAGCGTCCAGCGCGAAGTCGAACATGTGGCGCGCCCCGGGCGCGGCGATGTTGGGCGCGGCGGCGACCACCGCGTCGAAGGCTTCGCCGCCGGGCAGTTCGGCGGCGCGCAGTACCGCACCGCCGCCGTTGGAAAGACCCGCGCCGATGATGCGCGTGTTGTCCGCGGTGAACGGCGCGAGTTGCGGGAAGGCCAGATCCAGCGCATGCAGGCCGAAGCGCAGCGCCTGCAGCGTGTGCGCGCCCCAGTCGGCTTCGGGGTTGTCGCCGGAATGCGCGTGGCGGAATGCGACCCGGTGCGCTGGTGCGCCGGTTGTGGTCGACGGCACAAACGCCAATTCGCCACGGTCGCTGCGGGTGCCGTCGAGCGCGACCCCGGTGCCGGAATCGACGTCATATAGATCGGTGCCGAGACCCTTGTCGGTGTAGACCACCGCGCAGCCGCGCGGCAGCGCCCAGGATCCTGCGAAACCGATCGTGCCGTAGACCCCGCGCGATCCCGATACCGGGGCCACCACCAGGCAGCGCGCACTGCGATCGAAGCCATCGGGAATCTGCGCCAGCAGCCGATGCGGCGCGCTGGCGCCCGGCAGTCTTGCCAGCGTCGCGAATTCGCGGCCATCGACTTTGGCCGCACTGCCATAGGCACTGCCGAAGCCGCCGGTCGGCGACAGATCGACGATGCCGCGCCAGTTGGTCCAGATCGCGCGGCGGCGAAGCTCCGCCGGCGTCGGCAGCGCCGGATCGTCGAAGCCCGGCGCTGCGCCACGCAGGCCGTCGAGCCCGAGGCCCGCGGTGAGCAAATCGTCGGCGCCAGCGTGGCGGGTCTGGCGAATCTCGCGGGCAAACTCGTGCGTCATCGGCCGGATGGTGTCACGCGGGGCACAGGCAGCGAGCAAGATTAGCGAAAGGCAGGCAAGGATGATGCGCATGCGGCGGCTCCGGAGGCTTCCGCGCACGCTAGCAGTACGCACCGGCCGCGCCAGTGGACGTCCGTACGAGGTGCCGCTTCGCGCAATGACCGAACGGTTAGGATGGCGTGATGACCCGCATCGTGATCGCCGACGACCACCCGCTGTTCCGCCGCGCGCTGGCGCAGGCGGTGCGCGAGATCGTGCCCGATGCGACCCTGGCCGAGGTGGTCGACCTCGCGACCGCGCGTGCCGACCTGGCCGCGCATGCCGATACCGATCTGCTGCTGCTCGACCTGCACATGCCCGGCAACCACGGACTGGTGGGCCTGGCCGCAATCCGCACCGAGTTTCCGAGCGTCGCGGTGGCGATGATCTCGGCCCACGACGATCCGGCCACGATCCGCCGCGCGCTCGATCATGGTGCGGCCGGATTCATCTCCAAGAGCGCCGACCTCGAGGAGCTCAAGCGCGCGGTGGCCTGCGTGCTGGATTGCCGCACCTACGTGCCGCCCGCGCGTGCCGATGCGCTCAGGGCCAGCGGCCTGGCCAGCGACCGCGAGCTGGCCGCGCGGCTCGCGGCGCTGACACCGCAACAGTTCCGGGTGCTCGCACTGGTGGCCGAGGGCAAGCTCAACAAGCAGATCGCCGATGCGCTCGGGGTGCAGGAGCGCACGATCAAGGCCCACCTGTCGTTGATCTTCGAGCGCCTCGGCGTGCGCAACCGCACCCAGGCGGGCGTGATGTTGCGTTCGCTGGAACTCAACGATCCGACCCGGGCGCCGCTGTAGGAGCCCACCCTGTGGGCGACTGATGACGCAGGACGATCCGGATGCTGCGGTCGCGCACACGGTGCGCTCCTACACGGGCACGTACGCCGCAGTTTTGTAGGAGCGCACCTTGTGCGCGACCGGGACATCCGGGTGCATCGTACGGCCGATCGCTGCGGTCGCGCACACGGTGCGCTCCTGGGTCAGAATGCGCGCATCGGGAATCTTGCAACGTGAGCAGGCAATGAGCGACAGCAACCAGACCGTGCACCTGAAGATCGAGCGGCGCTCCAACCATCCGTGGATCTTCCAGAAGATGGTCGACAAGCCCGAGCCGCGGCCCAAGCCCGGCAGCGTGGTCGAGATCATCGACCGCGACGGCACCTGGGCCGGGCGCGGCTTCTATAACGGCCACTCGCGGATCGCGCTGCGCGTGCTCAGCGCCGATCCCGACGAGGCGATCGACGCGGGATTCTTCGCGCGCAAGATCGCCGACGCGGTGGGCATGCGCCGCGAACTTCTCGGGCTGGACCGGGTCACCGACGCCTACCGGCTGGTGCATTCCGAAGGCGACGGCCTGTCGGGCCTGGTGGTCGACCGCTTCGGCGATACGCTGGTGATCGAGTATTTCTCGGCCGGCATGTGGCGCGTGCGCGACCAGGTGCGCGCAGCGCTCGCGACGCATTTCCCCGATGCGCATCACTACTGGTTTGCCGAGACGCACGTGCAGAAGCAGGAGAGCTTCGACTGCAAGCCGCCGGAGGCGCCGACCCCGACCATCATCACCGAGCATGGCGTGCGCTTTCGCGCCGCACCCGGCAGCGGCCACAAGACCGGCTTCTTCGCCGACCAGCGCGACAACCGCAAGCTGCTCAGCGAGATGAGCGCCGGCAAACGCGTGCTCGATTTGTGCTGCAACTCGGGTGGCTTCGGGATCACCGCCAAGACCATCGGCGGCGCCGAGGAGGTCACCGGCATCGACCTCGACGAGGAGATCCTCGAGATCGCCGAGGGCAACGCCAAGCTCAACAAGGCGCGCGTGCGCTTCGTGCAGGCCGACATCTTTCCGTGGCTGCGCGAGGTCGCGGTGGGCAAGCGCGAGCTGTACGACGTGGTGATCCTGGATCCGGCCAAGATGACCCGCGATCGCGAGCAGGTGATCCCGGCGCTGAAAAAATACCTCGACATGAACAAGCTCGCGATGGGTGCGGTCGCTCCCGGCGGCATCCTGCTCAGCTGCTCGTGCACGGGCCTGGTCAGCGAGGAGCAGTTCCTCGACATGCTGCGCCGCGCGGCGTTCTACGCCAACCGCACGCTGCAGGTACTGCGCGTGACCGGCGCCGGCCCCGATCACCCCTGGCTCGCGCACGTGCCGGAGAGCCGCTACCTGAAGGCGGCGTTCTGCCGCGTGTGGTGAGCGTGCGATGAACGACGCCCACGGTCGCGATGTCGCGGTCAGCAGCGACCACCCGCCGCCGGTGTCGCTGGAAGCGGTGTGGGACGACACGTGGTCGCGACTGTTGCGCGGTGCCGAGCGCCGCAACCACGCATTCCATACCTGCACGCTGGCCACGGTCGGCGAAGACGGTGCCGATGCGCGCACGGTGGTGCTGCGCCAAGCCGATCGCGCGACGGGACTGCTGCGCTTCCACACCGACCGCCGCAGCGCCAAGCTCGGGCAGTTGCTGCACGACGACCGCGTGTGCCTGCTGTTCTACGGCGACGGCGTGCAGGTACGCGTGCGCGGGATCGCGCGGGTGGTGGTCGATGGCGCCGAGCCCGATGCGGCGTGGTTGGCGACCAACCCGATGTCGCGCCGCTGTTATCTGACCAGCCAGGCGCCGGGCATGCCGAGCACGGCGCGGACTTCCGGTCTGCCGGCGGAACTCGAAACCGGGCGGCCGGAGCTTGCGACGACCGAATCCGGTCGTGCCCAGTTCGCCGTGGTGGTGGTGGAAGCACAGGCGATCGACTGGCTGCATCTGGCCGCCAGCGGCCAGTCGCGCGCCGGATTCAGTCGCACCACCGACCGCTGGATGTCCACCTGGCTGGTGCCATGAATCCATCCGGCGCGCGGCGGCCCCCATACCCGTAGGGCGGGGCGTAGGCCCCCCCCCCCCCTCACCCCCTGGCGGAACATCCCCCCCCCCACCCCGTCCAAGGGTCCATAACCCCACGCCCCGCGATCGTGGGT
>JANOEA010000537.1:0-11052 GCA_031412975.1 Pseudomonadota bacterium | reverse complement strand
GCCATGAGCGGGTCAGCGCAGGACGTGCGCCGGCCTGAACCGGACGCACGACTCGCGCGCTACGATCATCGCCCCGATTGATCGAGCCGATGCATGGCACCTGCAGCGCTGATCCACGCGACCTACCGCATTCGCGCGCTGCCGGACGAGGCCGAGCGGATTGCGCGCTTCATCGCCTACGAGCAGACGGTGGAGCTGCCGCCAGCGCAGGTCAGCGACCCGCGCATCCTCGACGAGATCGTCGGCCGCGTGCAGTCGCTGGAGCCCGCGGAGCCGGGGTTTTTCCACGCGCGCATCGCATTCAACGCTGCACTCGCGGCCGGACAGTTGAGCACGCTGATCAACCTGGTCTACGGCAATGTGTCGATGTATCCGGGCATCCGCCTGCAGGCGTTGCAGCTGCCCGACTCGCTGCTGGCGCATTTCGACGGTCCGCGCTACGGGATCGATCGACTGCGCCAACTGCTCGATGTGCACGACCGCCCGCTGCTCGCCACCGCGATCAAGCCCACCGGCACAGCGGTCGAACGCCTCGCGCAGCTCGCGCACGATTTCGCGCTCGGCGGCGGCGACATCGTCAAGGACGACCAGAACCTGGTCAGCGACGACTTCGACGGCTTCCGCTTTCGCGTCGAAGCCTGTGCGAATGCGGTGGCGCGCGCGAACCGCAGCACCGGCGGCAATACGCTGTACTTCCCGCACCTGGCCGCTGCGCACGCTGATCTGCCGCGCTATGCGGAGTTCGTGCGCGGCATCGGTCTGCGCGGCGTGTTGTTGTGCCCGGGCATCATCGGCCACGACCACGCGCGCGATCTCGCCGCGCGTTTCGATCTGATCCATATGGCGCACCCGGCACTGTCGGGTGCGTTGACCCAGGCTGGCGACAACGGCATGGAGTTCGGCCTCGCACTCGGCACGCTGCTGCGCCTGGCCGGTGCCGACATCAGCGTATTCGTCGCACCCGGCGGCCGCTTTCGATTCACCGACGAACAGGCAGCGAGCCTTGCGCACGCGTGCCGTGAGTCACTCGGGTTACTCGCGCCGGTCTGGCCATGTCCCGCGGGCGGCATGGACTTCGAGCGAATCGCCCCGCTGTGCGCGACCTACGGCAAGGATACGGTCCTGCTGGTGGGCGGCGCGCTGCTGGGACACGATGCGGACCTTGCGCGCGGTACGCGCGCGTATCTCGACAGGATTCGCGGCGCGATGGAATCCTGAGTCGCATCACCAGCCGACGGCACACGCGGTCACTCGTGCGCGGGCCACATCCGCGCGGCAGCGATCGCACCGATCGCGGCAAGCACGCTGAGCAGGGCCAGCGCGCGATCCAGACCCAGATGGGCGCCGACCCACCCGGCGAGTGGGTAGGCGAGTAGCCAGCACACATGCGACAGCGAGAATTGCGCGGCGAACAGGAACGGCAGATCGGCCGGCGGTGCCGAGCGGCGCAGCAGGCGACCGCCCGGCGTAACGAGCCCGGCATAAGCCATTCCCAACGCGACCCATGCAGGTGCCACCACCCACCAGCCGATCGATCCCTGCTGCGCGAACCACGCGATGGTGGTGGTGATCAGCACGGCTACCATTGCGGTGGCGGAAACCAGCATCACCCGACGATCCGTGATGCGATCCAGCAGTGGCGGCAAGGCCAGCGCCACGACCATCGAGCCGAGGCCGAAGGCGCCCAGGGCTGCGGCGACTTCGCGCTCCCCGCCGCCCAACGGCCCGCGCACGATCACCACCGTGTTGACGAACACCATCGCACCACCTGCAGCGGCGCACAGATTCAGTGCGAGCAGACCCCGCAAGCGCGGTGTTCGCAGGTACAGGCCCATGCCGCGCAGCGCGCGTGCATACGGACTCCCCTGTGCGGGTCCTGTCGCTGGGGGGAATAACGCTGCGAGCACCAGCAGCGCCGACAGTACGAAGCCGAGCGCCGTACCGACGAACAGTCCGTGGTAGCTGATGACGGTCAGCAACGCGGCCGCGATCGCCGGGCTGAGCAGGCTCTCGAGATCGTAGGCCAGTCGCGACAGCGACAGCGCCTGCGTGTAATCGCGTTCCTCGCTGAGGATCTCCGGGATCAGCGACTGGAACAGCGGCGTGAACCCGGCCGACGCCGACTGCAGGAGCGCGACCAACGCATACACCTGCCACACCTCGGTGACGAAGGGCAGCAGCAGTGCGACGCCCGCGCGCATGCAATCCAGGCCGATCATCATGGGCTTGCGCCACGCGGGACGCACCGTCGCGCCAACCAGCGGCGCGAGGATTACGTAAACCGCCATCTTGATCGCCAGCGCAGTGCCCAACACCGCGCCGGCCTGGTCGCCGGCGATATCGTAGGCGAGCAGCGCCAGTGCCACCGTCAGCAGTCCGGTTCCGACCAGCGCGACGACCTGGGCGAGAAACAGGCGCCGGAAGCTGGGGTGGCGAAGGATGGTGCTCACGCGGTGGCCGTCTGGTCCGGCTCGTCGATGCGATGCACCAGCCGGTACAGCGCGGGCAATACCAGCAAGGTCAACAGGGTCGACGAGATGATCCCGCCGATCACCACGGTCGCGAGCGGTCGCTGTACTTCGGCGCCCGGGCCCACGTTCAATGCCATCGGCACGAAGCCGAGGCTCGCCACCAGCGCGGTCATCAGCACGGGCCGCAAGCGGGTCACCGCGCCGTCCACGATCGCCTCGTGCAGCGGATCGCCCTGCTCGCGCAGCGTGCGGATGAAGCTGATCATCACCAGCCCATTGAGCACCGCCACGCCCGACAGCGCGATGAACCCCACGCCGGCCGAAATCGAGAACGGGATGTCGCGCAGCCACAGCGCCAGCACGCCGCCGGTCAGGGCCAGCGGCACGCCGCTGAACACCACCGCGGCATCGCGGCCTGATCCGAACGCCATGAACAGCAGCCCGAAGATCATCACCAGCACCACCGGCACCACCACCGACAGACGCTGGCTGGCCGAGATCAGCTGTTCGAAGGTACCGCCGTATTCGATCCAGTAACCTGCGGGAATCTCGATGTCCGCGGCAACGCGCGTGCGCAGTTCCTCGACGAAGGAGCCGAGGTCGCGCCCGCGCACGTTGCTGGTCACCACGATGCGTCGCTTGCCGTTCTCGCGGCTGACCTGGTTCGGACCCGGCGCGATCTCGATCCGCGCGAGCTGCGCGAGCGGCACGTATCCGCCGCCGGCCGCGGCAGGCACCGCCACCGGCAACGCAGCCAGCGCTTTCGGATCCTGCCGCAGCGCTTCCGGCAGGCGTACCACGATGTCGAAACGGCGGTCGCCGTCGAACCATTGCCCGGCGGTCGCGCCACCGACCGCCATCGACACGGTCTGTTGCAACTCGTCGACCGATACGGCGTGGCGCGCAAGCGCCGCGCGATCGGGAACAATGCTCAGCAGCGGCAGTCCGGTGGTCTGTTCGAGCTTGACGTCGGCGGCACCCTCGATTCCCCGGGCGAGGCTTTCGATCTGCTCGCCGATCCGGGCAAGCGTGTCGAGGTCGTCGCCGTACAGTTTGACCGCCACTTCGGCGCGCACGCCGGCGATCAGCTCGTTCATGCGCATCTGCACCGGCTGGGTGAACTCGTAATTGTTGCCGGGGATCGTCAGCACCGCGGCTTCGAGCTCGGCCAACAACTGGTCGCGTGGCTTGCGCGGATCGGGCCAGTCGGCGCGGTCCTTGAGCATCACGTAGGTGTCGGCCACCGAGGGCGGCATCGGATCGGTCGCCACTTCGGCGGTGCCGATCTTGCCCACCACTTCCTCGACTTCGGGAAACTGCTTGATGCGCGCTTCGAGCTGGCCCTGCATCGCGACAGCCTGGCTCAGGCTGGTGCCCGGGATGCGCAGTGCGTGCAGCGCGATGTCGCCCTCGTCGAGGCTCGGGATGAACTCGGTGCCGAGGCGAGTGGCCAGTACTCCCGCGGCCACCACCAGCATCATCGCGCCGGCCACCAGTGCAACGCGCCAGGCGAGCGCGCGTTCGAGCAGCGGCCTGTATCCGCTGCTGATGCCACGCATCACGCGCGTCTCCTTCTCCGCCACCTTGCCGGTCACGAACAGCGCCACGGCCGCAGGCACGAAGGTCAGCGAGAGGATCATCGCGGCGGTCAGCGCGATCACCACCGTGAACGCCATCGGATGGAACATTTTTCCTTCCACGCCCGACAAGGCGAAGATCGGCAGGTACACCGCGGTGATGATGAACAGACCGAACAGGCTCGGCTTGATCACCTCGGCACTTGCGCTGGCCGCGAGATCGAAGCGCTCTTCGCGGGTCAGCAGCCGACCCAGCGCATGCTGGCGCTCGCCGAAGCGGCGCAGGCAGTTCTCCACGATGATCACCGCGCCGTCCACGATCAGGCCGAAATCCAGCGCGCCGAGGCTCATCAGGTTGGCCGACACCCTGTTCTGCACCATCCCGGTGATCGTGAACAGCATCGTGAGCGGAATCACGGCGGCGGTGATCAATGCCGCGCGCAGGTTGCCCAGCAGAAGCAGCAGCACCGCGATCACCAGCAGCGCGCCCTCGAACAAATTGATGCGTACGGTGTCGATGGTGCGGTCCACGAGGTCGGTGCGGTCGTAGACCGCGTGCGCGCGCACACCGGCTGGCAACCCGGCGTTGATCTGATCGAGTTTCTCGGCCGTGCGCTGCGCTACCGCGCGGCTGTTTTCGCCGATCAGCATGAACACGGTGCCCAGCACGACTTCGCTGCCGTCCTTGGTCGCAGCGCCGGTGCGCAGTTCCTTGCCATCGGCGACGCTCGCCACATCGCCGAGCGCGAGCGGCAATCCGTCGCGGGTAGCCACGACGATGCGCCGCAATTCATCGAGGCTCGCGACCTGTCCCGGCACCCGCACCAGGTACTGCTCGCCGCCGCGCTCGATGTAGCCCGCGCCGACATTGGCGTTGTTGCGTGCGACTGCATCGAGTACGTCGCGCATGGTCAGGCCATAGGCAACCAGCTTGACCGGGTCGGGCGTGATGTGGATCTGGCGCGTGTAGCCGCCGATCGTGTTGACCTCGGTGACGCCTTCGAGGTGCCGCAGCTGTGGTCGCACCACCCAGTCCTGCAGTGTGCGCAGTTCGGTGGTGGTCCACGGGCGGCCGTCGGCCATCGTCGCGCCGGCCTCGGCCTCGACGGTGTACATGAAGATCTCGCCCAATCCGGTCGCCACCGGGCCCAGCGAAGGCTCGATCCCGGACGGCAATTGCGCTGCCGCTTGCTGCAGGCGTTCGGCTACCTGCTGGCGGGCGAAGTAGATATCGGTGCCGTCGTCGAACACGACGGTCACCTGCGATAGTCCATAGCGCGATATCGACCGTGTGTAGTCGAGCCGCGCAAGTCCGGCCAGTGCGGTCTCGACCGGGAAGGTGACGCGCTGTTCGGCCTCCAGCGGCGAATAGCCCGGGGCCTCGGTGTTGATCTGGACCTGGACGTTGGTGATGTCCGGGACGGCATCGACCGGCAGGCGCCCGTAGTTCCACAGGCCAAGGCCGGCAAACGCCAGCACCAGCAGCAGCACGAGCCAGCGATGCGCTATGGATGCGCGGATGATGCGTTCGAGCATGGCGCGCTCCTCAGTGGTCGTGGCTTGCGCCGGACTTCTCGATGTCCGCACGGATCAGGAAACTGTTTGCCGACACGTACGGCGTTCCGGGCTTGAGTCCACCGAGTACTTCGGCGTAGTCGCCATCGCGATCGCCGAGTTCGAGCATGCGTACCTCGTAGGTGTCGCCCACCTGCGCGAACACCACGGTGAAATCGCGAAACGGCTGCAGGCCGGATTCCTTCACCGCCAGCGCCACGTCGCGGGTCGAAACCGCGACCTCCGCAGACACCGTCATGCCCGGTCGCCAGCGGCCCTCGGCATTCGGCAGCACCACGCGGGCGATCACGCCCTGGCCGGCGGTGGCGATCGGCAGGATCGTCGCGATCGTGGCCTCCGCGGTCGCGTCGCCGGTCGCGCTGCGCACGCGGACGGACTGGCCCGGCGCGAGTTTGTCCGCGTCGGTGCCGATCGCTCGCAGTTCGACCCACACCTGCGACAGATCAGCGATCTCGAACAGCATCGCCTCGCCGGCAATCGCACCGGCATTGGTGTTGCGTGCGAGCACGCTGCCCGCGAACGGCGCCGTGACCGCATAGGTGCGCATGCTCTCGTTGGCCTCGATCGTGGCCAGCGTCTGGCCCGCGCGCACCTGCTCGCCCAACTGCACGGGTACCGAGCGCACGACGCCCGCAAAGCGCGCACGCACGCTCGCGTGGCGGTCGGCGTCGATCGCGACCGTTCCCAGCAGCGGCACCACGCCGCGGATGGTCGCCGGACCCGCGCGCTCCACCACGATCCCGGCGTCGTGTGCGAGGGCCGCTGGAATGGTGGTGCGCCCCTCGTAGGACGAAAAATTCCACTGGTAGGAATTGCCGCCGTGGGTGGCAGCGACCGCGACATCGAACGAGTGCGGTTCGGTCACGGTGTCGGGACTGCCCAGATGATCGCCGCTTGCGGTGAACGCAAAACGGTTCACCTCGCCGTCGAGCCGCTGCAGCTCAATCGAGGCTTGCACCGTGGCCGGATCGACGGGCCGTTCGCCCTGATACGCATACAAACGATACTGCGGCGGCACACCGTCTTCGAAGATGGTGATCTCGAGCGCGAAATCGCCCTCGCGCAGCAGGCGTCCATTGTTCGGGCCGCGTTCGAAATCGCCCGTTGACGGGGCACCCTCGTGGTCGGCATGGTCGTGGGGATCGTGTTCGCCAGCACAGGCGGTCAGCAGCAGCGCAAGAGCGATTGTCGGCAGTCGGGTCATGGCGTGGAATCCTCGGCACTCGCAGTCAGGCGCTCGATCTCGATCAGCAGCAGGTGGTAGCGCGTCGCGGCTTCCACGCCGCGTTCGCGCAGCCGGAACAAGGTGTCCTGCGCCTGGGCCAGCGCGTAGAACGAAAAACGCCCGGCCTCGAAGCCGCGCCGGCTGGCGGCCACCGCTTTCTCCGCAGTGGGCAGCATGGAATCGCGCAGTGCTTCGAACTCGGTGCGCGCGTGGCGCAGCTCCTGCACCTTTCCGAACAGCGTGTGTTCGCCCTCCAGCCGATGCGCCTCGCGGCGCGCATCGAGCGCTGCGAGCTCGGCGTCGGCTTCGGCGATGCCATAGGCAGCGCGCGGGGCGCTGCCCAGCGGAATCGATACCGAGGCCACCAGGGCCTGATCGTCGATGCTTTCGATCCGGCGTACGCCGACGCTGAGGCTCAGGTCGGGCGCCCGCGCTGCTTCACCAACCAGGCGTCGCGCGGCGACGGTTTGTGCTTCACGCCGGTTCGCGCGCTGCTCCGGCGTGTCATCCAGTCGCATGGCCAGCGCTGCGAAATCCTCGATCGGTGGCAGGTCGTGCAATTCGCCTCCGACGGCATCGAAATCCGCCCCGGACCCGCCCCAACTCGCCGCCAGGGTCCTGCGGGCGCTTTCCAGTTCGTGCTGTGCGTGCTCGCGCGCGAGCTCGGCCTCGCCGAGCGCGAGTTCAGCCGCGTGCAGGTCCGTTTCGGGGTTGCGTGCCGCCGCCACCCAGGCCGCGACCTCACCGCGCGTGCGCTCGGCCTGCGCGACGCGCTCGCGCGCGAATCCGAGCCGCTGCTGGTCGGCGAGCACCTCGATGAATCGCGACGTGGTCCGACTCGCGATATCGATGCGGGCCTGATGCACGCGCTGCGCCTGCTGCCCGATCTGGGCCTCGCCGAGAGCTTCGCGGGCAGTGCGCTTGCCGCCGAGTTCGATCACGTGGCTGATGCGCAGGGTGGTTTCGGCGCTGTCGACACCGCGCAAGTTGCCGCTGCCGGCGAAGTTCTCGAACTCGCCGCCGAGCACATAAGGTGGGGGCAGGGCGTCGCGCGCGGCTCGCGCACGGGCAGCTTCGAGCTGCGCGGATTCTGCCGCGACCGCGGGGTTCGCGTTCAGCGCGCGGGCGACGGCCTCGGGAAGACGCAAGGGTTCTGCGGCGTGGCCAAACGGCGCCATGCCGCAGGTCCCGGCGAGCGCCAGGACGAGCAGGTATCGCAGTTGCACGGAAAACCTCCGGGATCGATGGACGAAAGGCAACCGGCCGCACCAGCGCGGCCGTGTGTCGATCAGGCGATCGGAGGTCGGAACGGGGTGGCGGGGACGTCGCGCCGCGGCGCAAGCGCGTCCGTCGAAGGCGGGATCGCGGCGGGCTGGACAGCCAACACCAGACCCCACTGGGCGCGCAGCGCACTGGCTGCACCGCCATCTGCCTGATGCATCAGCACGTGGGAGCCCGTGGCGTGTTCGGGATCAGCGGTTTGATCCGGGTGTCGATGATCATGACCCGACCGCCCGTGGTCGTGCCCGTGTTCGGCGGGAACAGCGACCGCTTCGTGACCGATCGAATGGATGCCACCGATCTGCTCGACCATCGGCCGCGCAAGGATGCCGAGCGCCAGCAGCAGCAGGGCACTCAGGCGCAGGAAGCGCGCGGCGCGGGCGGTCAGGGAATGCATTTTCTTAGCCTGAGGGAGATTGCAGCGCGCTGTCAACCGCACGGCGCCACGCGCAACAAACGCCCTGCTACTGTCGGAGCGCGCGATCGCGTTGACGCTCAACGCACCGCATCAGCCACATTCGCGGCGAACGTGATGGCAGGTCGGGACGACCTGCCCTACGGATGACGCTCGTAGCGCGGGTCGCCTCGACCCGCGGCTCGGCTACGCCGCATCCCCTGCCGCACGCCGCCGCTGCATCGCCAGCTGCGGCCAGCGTGCATGGATCGCGGCGCGGATGCCGTTCGCATCGAGGCCGATCTCGCCAAGCAACTCATCGCGGCTCGCATGTTCGAGGAAGCGGTCCGGCAAACCCAGGTGCAGGATCGAGCATTCGATGCCATGCGAGGCCAGCAATTCGGCCACACCGCTGCCGGCGCCGCCCGCGATCGCGTTGTCTTCGAGCGTGACCAGCATGTCGTGGCCGCGCGCGAGTTCGAGCACCAGCGCTTCGTCGAGCGGCTTGATGAAGCGCATGTTGGCGACGGTCGCGTCGAGTTCCTCGGCGATTTGTTCGGCGGCCTGCAGCGGCGCGCCGAAGGCCAGCAGCGCAATGCCCGCGCCGCGCCGGCGGATTTCGCCGCGACCGATCGGTAGCGGTTCGAGGCTGGGCTCGACCCGCGCGCCGCTGCCGCTGCCGCGCGGATAGCGCACCGCGGCCGGACCGTTGTGCAGGAAGCCGGTGCTCAGCATCTGGCGGCACTCGTTCTCGTCGCCGGGCGCCATCACCACCATGTTCGGGATGCAACGCAGGTAGCTCAGGTCGAAACTGCCCGAATGGGTCGGACCATCGGGCCCGACCAGGCCGCCGCGATCGATCGCGAACAGTACGTCGAGATTCTGCAGCGCCACGTCGTGGATCAGCTGGTCGTAGGCGCGCTGCAGGAAAGTGCTGTAGATAGCGACCACCGGCTTGGCACCCTCGCAGGCCATGCCGGCCGCGAGTGTCACGCTGTGCTGCTCGGCGATGCCGACATCGAAATACTGCGCGGGGAACTGCTGGCTGAAGCGCACCATGCCCGAACCTTCGCGCATCGCCGGCGTGATCGCGAGCAGGCGCTTGTCGGCAGCGCCCATGTCGCACAGCCAGTCGCCGAAAACCTGGGTGTAGGTCGGCTTGCCGCTGGCGGTCTTCTTGACCACGCCGATGGTGGGATCGAAGGGACCCACGGCGTGGTATTCGATCTGGTCGAGCTCGGCGAGATCGTAGCCCTTGCCCTTGGTGGTGATCACGTGCACCAGTTGCGGACCCTTGAGCTGCTTGACGGTGCGCAGCGCGTGCAGCAGGGCCGGCAGGTCGTGGCCGTCGATCGGACCGGTGTAGTGGAAGCCGAGCTGCTCGAACACCGTGCTCGGCGCGAACATGCCCTTGGCGTGCGCCTCCCAGCGTTTGACGAACCGCCACAGCCATGACCCGCGGCGCATCGCGCGCTTGAGCCGCTCGCGCACGTCGTTGAGCCGGCGGCTGGACATCATCTGTCCGAGCATGCGACTCATCGCGCCGACGTTCTCCGAGATCGACATCTGGTTATCGTTCAGCACCACCACCAGGTTCGGCTCGGGTTGCATGCCGCCGCCATGGTTGAGCGCCTCGAAGGCCATGCCGGCGGACATCGCACCGTCGCCGATCACCGCCACGAAGCGGCGCGGATCGCCGCGTTGCCCGGCCGCGATCGCCATGCCCAATGCAGCGCTGATCGAGGTCGACGAGTGGCCGACGCCGAAGGTATCGAATTCGCTTTCATGGCGGGCCGGGAACGGTGCGAGTCCCTCCTTGCGCTTGATCGTTTCGATGCGGTCGCGACGGCCGGTCAGGATCTTGTGCGGATAGGCCTGATGGCCGACATCCCAGACCAGCCGGTCGTGTGGGGTGTCGTACAGCCAGTGCAGTGCGACGGTCAGTTCCACCACGCCGAGGTTTGCGCCGAAATGGCCACCGGAGCGGCCGACCGATTCGATCAGGTAATCGCGCAGCTCGCGCGAGACCTCGACCAGTTCGGACTCGGCGAACTGGCGCAGGTCTGCGGGAACGTGGATGCGCGAGAGGCGCGGAAAGCGGGTGGCGTCGATCATGGAGGCAATTGTCTGCGCGGAGGCGCTGCAGGGCAAGATGTCGCCGTGGCCGTGCGCGGGCAATACCCGGGCAGTGCACTCAGGCCGTGCGGCGGTGCCGCGGCAGATGGTTGCGCAGGAACTCCATCTGGTCGGCCAGGATGTTGCGGTTGGACAGGATCAGGTGCTCGACCCAGCTCGGCCGGTACGGGATCGCGAGCAGCGGCATCAGCGCCTGCTGCGGCGTGCGGCCGCGCCATTGAATGAAGCGCCAGACGAAAAAGGTCGAGAGCGTCGCGGCAGCCACGATGGCCTGCTCGCGCGGCTCGATCTTGACGAGGATAGAGATGACAAGCGCCAACGCAGGGGTCAAGGCCGCGCACAGCCAGCCCGTGCTCAGCGGCACGCGGAAGGGCCGGTACATGTCGGGCTCCT
>JANOEA010000536.1:0-1614 GCA_031412975.1 Pseudomonadota bacterium | reverse complement strand
CATCAACCAGGGCTTCGAGCGCTTCGGCAAACGCGATTTCTGATCGCGACGGCGCGCGAAGGGCTGTTCCCCGGCGATCAGGGATTCTCGAAACCGTCGCGCAGCAGCAGTTGCGGTCGATACTCGATCGAACCGACGTCGCAGATCGCGATGCCGTTGCCATCACCGTCGAAGGGGCGCGTGTTGCCGCGCGCGTCCATGCCCGGACAACCGGGGTTGGCGCCGTTGTCGATGGCTACGCTGCCCGGGCTGAAATCCATCGTCGGGACGCGCCCACCATTGATGGCGGGGTTCTGCAGGCCAAAGGTGTTGCCGGGAGCGAACTGCGCCGTGATCGGGTTGCCGGCCACGTTGGCAAAGCACGTGATATCGGTGGTGAACACCACATCGCCGTCGTCGGCATTGAAGCTGGCCGGCGAGCAACTGGGGCCGGCCGCGGGCGGCGCGAACAGCACGTTGCGGAACAGGCGCACGACCGCCGCCGGGTTCAGGGTGAGATCGGCGCCGAAGCCGCTGGAGCTGGTGCCGTTGCGCCAGAAGGTCGAGGAGATCAGGCGGAATTCCGGCGTCGGCGGCGTTCCGAATCCGGTGGTCAGGAACACGGCGCCGGCGCCGTTCCCCACGTTGTCGTGGAAACTGGTGTTGTTGAGCGTGAGCCTGACCGCGCGCGCGAAGATCCCGGCGCCGTTGTCAGCGCGGTTGCTGCCGAAAAAGCTCGCATCGATGCCCACGATGGGCGCGGCGCCGCTGCTGGGGCCGAAGATGCTGATCGCGCCGCCCTGCCCCGAGATCGCGCCAGTTGGCGAGCCGCACCGATGGCTGTTGCCAGTGAAGCTGGTGTAGATGAACGAGGCCGACGAACCCGCCGGCATGTCCATCGCCAATGCCCCGCCGACACCGTCGACGCAATTGCCGGCCGGCAGTGGCGTGCGCACGGTGTAGTTGTCGATGAACGCGGTGTTGTCCACCTGCAGCAGGCTGCCGATGAAAGACACTGCGCCGCCGCCCATGCCGAGGTTGGCGATCCCGCTGTCGTAAGCCGAGTTGCCGATGAAGCGCGTGCGGGTCAGTTGCAGCGGCCCGAACGCGAACAGCGCGCCGCCACTGCTGCCGCTGGCCCCGGTGCCGTCGGTGCGGCAGTTCTGGAATTCGACGTCGAACACCAGGGTGAGCACGCTCGCATTGCTGCCCAGGCAACCGGCGCCGGTGCTGCGCCCGTTGCGCAGGGTCAGGTTGGACAGCAGCATCGACTGGCCGATGTAGCGGAAGATCCGGAAGCCATTGCCGTCGATGACCAGCCCCGGCGCCAGTCCGAAGATCCACACCTCGGACCCCACCAGTACCGGCAGGTCCCCGCCCAGCGTGATCACGCTGCCGGGCGGCAGGTTGATGTTGATCGTCTGCCGCTGGCCATTGGCCTGCAGCGACTGCACCGCGGCGAGCAGCGATCCGGCGCCTGTCGGCGCAGTGCTGGTAACCGCGTAGGTCTGTTGCGCCCAGGTCGGCGCCGAACCCAGCGCCAGGGCAGCCATGGCAACGCCCCGTCCCACGCAGTGCCTGAAGCGCATGGCAACCCTCCCCCGGGAACCGGGGTCAGCGAAAGCGGGGTCAGCG
>JANOEA010000535.1:0-3626 GCA_031412975.1 Pseudomonadota bacterium | reverse complement strand
ATGCGAAAGGCCTGCTGCGCATGTGGTGGACCGACGACGACCGCAAGGCCTTCGATGCGCGCGCGCAGAAGCTGGTCGACCAGGCCGGCGACTTCGTGGCGATCGGCGACATGCGCCTGAATGGGCGGGTGTCGCTGGGCGAGAACATCGCCGACCTCGGCGGGCTGCAGGTCGCCTGGCTCGCGCTGCAGGAGGCGCTCAAGAAATCCCCGCAGGGCAAGCTCGACGGCTTCACGCCCGAGCAGCGCTTCTTCCTCGGCTGGGCGCAGGTCTGGCGGCGCAACTGGACCGACGCGGCACTCCAGCTGCAGGTCAACACCGGCCCGCACGCGCCGGGCACGTTCCGGATCAACGGCCCGCTGTCGAACCTCGCCGAGTTCAAGGCCGCGTTCGGGTGCAAGGACGGCGATCCGATGGTGCGCCCGGGGCCGACGCGCGTAGCGATCTGGTGATTGCAGGGCGGTCGCACCGCTGCGGCGCCGCGCGCTAACATCGCCGCGGGCCTTGCGAGCGGCCCGAAGCATCCGGCGGCTTGGGCCGGCAGCGGTCCGCGGGAGCGGCCATGGCGCTGTTCGGCACCACCCACTGGAGCGTGCTGGTCGACACGCGTGGCGACGGCGAGCGCGCGCGCGTCGCGCTGGAGACGCTGTGCCGCGCCTATCGCCGGCCGGTGCTGGTCTACCTGCGCCGCAACGGCCATCCGCCGCACGACGCCGAGGACCTCGCGCAGGCCTTCTTCGCCCACCTGATCGAGCAGCGCGCTTTTGCCAGCGCTGATCGCGAGCGCGGCCGCTTCCGCAACTTCCTGCTCGGCGCGCTCAAGCACTTCCTGTCGCATGAGGCCGCTGCGGCCAGCGCGCTCAAGCGCGGCGGCGGGCGCCGCCTGGAATCGCTCGACGATGACGCCGAGCTCGATCGTTTCCTCGCCAGCGAGGATTCGCCCGAGCGCAGCTTCGACCGCGCCTGGGCGCTGACCGTGCTCGACCGCGCGTTGCGCGCGCTGACCGAGGAGGCGACGCGCAGTGGCAAGCAGCAGCTGTTCGCCACGCTGCGCGAGTATGTGGTGGAGAGCGCCGAGCGCTCGGAATATGCGCAGGCCGCCGAGCAGTTGGGGATGCGACCGAACACCGTGGCGGTGGTGGTGCACCGCCTGCGCGCGCGGCTGCGCGAACTGGTCGAGGCGGAGCTGCGCGAGACGGTGGCCGACCCCGTCGCACTGGCCGAGGAAATGGGCGCGTTGCGCGGCGCGCTCGGCGGGCGCTGAAGCCGCCCACCCTTGCGGCCGCGGGCCCCCCCGCGCGATGTAATCGTTCGCGCCCGAAGCGGAAGTCTTCTGGTGTCCACGACGCAGGCCGGTGCAAATCCAGCCGCGCCGCGGGCACCGGGACCCGCGCTCTTGCGGCCGCCTCTGCGGGCCCCCGGTCCAGACGCGCATCCCCATGCGCTGCGAGGCGGTCGATTCGAGAGGGCAAGAAAATGTTCCACGCGACCGTGCTTGCGTTCACCACCGACCTGGCCAGCCTGTTCGACGTTCCTGCGGCGGCCGACCGGCGCCGCGTCGACCGCCTGGATCTCGGCCCGCGCCGCATGCAGGCGTTCAACACGGCGGTCGACGCCGCCGCCCCCGCTTCCGGCGCGTTCGCCGCCGAGCAGATCGCGATCGCCGTCGAATGCCTGCTGGCCGAGGCCCGCGACGGCGTGCATCCTTTCGTGCACGAGCGCATGGCGCTGGTGCCCGAGGTGCTGGCAATGATGGCCGACGAGGATTGGTGCCTGGGCGAAGTGCAGCGCCGCCGCGCGCGCGCCCTGGTCGACTATGTGCGCCTCGCCGACGATCTGATCCCTGACGGCACGCCGGTGATCGGGCTGCTCGACGACGCGATCGTGGTCGACTGCTGCGTCGACGCCCTGCGCGACGAGCTCGCCGACTGGCGCGACTTCCGCGCCTTCCGCGAGGAGCTCGCGCGGGTCCGCGACATCCCGGCGGCCGACTGCCACCCCTCGCGGCGGCAATGGCTGGCCGAACGGACCCGGGTCTGGACGCAGGCGCGGCGCCTGCACGAGACCCAGCGCACGGGCTATGCCCGCGCAAGCCAGCCGGCCCGATTCCGCATCGGATGAGCGGTGGGCAACCCCAACCGGGCCGCGGCAAGGCGCCAGCCGCAACAGCACGCGTGCAATCCGCACGAGTCGCTGCGGTACAGTCAGGGCATGGATGCCCGCAGTCGCCGGACCCCGCCGTCGATCCCCGGTTACCGTGTCGAGCGGGCGCTGGGGGAGGGCGGCATGGCGACCGCCTGGCTGGCGGTGCAGAAGTCGTTGGGCCGCGAGGTGGTACTGAAGGTGCTCGACCCCGCGCTCGCAGCCGACGAGGACTTCGTCGAGCGCTTCGTGCGCGAGGCGCGGGTGCTGGCTTCGCTGCGTCATCGGCACATCGTGGCAATCCACGATGTGGGAGTAGCCAATGGCGTGCCGTACCTCGCGATGGAGTTCCTCGAGGAAGGCTCGACGGCGCCGCTGTGCGGGCACACCGATGCCGCCACCGCGCTGCGCTGCGTGCGCGAGATCGCCGATGGGCTCGGTCATGCGCACGCGCGCGGCATCATCCATCGCGACGTCAAGCCGGAAAACATCCTGCGCGGCAAGGGCGGCGAGTTCGTGCTCGGTGACTTCGGCATCGCGCGGGTTTCCGACGCTGCCGCGCTGACCGCGCCGACCGCACCGGGGCTCGCCTTCGGCACGCCGGCCTACATGGCGCCCGAGCGCTGGCGCGACGGCCCCGTCGACGGCCGCTCCGACTTCTACAGCCTCGGCTGCGTGCTGTTTGCGCTGCTGGCCGGTCGGCCACCATTCCAGGCCAGCGAACAGGTCGCACTCGGCCACAAGCACCTCAGCGAGCCGGTGCCGCTGTTGCCCGCACCGTTCGAGGCCCTGCAGGGCCTGTTTGCACGGCTGCTGGCCAAGGACCCCGACGATCGCCACCCCGACGCTGCGTCGATTGTGGCCCATGTGCAGGCGCTGGAACACGAACTGGGTGCCGACGGCAAGCCGATCGGCGGAAACACCCGCCTGCTGTCGGAGTGGCCGTTCGGCGCCGGCCACAAGCTTCTCGAACCGGTGCAAGCGGCCAGTCCGCCAGGCTCGCAGACCGCGAGCCGCTCGCGCTGGTTGGCATTCGGATTCGGCGCGCTGGTTGCGGTAACGCTGCTGGTGGTCGGCTGGCTGTCGCGCGGCGGCCCTGGAGAGACGCCACCCCCGGCGCCAAAGCCGCCGGTAGTGGCCGTGCTGCCGTTCACCGCCGAAGGCGACGATGCAGACCTCGGGCGCCTCGCCGACGTGCTGTCGGAAGACCTCACCACACAACTGGCGCGCCAGGCCGGTGTGCGCCTCGTAGCGCGGACCTCGGTGCTGGCTGCACCCGCCAGCGCCGACCTGCGCGCCCTCGCGCAGCGGCTCGGCGCCGAGCGGCTGGTGACCGGGAACATCGCGCTCAGCGGCACGACCCTCGAACTGGCGCTGCGCATCATCGATGCCCGCACCGGCATGCCGCGCTGGACCGGCGCGGTGGCCGGCCAGCCCGAGCGCTTGTGGCAACTCCAATCGCGCGCGGTGCAGGCGCTGGCGAC
>JANOEA010000534.1:0-8644 GCA_031412975.1 Pseudomonadota bacterium | reverse complement strand
TAGCGAACCTGTGCGGTCGGCGTCGAGAATCGTGTCATTGCCTTCGCCGGCGACGATGCGGTACTGATCGTTGCCTCGGCCTCCGTCCAGCAGGTCGTCGCCTCGTGCGCCGCTGAGGGTGTCGTTGCCGTCGCCGCCGTAGAGGCGCAGTGATCCAGTGCCGACAGCTATACCGTGCCCACCCAACGTATCGGATACCGATGTCCCGAACCCGACGTAGTCCCTGTTCGGAAAGATGTCATTGAGACCTTCGGGATTACTGACTGCTGCGGCGGGCACGATTTCAACAGGGCCGTCCGCATTCACCGCAACGAATGTTGTAAGTCCTGACAAGTAACTCTGCTGGTTACCAATTCCACCAAGGTTGTCATTGTTTCCGCTGACAAACGCCCTCAGGTATGCAATTCGATCTCGAACGTATTCACTGGAATAGTCAGATGCTGCGACGACGGCGTTCGGTCCCGTGAACAGCGAGTCGTCGCCCGACACTGCGAAGACTTCGCCGCGGGTCAGCGCATAGCGAACGCCGGTATCAGTCTGGAACAGCGCCACCAGCTCTGCATCGGTGTACTCGGATAGCACACGGATGGTCCGGGTCGTTGCGGTACCCAGCCCACTCACCCGAATGCCCGCGTCGACAATGCGCTGATGCAGCGCATCGAGGTCGTCGACCGTGATCGGCCCGGAGTTGGGCAGGCCGAGCAGTCTGGACAGCGACTGGACGATCGACTCGAGCGACTGGTTCTCCCGTGCGCTGGCGCCGCGAGCCAGCTGGTTGAACGCCTCCAGTGTGATGGCTGGATCGATGAGGCTGAGTAGTTCAGCGACTGCAAGAGACTCCGACAGTCGCTCAATCGAGTGGTCGCCCACGCCCAATGGGTCGAAGGGGAATCGTCGCTCGGTAAACACCCCCACGCGGGCGCCTTCGTAATCTTGAAAACCGGAGATTGCTTCAGGACCACCCTCACCTTCGATACTGGTGTTGTCACGCTGCACCAGCGGCAACCCGCCAAAGATTGATGCCAAGCGCTCGGCGTCGTAACCGGGAGCATTGAACGTCACGACTTCCGACACGCGCCCTACGTAGTAGCCGCCGATGATGCTGGCGAGGTGCCCACCCAGACTGTGACCGACAGCAACGAAGCTGGTGCTTGCCAGCCAATCACCTCGCCCCGCGACACCGGCAAGGTCCCCACGAAGTTCCTCGATGGTGCGGGTGCGTTGCCGACCATCGGTGTAGTACTCGACGAGACGATTCCGCAACCGCGCGATGGCGGTAACCAGCCCGTCACCGAACACAACAGACTGGCCGGACGGCGTGCTGAGCTGCTCAACATAGATGAGAAGATCCGCAAGCTGCGCGCGCGCCACGCCTTGTGCAAATATCCCAAAAACGTCAGCCTCGATGACATCGAGGAAGATCGATGATGGCGTAGTTCCTCGGATCGCCAGGACATAGCGCTGTGATCTGTCGTCGCGCACCAAGGTTGCCGAGAATCCGGACCCCGTCATGCCGCCAAGTTCGATCTGGTCGATAACGCGATAGTTGAGAGCATAGTCCGCTGGCGGGGCGGTCATTTGCGCCGAAATCAACCGGCGAGCTGCCGCTTCGGACATTCCATCCTGGTCGATATCGGAGCGCCACGTATCGGGCAACCCAGGTAGTTGAATGGTCGCATAGGAAGCCTCCGAAAGCCATGCGTACGCCAAGTAATCCCGAAGCAGTGTCATTGATGATTCTCCCTGTTGAGAAGATACGGCTCATTGGATATTGACGCGGCGAGTACATCTGACGGGTACGGCCTGGGCCCGCATTTATACGAAGCGACTGGTGCGCCGAGCGATGCGCTGCCCGATAGCATTCTGATGAGCAGGCCACCCCAATATCGAAAATCACTACTCTGAGCGTGGATTTCTCCCGATTTCGTGCTGTACACAACGATTTCATGGCGATGGATGTTGAGCCAGTCAACGTGATTTCGTTCAATGACGGTAAACTCGGATTCAGCAGACTCCATAATCTCGGTCACCGGCAAGCCGGGGTCATCTCGCCGATACACAATAAACCTACCGTCACTTCCTCTTTGCGCAACCTGCTCGATGGACTCGAACCGAGCAAAGAGGTTGATCGCAGTGAGCTCTCGCGCGGACTGCATTTCTAGGGTCCGAAGCGCTGAGACTGGCATTATTCTATGGACACCGTATTCCGTTCTGCACAGCCATTCGAACCTGATAGTCGCGATCGATCGTTCAACGAATGGGAGGACAATCATTACGACCGCAAGCACTAGCCGCGTTCGACGCGCGCGAGCACGAGTCACGACGAAGACCGCAAATGCAATATAAATCGCCACGATAGCTAACAGCAGGAGTCCGATCATACTTTTTTCAAACCTTACCTAAACTGCGTTGATGTGTTGTGCGCTAGAGCCAAGGCGCACTTCGCGACAATTGGTCAGAAGTACTTGGGTATCTTTCACTGCAGTTCTCCGGCATTAAGGCTTGGTTTTGACCGCGCTGAGTGCGGGTTGCCTTCGAGATTCTTGGCGTGGTGATATCAAGTAACTCATGCTCTGTGCTGCCCCGTGCCGGTGGCCGACGAAGGCGCCGTGGGTCGAGGCGTCTCGCCAATGCGCAAAAGTTGATCGACGCGAAGCCCGCGCGGCACATGGTGCGCGATGAACAGGATGGTCGTTCTTCCGCGCAGCGCGTTGACGGTTCGCGCGAATGCTTCAGCGGTTTCGGTATCCAACGCCGACGTCGCCTCATCGAAGATCAGCACCCGCGGCTGGCGCAGCAGGGCGCGGGCAATGGCGATTCGCTGACGCTGTCCGCCCGACAAACCGACGCCGTGTTCGCCCAACGGCGTGGCATAGCCCTGCGGCAGCTGTTCGATGGCCTCGTGAATCTCGGCGAGCTTGCACGCGGCGCAGATGTCCTCGAAACTCGCATCGGGTTTGGCGAGCTGGAGGTTTTCGAGGATGGTGCCGCTGAACAGCACCGTTTCCTGCGGTACCACGCCGAAGGCGGCGCGAAGTTCGTTGGCGGCAAGGAATGCGATGTCGCGACCATCCAGCCGGATGCGCCCGGACTCCGGGCGGCGGTAGCCAAGCAACAGCTTGGTAAGCGTGCTTTTGCCGGAGCCTGATGCACCGGTCAGGACGGTCAGCTGTCCTGGTGCCAGTGCCAGACTGAAGTCCTGCAGCGTCCATGGCTGGTTGCTGCCGTATCGAAATCCCACTGCTTCCACCGACACGGCGGCCGGCCTGGACTGGCTGGCTCGGGAAGGCAGTGCGTCGTGCGGCTCGGCGGGTGCATTCATCAGGTCGCCCAAGCGCTTGACGGCGATGCTGGCCTGCTGGAACTCCTGCCACAAGCCGACAATGCGCATCATCGGCTGCGTCATGCGGCTGGCGAACATCTGGAACGCTACCAGCATGCCGATGGTGAAGCCTTCATTGCGCATCACGATCAGCGCGCCGACGACGAGGATGCTCAAGGTCATGAGCTGTTCCAATCCGCCAGCGATCGTGTTGAAGGTGTTGCCGAGCTGCTTGGTGGAGAAGGTCGCGGAGAGATAGCTGGCCAACAGGTTGCCGTAGGTTCGCCGCAGTTGGGGTTCCAGCTGCATCGCCTTGACGGTTTCGTATCCGGCGACGTACTCGGTGGTGAATGCCTGCGTGCGCGCGCCGGCCATGAACTGCTCGTCGAGCCGGCGGCGCAGTGCCGGTGTGACAGCGGCACTGAGAATCGCGATGAGGATCGTGATGCCGAGGGCGATCAGGCTGAGCTGCCAGCTGTAGGCGAACATGATGGCCAGAAAGATCAGCAGGAATGGCAGGTCGAGCACCAGCGTGATCGCAGCGCCAGTGAGGAACTCGCGGATCGTTTCTACGCCGTGCAGGCGTGCGATGACGGTACCGGTCGGCCGGCGCTCGAACCATGGCACGGGCAAGCGCAGCAAGTGGCCGATCACCTGGTCGCCGAGCACGGCGTCGATCTTGTTGCCCGTATGCAGCACCAGATACTGACGAACCCAGGTCATGGCGCTGGTGAACAGCATGAATACCACCAGCGCGGCGGCCACCACGACCAGCGTGCTGATCGTCTGGTGCACGAGGACCTTGTCGATGATTACTTGCGTGAGCAGCGGTGTTCCGAGTCCCACCACTTGTATGGCGAGCGAGGCAAGAAGCACGTGTCGCCAGATGGACCTGTGCTGGATCACCTCGCGCCAGATCGTCGAGAAGCCGAATGGCTTGGCCGGTGCCGCATCGCCAGCCGGGGCCGCGCGCGGCTCGGCGGCACCTTCATCCTCGACAGGAGGCGCAATTTCGGCCAACCGCAAGGCCCACGTTTCGATCAGATCGAGCTTCGCTTCACCCTTGGAGGCGCGCTCCAACGCAACGCTGGCCCGGGGCGCATGCATTCGCGCAACGCCGTTGGCGTCGCGCTCGATCAGGATCGGTTCGAGAAGGGTGGCGGTCGGCTCGGCGACGGCGGAAAGATCCGTATGCGCCGGTTCGACGTCCGCGGATGCGACTCGTTGCCATCCGATCCACCCCAGTGTGCCGGCTCGGCGCTGAGTGCCCGCATTGGGCTCCACCTCGATGCCGAGATCGCGCAACGCCAGCGCCAATTGCGCGGGGCTGTGCGGTGCAGGGTGGTTCGCACCGAACGAACGAATATCGAGCGGCTTGTTGAACAATCGCGCGACCGCAGCAGCAAGCCATGCGAAGTCAGCGCGTGAAACTAGGCCGTCCTTGGTCACGAGGTTCCTTGCACCGGGCGGTAACACCACGTCGCATGTCGTCGTATCGCGCAGAGCGATTCAATCAACTCGCTGCGCGTCCATCCCTCTGCGTCGAATCCTCCGCCTGAGGAAGGCGCAAGTC
This sequence comes from Pseudomonadota bacterium, assembly GCA_031412975.1. Classification (GTDB taxonomy): domain Bacteria; phylum Pseudomonadota; class Gammaproteobacteria; order Xanthomonadales; family Ahniellaceae; genus UBA4656. Next base: position 3,749 of record JANOEA010000534.1, on the reverse strand, counting down.
AACAGTCGCGATGGTACGGCTCTGGTTATGCCCGCTGGATGCCATCATTGCTGCAGTGTCGCAGTAGCGAAGTCAAAGCCACCCGCGGTTCGAGCCGGCGGGTCGCACGATGCTTGTAGCGACCGAAGCGACAGCGCCCACTTGCTCGTGAGGACTCAAGACTCCTTGTGGGAGCCGGCACGCCGGCGACCGCGGAATCGCCCGATCGCCGCAGTCGCCGCCATGGCGGCTCCCACAAGGTAGCTCCGAGCTTGCGGCGAATTGCACTTGCCCAGAAGTCTGGTCGTGCGGTCGCACGACGTTCGTGTCGATCGAAGCGACAGCACTGATCTGCGCGGGAGGGCCCGAGACTCCTTGTGGGAGCCGGCATGCCGGCGACCGCGGAATCGCCCGATCGCCGCAGTCGCCGCAATGGCGGCTCCCACAAAATTGCTCCGAGCTTGCGGCGAATTGCACTTGGTCAGAAGTCTGGTCGTGCGGTCGCACGACGTTGGTGTCGATCGAAGCGACAGCGCTGACCTGTGCGGGAGGGCTCGAGATCCCATGTGGGAGCCGGCATGCCGGCGACCGCGGAACTGCCCGATCGCCGCAGTCGCCGCCATGGCGGCTCCCACAAGGAGGAGCCGGGCTTGCGGCAAGTTGCGCTATTGCGAAGCTGCCAAGTGTCGCAACGCCGAGCTAGCCACTGCACGCTCGAGGCGAGCAATGCGGCGGTGGTGGCGCGGCGCAGAAGGTTTGAGAGTCGACAAGCGCGTGGCCAGCTCCAGCGCACGCAGCGGCTGTAGATGCACGTGCTCGGCGATCTTGGCCAGCCGCTCGAGCGCCATCGCGCAGGGGTCCGCGCCTTCGACCAGCGGCAGCAGCAGGCGCTCGACCTCGTCCCATCGACGTGCGCGCGCGTGCAGGTTGGCCAGCGCATGGCAGGCCTGTGGATCGCTGCCGGCGGCGAGCAGGATGCGCTGGGCCGCGTCGGCGCGACCGACCGCGAGCAGTCGTCGCGCAATCGAAGCAGCGTCCGCATCGAAGCGCGCGGGATCGTCGAATACGGTGCGCAGCGCCGGCAGCAGCCGCGCGAGTGCGATCACGTCGTCGCGGTTGTGGCGTATTGCCTCGCCGAGCATGCCAGTTTCGCCATGGCGCAGGAACGCGGTGAATGCCTGTGGTGCGAATGCGCCGGGCAGATCGTCGATGCGCTGCAGGCCGAGCAGGCGGCGCTCTGCGGTCTGCAGGCGGCAGTCGGGCCAGCGGCGATCGAAGGCGCGGCGCAGCGGGTGCATCAGGTCCCAGTGTGGGCGGTTCGCGAAAGGATCGCTGCGGCGTGTAAGCCGATGGCGCGTCGCGAGCAGCGGCAAATCGAAGCTCTTGCCGTTGAAGCTGACCAGCAGCGGATCAGCCGGCAACGCGGCCGTGATGCGCGCGTACCACTCCGCTTCGGCGGCCGGCGAGGTCAGCAGCCATTGCTGCACGCGCAACAGATCACCCTCATGCCACGCTAGTCCGAGCAGGAACACCAGCGTGCCGGTTCCGCCGGCGAGGCCGGTGGTCTCGGTGTCCAGGTACAGCAACGGACGCGCAGGCGCGTGGTCTTCGGACTCCCAGTGCGGTGTCGACAGCTCCGCTTCCGGCAGCGGCACGCGGGCTTCGATCAGCCGGATGCCCGGTGCAAGCTCCGAACCCGGCAGGGAACGCTCGGCGAGCTGCCGGCGGCTGTCGCGAATCCGCTGCGCGCGCCGGAGTGCATCGATTCGCTCGGCCCACTCGTCGGCTGGACTGGAATCCGCCACGCCGCTTGGCGAAGCCTCTGCGACCGGCTGCGAAGCTCCCGCAACTGGCACCACCAGCGCAGTGCCCCGCTCCCGCAGCAAGCTCGATAGACGCGCGCGCAGCGGATCGCCGCCGATCGCTCGCGGTGGCGACAGCGGCTCAGCCATCGAAGCCCACGCTGAGTGCGGCATACGCGTCCTGTTGCAATGCCTCGCGCACCGTCGTGGCCACGGTGGCGCCATCACCGCCTTGCAGCAACTCCAGCACGCGCCGCGCGAGCTGCTTCGGCGCGCGCGCATCGTGCTCGTCGCTGGCCAGGATCGGGCCGATGCAGGCCGGACAACCGTGCGTGCAGTCGCAGCCGGCGATCAGCTGCAGCGCATCGTCCACCAGCTGCGTGCGCTGCGCGAACAGCGGCTCGGAGAATCCGGTGCCACCCGAGTAGTTGTCGTACAGGAACACGGTCGGCGCGAAGCGCGCGAGCTGCTCGACCTCGATGGCACGGTCGCCACCGTCGCGCAGCTGCCCGCGGCCGCGCGCATCGACCGTGGCGCTCCATTCACCAGCGCCCGAGCCGACTGCCTTGCCGAGATCGCGCGGCTCGGCCATCGCGCGCAGTACCGCGACCGTGTGCAGCGCATAGGCCGCACCGAGGAATCCATCGAGCGCGGCCCAGCGACTGTTGAAGGCGCGATCCAGCGCGCGCTCGTCGACCTGCCACCACAGCGCGCTGGTGTGCATCTCGCGATCCGGCAGGTTGACCGGGCCGTAGCCGACGTTCTCGTGCGTGTAGTAACGGATCTTCTTGTAGCCGGTGACGCGGCTGACCAGATGCACCTCGCCGTGCGCGCACTCGGCGCTGGCGCCATGCTCGCTGTCGAAGCGCTCCAGGGTCTTGAGCTTGGTGTATTCGATCGAGTCGGTGTAGTAGTCGACATGGGTGCGGGTCACGAAGGCCTTGCGGCCGACCCAGTCGAGGGTCTCGACCTGCCACGGGCGGCTCTGCACCATGTAGATCGCGCCCTCGTAGAGCGTCTCGGCCGCGGCCGAATAGTCGACTTCGGCGATCACGTTCTGCTGGCCCTCGCTGCGGTCGATGACCAGGAAATTGCCGTCGGCCACCGAGCGCAGGTTGACCGCATTGGCCGGATAGCTGTCGGCGATCCAGTGCCACTGGCCGCCATCGCTGTGCAGCACGCCCTGTTCGGCGAGGAACTCCAGCAATGCGCGCGGATCGACGCCGCCGAAGCGTTCATCGCTGCGGAACGGTAGCTCGAAGGCCGCGCAGCGCACGTGATCGAGCAGGATAAGCAGCTGGTCCGGCGCGATCCGCGCATTTTCGGGACTGGCCTCGAAGAAGAACTCGGGATGCCGGATCACGTACTGGTCGAGCGGATCGGAGCTGGCCACCAGCACGCCCAGCGAGGTCTGCAGGCGCCGCCCTGCCCGACCCAGCCGCTGCCAGGTGGCGGCCACCGATCCGGGATAACCGTTGAGGATGCACACATCGAGCGCGCCGATATCCACGCCCAGTTCCAGCGCCGAGGTCGACACCATGCAATCGATCTCGCCGGCGCGCAGCTTGCGCTCGGTCGCGCGGCGCTCTTCGGGCAGGTAGCCGCCGCGATAGGCGTGCACGCGCGCCGGTCGGCGCGGGTCGTGGTCGAACACGTCCTTCAAGTACTTGGTCAGCACCTCGACCATCAGCCGCGATTGCGCGAACACGATGGTCTTGTAGCCGCCGCGAATCGCCGCGCGCGCGATGCGGGTGGTCTGCGAGCGGTTCGAGGCGCGGATGCCGAGATCCGGATTGACCACCGGCGGATTCCACAGCAGCAGGTGCGTGGCGCCGCAGGGCGCTCCGCTGCGGGTGATCGCGCGCACCGGTGATCCGAGCAATGCCTCCGCATGCTCGCGCGGATTGCCGATCGTCGCCGAACACATGATGAAGCGCGGCGACACGCCATAGAACGCGCAGATCCGGC
>JANOEA010000533.1:0-4423 GCA_031412975.1 Pseudomonadota bacterium | reverse complement strand
ACGGCTTTGCCGCGGACCTCCGTGGTGAGCTCCTGCACCGGCAGCACGTCGACGATCCACGCGCTGCGGCCATGGGTGCCGACCACCAGCTCGCGCTCGCGCGGATGCACGATCATGTCGTGCACCGGCACATTGGGCAGGTTCTGCTGCAGGCTCTCCCAGCGCCCGCCGCGATCGAGCGAGACGTAGACACCGCGGTCGGTGCCGACGTAGAGCACGTCGGGATTCTGCGGGTCTTCGCGCACCACGTTGACCGGACTGGCCGGCAGCCCGCGTCCGATGTCGCGCCACGACTTGCCCGCGTCGTCGGTGGCGTAGACATACGGCGCGATGTCGTCGTTGCGATAGCCGTTGAGCGACACGTAAGCGCGGCGCGCATCGGCCTTCGAGGCTTCCACGCGCGAGACCCAGCGCCCGGCCGGCAGCTTCGCATCCACACGCTGCCACTCGACGCCGCCGTCGTCGGTGAACCACAGGTTGCCATCGTCGGTGCCGGCCCAGATGGTGCCGAATGCCAGCGGTGATTCGCTGAAGGTGGTGATGGTCGCGAACGGCACGTCGCCGCGTTCCTTCGCGGTGGTCAGATCCGGGCTGATCGGTGTCCAGGTCTCGCCCTTGTCCATCGAGCGGAACAGGCGGTTGGCGCCGAAGTAGACGATGTCGGGATTGTGGGTCGACAGGCGCACCGGCGTGGCCCAGTTGTAGCGCAGCGGTGCGTCCTTGATCGGCAGACGCGGGCGTACCTCCTGGCCGTCGTCGCGCCGGTACCAGCCGAACTGGTAGCCGGTATAGACCGTCTTGTTGTCGCGCGGGTCGACCGCGACGTACATGCCGTCGCCGCCGCCGATCGAACGCCAGTCCTGGCCGCGTTCCCAGCGGGTGGTCGACGATCCGACCATGGTGCCGTTGTCCTGCAGGCCGCCGTAGACGTTGTAGGGCTCGGCGTCGTCGACCATGATCGTGTAGAACTGGCCGACCGGCTGCGCATCGAGCTTGAGCCAGGTCTTGCCGCCGTCGTAGCTGATGTCGGCGCCGCCGTCGTTGCCGACGATCATGCGCTGCGGATTGGCGGGGTCGACCCAGTGCGCGTGGTAGTCGGCGTGCACCCGGTTGTCCTGGTTGCCGACCCAGGTCTTGCCGCCGTCGTCGGAGCGCACCAGCGGCACGCCGACCACGAACACGCGCTCGGGATCGTCCGGGGCCACGCGGATGGTGCCGAAGTAGTAGCCGTAGGTGTAGCTGACCTCGGTGATCGGCTGCTCGTGGGTGCGCGCCCAGCTCGCGCCGGCATCGTCGCTGCGCCAGACCTCCAGTCCACGGATGTCGGGGTCGAACAGGTTGGCATTGCCGTCGGTCAATCGCGCCACCAGTTGCGCGATCGTGATCTGATCGTTTTTCACCATCTCGACGAGTTTTTTCGCATCGAGGCTGTTGTCGAGATCCGCCGCGCGGATGAACGACTCGATCTCTTCGGGATCCTGGCGCAGGAACTCGGCCTTCGACATGCGCCGCAGGCGCTTGGGCGAGAGTGGGCGCTCGCCGAGGTCCTGCAGCGCTTCGGGCAGCGCGCCCTGGTGGTCGATCGAGGCGTAGATCGTGTCGGGCCGGCTCGGCGCGACGCTCAGTCCGATCCGGCCGATCTCCGCGCCGCGCGGAAAGCCGGCGAGGCGGTTCCAGCTGCGGCCACCGTCGCTGGACTTCCACACGCCCGAGCCGGGGCCACTTTCGACCAGGTTCCACGGGGTGCGCGAGCGCTCCCAGGTCGCCGCATACAGCACCTCACCCTGGTCGGGTGCGGCCGAGATATCGATCGCACCGGTCCAGTCGTTCTCGCCGGCCAGCGTTTGCTCCCAGCGCGCCCCGCCGTCCCAGGTGCAGAAAACGCCGCGCTGCCCGCCCGGCGTGTACAGCTTGCCCAGTGCGGCCACGCAGACGTGCTCGCCATCGGTGGGGTTCACCCACACGTGGCCGATGCGGTCGGTGTCGGCGAGTCCCATGTGGCGAAACGTCTTGCCGCCGTCGTCGGAGCGGAACACGCCGAGCCCGCCGTAGTTCGAACGCGCCGAATTCGGCTCGCCAGTGCCCACCCACAGGCGTTCGGGATTGTTCGGATCAACCGCGATGTCGCCGACCACGGTGGTCGGCAGGCGATCGGTCAGCGGCTCGAAGGTGACGCCGTTGTTGAGCGTCTTCCACACCCCGCCGGTGGCGTAGGCGACATAGAAGCCATACGGCTGGCCGGGAATGTTCTCGACGTCGACCACCCGGCCGCCCTGGCCGGTGGGCCCGATCGAGCGCCATTCGAGGCCATGGAATCGCGAGGCCTCGCGCAACGCGTCGTGCTGCCTGACCGCGTCCCAGCGCTGGGCGTCGGTGGCGGCTGCGGCCGGTTTCGGGCGCGCCTGCGCGCTGGATGCCGCCAACGCGGCGACGACGACGGTGGCGATGATGCGGTGTGCGTGACGCGCCATGTTGGGCAGCTCCCCCGGGTAAAGTCGCGACCATATCGCGAGGCGGGGGCCGCATGCCATGCGGCGGAGGTCACGGCGGGTGCCTGCTGCCGCCGGCGGCATGACCCAGGCCCGGTTGCAGCGACGCCACGATCGGGGCGTGGACGTTTGCTCAGGGCGCGATGTCGCGCGCGCGGTCGGCTTCGAACAGGCGGGCGAGTTCCGCGCGCGACTCGGCCGCGCTCTGGATCAGTGCGCTCTCATCGTCGTGGATCAGGTATTGCTCGCGCAACATGCGCTCGTCGTGCTCGCGGAAGCGCTCGACCCGTGCACGCGCAGTCGCCTCGTCCATGCCGAGGCCCTCGAGCACTTCGCGGGTAAGTTCCAGGCTCGAGTGCAGCGTCTCGCGCACCACCGCATCGATGCCCAGATCCATCAGCTTGAACGCGTGCTGGCGGTTGCGCGCGCGTGCCATGAGCTTCAGTTGCGGATACATCCGGCGCACTACGCGCGCGGTGCGCACCGACAGTTCCGGATCGTCGATCGCGAGCACGAACAGTTGTGCGCGATCGGCGCGCGCGGCGCGCAGCAGCTCCGGCCGACTGGGATCGCCGTAGTACAGCGTGCTGCCGAAGCGACGCGAGAAGTCGACTTGGTCCACGTTCGGCTCGAGCACGGTATGCGGGATGTTCTGTGCGGCCAGCAGGCGCGAGACGATCTGCCCGACACGACCGAAGCCGGCGATGATGACGCGCGGCTCGTGGTCGGGCAGGGCGTCGAAGGGGCGCTGCTGCCGCGCCGGTGCCAAGCGTTGCGCAATGACAGAAGCGGCCTTCACCGCCAATGGCGTCAGGCCCATCGAGACGCCCACGATCGCCAGTGCGATGCCATAAGTCGTGGCATCGAGCAGCCCGGCCTTGTTCGATTCGCCGAGGATGACGAAGGCGAACTCGCCGACCTGTCCGATCACGGCGGCCATCAGCAGCGCCTGCGGCACGGCCAGGCGCCCGGGACCGGCACCGATGGCGAACAGGATGATGGCCTTGAGCAGATACACGCCGAGCACGCCGAGCACGATCACCAGCGGGTATTGGCGGATCAGGTCCAGATCGATGCTCATGCCCACGGCCATGAAGAACAGGCCCAGCAGCAGGCCCTTGAACGGCTCGATGTGCGATTCAATCTCGTGGCGGAATTCGGAGTTGGCCAGCAGTACCCCGGCAAGGAATGCGCCCAGCGTCAACGACAGCCCCGCCAGCTGCATCAGCAGCGCGGTGCCGATGACCACCAGCAAGGCTGCGGCCGAGAACACCTCGACGCTGCGCGCGCGCGAGACCACCTGGAACAGCGGTGGCAACAGGAAGCGGCCGCCCACGATCACCGCCACGATGGTGCCCATCGCCTTGGCAAAGCCGAGCAGGCTGAAGCCTTCGCCGCTGGCTGCGGCCGCGCCGAGCAGCGGGATCAAGGCGAGGATCGGGATCGCCGCAACGTCCTGGAACAGCAGTATTCCAAACGCCTGCTGGCCGTGCTCGGTGCCATGTTCCTTGCGCTCGCCCAGCACCTGCATGCCGATCGCGGTCGACGACAGCGAGACGGCAAGGCCGATCACCAACGCGGTCTTCCAGCTATCCACGAACGCCAGCGCAATCAGGCCGGCGAGCAATGCGCTCAATACGACCTGCGCACCACCAAGTCCGAACACCGTGCGGCGCATGACCCACAGGCGCTGCGGCGACAGCTCGAGTCCGATCACGAACAGCAGGAACACCACGCCGAGTTCGGCGACGTGCAGCGTGCCCTTGGAATCGGCAACGAAACCCAGCGCATCGGGACCGATTGCGACACCGGCGATGAGGTAGCCGAGCACGGCGCCGAGGCCGAGGCGACTGAACAGCGGTACGGCAATGACCGCCGCCAGCAGAAACACCAGCGCCTGGACAAGGGATGGATCGGGACTCATGCGGACCTCC
>JANOEA010000532.1:0-3625 GCA_031412975.1 Pseudomonadota bacterium | reverse complement strand
CGGTCGAGGCCGAGCAGCTGGCGCAGCAGTGCTTCGCTCGGCTCTGCGGGTGCCAGGGTCAGGACCAGATGCTTGCCCTGTATGGCCATCACCACCGCAGCCGGGCTGTCGCCGCCGATCAGGCGCCAGTAGGCCTGGCCCGCGACGTCGCGGTCATCCAGTTTGGCGCCGGATTTGGCTTCGACCCGCGCCAGCATCGCGCGAAACGCGTCGGCATCGCCCAATTCCATGCGCAACACCGGCACCAGTCCGATCGCGTAGATCGCGGTGCGCGAGCTGCTGCTGAAACCCAGGCTCTCCCAGCCAGCGCGATTGAACTTGCCGCGCAGTTCCTCGCGCAAGGCGCGCAGGATCGTCGCTGCCGCGCTGCCGGGCTGCTTGCCGTCGAGATCTTCCAGCACGCGGTCGATGCTGTTCTCGTAGATCGGCAGCATCTGTTCGGCGTTCTTCCACCAGCCGTCGAGTGCCGCTTCGGGCACCGGCTCGAGGTTGCCCGCGAGGAACACGGTGTCGGCCGGCGCGAATGCCAGCGGCTGGTCCGGATCCTTCTTGCTGCATCCGGCCAGGCCGATCGAGACTGCGAGCAGTGCGAACGAGAGCTTGCGGATCAGGCGCATGGCAGTGCTCCGGGAGAGGTCGGGGATCGAGGATATCAAGCCGGGGCACCCGGCTGCCGCGTGCCGGTCGTCATAAGCACGCCCGCGTCGGCAACCAACCGTGCCATTTGGCCTACGCGCAGCGCCTGCTCGCTGGACGCATTGCCCTGCATCGCACGCTTGCGCACACCCTGCGCGATGGCCGCAAGCCGGAAGAAATTGAACGCGAGGCAGAACTGCCAGTGCGCGACGTCGGGGCGGCCGCTCGAGCGCGCGTAATCGGCCAGCAGCATGGCTTCGGAGGGAATGCACAGGGCTTCGCGATCCATTCCCGCGAGGCCGGGAATCACCGGGTTGCGCGGCAGGCGCAGTGCCATGCAGAAGTACGCAAGATCGGCCAGCGGATGTCCAAGCGTCGACAGCTCCCAGTCGACCACCGCGAGGATGCGCGGTTCCGATGGATGGAAGATCAGGTTGTCGATGCGGAAATCGCCGTGCACCAGGCACGCGCTGCCGTCATCGGGCGGGCAGTTCGACGGCAGCCATTCGATCAGTTGCTCCATCGCGTCGAGGCGTTCGGTTTCGCTAGCCCGGTACTGGTCGGTCCAGCGCGCGATCTGGCGTGCGAAATAGTTGCCGGGCTTGCCGTAGTCGCCCAGGCCCACTGCTGCGGGATCGACGCGATGGATCGCGGCCAGCACGCGCATGATTTCCTCGAAATACGCCGCGCGCGCGGGTGCTGCGATATCGGGCAACGCGGGGTCCCAGAAGATGCGGCCCTCGACGAACGCCATCACGTAGAACATCGAGCCGACTACCGTGTCGTCTGTGCACAGCGCGAAAGGCGCCGCCACCGGAACGCCCGCACCATGCAATGCGCGCAACACGCGAAACTCGCGATCCACCGCATGCGCGGAGGCCAGCAACTGGCCGGGTGGCTTGCGACGCAGCACCCAGGTGCCGCCGGGCGCATCGATGCGATAGGTCGGATTCGATTGCCCGCCCTTGAACTTGTGCGCAGTCAGCGGGCCGTGGAAGCCGGGCACGTGCTCGTGCATCCATGTGTCCAGGCGCGCAGTATCGAGAGTCAGCGGGTCGGTCATCGGCAGTGCTTTCGTCGTGGGCACCGACTCAGCGCGGCGGCCGCGTCATGCCCTTGGCCAGCGACGCGATGTGCACCTCGTCGGGACCATCGGCCAGCCGCAGCGATCGCGCACCGGCATAGGCGTGAGCGAGGAACGTGTCCTGCGACAGGCCCATCCCGCCGTAAACCTGGATCGCGCGGTCGATCACCGCGCAGGCCATGCGCGGGGCCACGATCTTGATCATGCCGATCGCATCGCGCGCGCCCTTGTTGCCCATCCGGTCGAGCTGGGCGGCGGCGCTCAGCGTCAGCAGGCGCGCCTGCTCGATCTCGCAGCGGCTCAAGGCGATCGCCTCCTGCGCCATGCCCTGCGCGGCCAGCGGTTTGCCGAATGCGATCCGCTGCTGCGCGCGCGCGACCATCGCTTCGAGTGCGCGCTGTGCGAGGCCGATCAGCCGCATGCAGTGGTGGATGCGGCCGGGGCCCAGGCGGCCCTGCGCGATCTCGAAACCGCGGCCTTCGCCGAGCAGCAGGTTTTCGGCCGGCACCCGCACCTGCTCGAACTGCATCTCGGCATGGCCGTGCGGCGCGTCGTCGTAGCCGAACACGGTCAGCGGTCGCAGCACCTGCACACCGGGCGTATCGCGCGGCACCAGGATCATCGAATGGCGCGCGTGCGGCGGTCCATCGGGGTCGGTCAGGCCCATCACGATGAAGATCGCGCAGCGCGGATCGGTAGCACCCGTGGTCCACCACTTGCGGCCGTGCACGATGTAGTGATCGCCATCGCGCTGGATACGCGCGGCGATGTTGGTCGCATCCGACGAGGCCACCGCCGGCTCGGTCATCGCGAAGGCCGAGCGGATCTCGCCGGCCAGCAGCGGCGTGAGCCAGCGGTCCTGCTGCGCGGGCGAGCCGTAGTGCAGCAGCACCTCCATGTTGCCGGTGTCGGGCGCATTGCAGTTGAACACTTCGGGTGCGATCAACGAGCGGCCCATTTCCTCGGCCAGCGGCGCGTACTCGAGATTGCTCAGGCCCGCGCCATGTTCGTCGTTCGGCAGGAACAGGTTCCACAGGCCAGCTTCACGCGCCTGCACTTTCATCTGTTCCATCACTGGTGGAATCGTCCAGCGCTGCGCAGGCTCGGCGATGTGGGCGTGATATTCGGCCTCGCCGGGAACCACGACCTCGGCGATGAATCGCCGCAGGCGTTCGCGCAGGTCGCGCGCGCGCTCGGAAATGGGGAACAGTTCGGACATGGCGGCACCGCTGCGGCTGGGGCCGCTAGCGTAGCGCGCGGCGAGCAACGCCGCCCGCCGCGCAGGCGCGCTGCAACGCTCCTGTAGGAGCGCACCCTGTGCGCGACAGGCACGTTCGGGATGACCCGCGTGGTCGATCGTCGCGGTCGCGCGCGCGGCGCGCTCCTACATTGGATCGACCGCACCTACGCACTGCGCCTCTCGTGTAGGAGCGCACCCTGTGGGCGACAGCCACGGTCGGGATGACCCGCGTGGTCGGTCGTCGCGGTCGCGCGCACGGCGCGCTCCTACATCGGATCGACCGCACCTACGCGTTGCGTCTCCTGTAGGAGCGCACCCTGTGCGCGACCGGTGTCGCGGAACGCATCGGATCGCGGGTCGCTCAGGGCAGCGCCTCGAAGCCGTCGGCGAAGATCTCCGGCGCACCGAGGAAGAAGTAACCCGGCTGTGTGATGGTTGCCGTAATAGTGTTGTTCAGTGGATTGACTGCGGTGGGCAGTAGGGTGAACGGTGCATCGCCACTGGATGAGTAGATGACCCGCAATTGGCTTTCGTTGGCGACAAGCTCGCTATCGAGGTAGCGGAAGCGGACTTCGGCGGAGGTCCACGACTGACGCGTCGTTTCGATGCGCCATGACACGTTCGCGCCTGGCGACGGAGCGACGCCTGCGGAACGGAACAGTGTC
>JANOEA010000531.1:0-6508 GCA_031412975.1 Pseudomonadota bacterium | reverse complement strand
AGCGCACTCTCCTTGTGGGAGCTGCCATGGCAGCGACCGCCGCGATCGGGTGATTCCGCAGTCGCCGCTATAGCGGCTCCCACAAGGAACCCCCCAGCTCGCCGCAGCAGCGCACTCTCCTTGTGGGAGCTGCCATGGCAGCGACCGCCGCGATCGGGTGATTCCGCAGTCGCCGCTATAGCGGCTCCCACAAGGAGCCCCCCAGCTCGCCGCAGCAGCGCACTCTCCTTGTGGGAGCTGCCATGGCAGCGACCGCCGCGATCGGGTGATTCCGCAGTCGCCGCTGTAGCGGCTCCCACAGGGCAACCCGGATCGCCACTCTGGGCGGCCCCTATCGAGCCACCCGATCGCCGCTCAACGACCCCAGCGCGAGGGCTGCGCCTGCCCCGACGTCCCATCGCGGCGACCCGGACGGCCGTCGTCGGAACTGCGGCTCTTGTTGCCGGCATGCGCACGCGGTGCATGGCTGCCCGGACGCGCCGACTTGCCCGGCGTACGCTGCTGCGGCTTGCCGCGCTGCTGCGGCTTCTGCACCGGACGCGAATTGCCGGCCGCACCGGTCAGCACCAGCGGCGAGTGCGGCTCGAAGCCGGCCACCGCGGTGATCTCGATATCGCGCTTGAGCAGGCGCTGGATATCGCGCAGCAGACCCGCCTCGTCCTGCGAAACCAGCGAGATCGCGTTGCCTTCGGCACCGTTGCGACCGGTGCGACCGATGCGGTGCACGTAGTCTTCGGCCACCATCGGCAGGTCGACGTTTATCACCACCGGCAGCTGGTCGATATCCAGGCCACGTGCGGCGATATCGGTAGCCACCAGCACCACGACCTTGCCGGACTTGAAGTCCGCCAGTGCCTTGGTGCGCGCGCCCTGGCTCTTGTTGCCATGGATCGCGGCCGCGCGCAGGCCGAACTGCTCGAGATGCTTGACCAGCTTGTCCGCGCCATGTTTGGTGCGCGAGAACACCAGCGACTGCCGGCGGCTGTCCTGCGAGAGGATATGCAGCAGCAGGTCCTTCTTGCGCGAGGCATCGACCGGATGCACGATGTGGCTCACGCCCGAGGCCACGCTGTTGCGCGCCGCGACCTGCACCTCGACCGGATCGCGCATGAACTGCTGCGCGAGCTGCTTGATCGGATCGGAGAAGGTCGCCGAGAACAGCAGGGTCTGCCGGTGCTGCTTGGGCAGCATGGCGAGGATCTTCTTCAGCTGCGGCATGAAACCCATGTCGAGCATGCGGTCGGCTTCGTCGAGCACCAGCACCTCGACCCCGGACAAATCGACGCCACGGCGATCGATGTGGTCGATCAGGCGACCCGGGGTGGCGACCAGCACGTCGACGCCGCGGCGCAGGATCTGGATCTGCTGCGGCATGCCGACGCCGCCGAACACCGCCGTGCTGCTGACCCCGCAGTACTTGCCGTAGTCGCGCACGCTGTCGTGCACCTGCGCTGCGAGCTCACGGGTCGGGGTCAGGATCAACGCGCGGCAGCGCCGCGCGTTCTCCGGCCGCTTGCCGTTGGGGTACAGCCGGTTGAGCAACGGCAGCGCGAATGCGGCCGTCTTGCCGGTGCCGGTCTGTGCGCCGGCCAGCAGGTCGCGGCCAGCACTGACGTGCGGGATGGCATCGAGCTGGATCGCGGTCGGCTGCGTGTAGCCCTGGTCAGCCAGCGCACGCAGCAACGCGGGCGAAAGCCCGAGGGATTCGAAAGACATGGTGAACACTCCTGTGGCCACGCCGCAGGCAAACGCCTGTTGCGTGTTTCATCCCGGAGCGTTCCCGACCCTGCATGCAAGATGCAGGAAAACCGCGCTGCAGGTGATTGGTCTGCGGATTCCGCCGGATGGCGGTGTGTGATCCGGCTCGCGCTGTCCGCCGGGCGGCGGGGTCGGCGGGACGCAGGTCCATCAGGACTGGCGACCGCTCAAAACCTGAGACTGCGTGCCACCCGACCCGAGGGCCGTGCGGCGATTCGACTCCGAAGGGAAATCCGGGGGACGAAGCAGCGAGCGGCGCGGATGCTACAGGGTTTTGCTCGACCACGCGAATCAGCGCACCTGGCGGCGCTCCGCGTTCAGGGTTTGTTCGGCTTGCCAGTGCCGAACGGCGTGTCGCTCTCGGGCAGTTGTTCGAACGCCTCGAGGGCCTGGCGGAACGCGGAGCTCTCGTCGGGTGCCCAGGTGCCGCCCAGGTGCGCGATGTCGCGCGCGACGTGCTCGACCGGAAACTCTTCGGCCTCGCCAAGCCCGACCTTGACCAGGTACAGGATCACGTCGTTGATCGACCAGTTGCGCTCGCGCGCGATCGACTTGATGCGTTCGGCGAGGGCGCTTTCGATGCCACGCAACACGAAGTCGGGCATGCTGGCGAATCCCGGAGTGAGTGCGCAAATGTTAGCAGCGCTCGCCACGCCGGAGCACCACGCCGGTCACAATCCGCGGCATGCCCGCGGATAACCTTCAGTCGCCTGGCTGACGCCCTGTAGCATGGCGCACATGAGCTCGACGATTACCGGCTGGCGCAGTCGGCTGCCCGCTGCCATCCGACCCTATCTCGAAGATGCGCCGCTGGGCGCGTTGCTGCTCGGCATCTCGTCGGGCTTTCCGATCGCGATGATCGGCGCGACGCTGACCACGCGACTCGCGCAGGACGGCATCGACAAGAAGAGCGTCACCGCGTTCTCGCTGGCGTTCCTGGTCTACAACCTGAAGTTCCTGTGGGCGCCCGCGGTGGATCGGCTGCGCGTGCCGGGCCTCGCGCGCTTCGGCCAGCGCTGTTCGTGGCTGTGGATCGCCGCGGTGATGGTGGCGATGGCGGTCGCATTCCTCGGCGTGGTCGACCCCAAGGCAAGTCTCGCCACGGTGGCGCTTGCGGCAGTGCTGGTCGGGATCGCGGGTGCGACCTTCGACATCGTGATCGATGCGTACCGGATCGAGACCCTGCAACCGCATCAGCTCGGCACCGGCTCGGGCATGTCGCAATACGGCTGGCGCATCGGCTCGGTGTCGGCCGGCGCGCTCGCGCTGCTGGTCGCCGAGTACTCGGGCTGGCGCGCGGCCTACCTGCTGTGCGCGGCCTTCGCGCTGCCGGCAGTGATCGCGAGCCTGTGGCTGGGCGAACCGGCGCGACCCCTGCAGCCAGCCGCAGTGCGCGGCTTCAACGGCGCACTCAAGGCCGTCGCCGAACCACTGGTCGAGTTCTTCCAGCGCCGCGGCGCATGGCTGGTGCTGCTATTCGTGCTGGTGCACAAGATCGGCGACACACTGGCCAACCTGACCGTGCGCCTGCTGCTCGACGACCTGGGTTTCAGCAATACCGAGATCGCGACCTACGACGTGGGCTACGGATTCATCGCTTATCTGGTCGGCATCTTCGCCGGCGGCCTGCTGTACACCGCACTGGGCCTCAAGCGCGCGCTGCTGCTGAGCCTGGTACTGATGGCCGTGAGCAACCTGTCGTTCGCGGGCCTGGCGGTGATCGGCCACAACAATGCGATGCTGGCCTTCACCTTCGGTTTCGAGAATTTCGCCAGCGGGATCGGCGGCGTGGTGGTGGTGGCCTATTTGTCGGCGCTGTGCAACCTGTCGTTCACCGCCACCCAGTTCGCACTGCTCACCGCGGCCGCCTCGGTGGTGGGTCGTTTGATCACCGGCACTACTGCCGGCGCACTGATCGAGTCGCTCGGCTATGTCGAGTTCTACCTGCTGACCACGCTGGCAGCACTGCCGGGGATCATCGCGTTCGCGCTGCTGATGCGTGCCGGCCTGGCCGATGAATCGACCATCCGCAAGCCGCAGCCCGCGGTCGCACCCGAAGCATGAATCACAGGTCGTAGTCGACGATCAGCGGTGCGTGGTCGGAGAACTTCCTGTCGCGATAGACCCTGGCCGCGGCCAGCGCGGGCTTCAGCGAGGGCGTGACCACGTGATAGTCGATGCGCCAGCCGACATTGCTGGCCCACGCGTTGGCGCGGTTCGACCACCAGGTGTATTCGGCGACCTCAGGCTTGAGCGTGCGGTGCGCGTCGACCCAGCCGAGCTCGTCGAACACGTGGTCGAGCCACGCGCGTTCCTCGGGCAGGAAGCCGGAATTCTTCTGGTTCGAGCGCCAGTTCTTGAGGTCAATCGGCTTGTGCGCGATGTTCCAGTCGCCGCACAGCACCACGTGGCGACCGCTGGCCTGCCACTCGCGCAACCGCTCGCCGAACCAGCGCATCACTTCGAACTTGAAGCCCTGCCGCTCATCGCCCGAGGAGCCTGACGGCAGGTACAGCGAGACCACGCTGAGCGCACCGAAGCGCGCCTCCAGGAAACGGCCCTCGCGGTCGAACGGCGCCCAGCCCAGCTTGTCGACCAGCGCATCGGGCTCGCGTTTGCTGTACACCGCCACGCCGCTGTAGCCGCGCGTCTCGGCGTCGTGGAAGTGCGCGTGATAGCCGCGCGGAAAGAACGCCTTGTCGCCGAGCTGCGTGCGCTGGCAGCGCGTTTCCTGCAGGCACAGCACATCGGCCTGCTGCCGCTTGAACCAGTCGAAGAAACCCTTGCCGGTGGCCGAGCGGATGCCGTTGAGGTTGGCGGTGATGATGCGCATGCGAGTTGGGAGCGTTTTCTTGGGCCCGGGAGCGAGCTGGCATCGGCATAGGGTATAGGGCCCAGGGCCCAGGGCCCAGTCACGTGGTTGTGCGCAGCAGACTCGCATCGGCTCGCCAGCGCGTTGCCCCCTGTCCAATACCCTGCACCATTCGCCCTCCACCCTGGGCCCTGTGCCCTGGGCCCTGGGCCCTATACCCTGACCCCTAAGGCAATACGCCCGCCACCAACAATCCACACCAGCCAACCCACCCACCAGCAGCGCACCCACAATGCTCGACCACCAACGCGCGTTCCTCGACCTCGCCCTGCGCTGCGACGTGCTGCGCTTCGGCCAGTTCACCCTCAAGTCCGGGCGGATCAGTCCGTACTTCTTCAATGCGGGTCTGTTCAACAGTGGGGTCGCGCTGCGCGAGCTGGGCCAGGCCTATGCGGCCAGCGCGGTGGCGGCGGGGATCGACTTCGACATGCTGTTCGGGCCGGCCTACAAGGGCATCGCGCTGGCCACCGCGGCGTCGATCGCGCTGGCCGAGATGCATGCGCGCGACGTGCCGGTCGCATTCAACCGCAAGGAGGCCAAGGACCATGGCGAGGCCGGCATCCTGATCGGCGCACCGCTGGCCGGCCGCGTATTGATCGTCGACGACGTGATCACCGCGGGCACCTCGGTGCGCGAGTCGGTGGCGCTGATCCGCGCGCATGGTGCCACCCCGTGCGGGGTGCTGATCGCGCTCGACCGGCAGGAGCGCGGCAGCGGCGAGCTGTCGGCAGCCGACGAAGTGCGGCAGTCGTTCGGATTGCCGGTGGTCGCGATCGCCGGACTCGACGAACTGCTTCAGTTGACCGCCGAGCGGCCGGGTCTGGTTCAGCACCGGGACGGGTTGCTCGGGTATCGTGCGCAGTATGGGAGCGGCGTCCGGCCGTCCTGACATCCTGCGGAGAGTTCGATGAAACGCATCCTGCCCGCGTTGGCCGTACTCGCCCTGTTCGTGGCCGCGCCGGCGCACGCGCAACAGAAGATCTACAAGTGCACCAACGACAAGGGTGAGGCGTACTTCACGAGCGCCTACGATCCGGTGCGCTGTGCGGGCGGCGGTAGCCAGCTGAACGCACAGGGCGTGGCGGTGCGCAAGTTCGAGCGGGTCAAGACCGCCGAGGAACTGGCCGCCGAAAAAGCCGCCGCGGAGGAGCAGGCCGAAGCCGAGCGCGTCGCCGCCGAGCAGAAAGCGGCCGACCAGGTGCTGCTGATGTCGTATGCCACCGAGGACGACCTCACGCGCTCGCACCAGCAGGAGCTGCAGATGATCGACACCGCGGTCGCGACCGCCAAGCTGCAGCTGGAGAGCCAGCAGCGCACGCTGGCCGAGCTGCTGGCGGTCGCCGCGGAGTCCGAACGCGCGAAGAAGCCGGTGGCGGACAACATCGCCAAGAGCATCGGCACCGCGCGCAGCCAGATCGAAGCGCAGAACGCCTTCATGGTGCGCAAGGACGCCGAGCGCCTGGAGGCGGCCAAGACCTACGAGGAGACGCTGGCGCGCTATCGCGAGATCGTTGCGCGGCACGCCAAACACTGAGCCGCCGATGTCGGAAAGGTCGTCGATCCATGGGTCGGGCGTCGCGTCTCCCACGGTGCATCCCGAATCGTCCCGACATCCCATACACCTTGTGGGAGCCGCCATGGCGGCGACTGCGGCGATCGGGTGATCCTGCGGTCGCCGCTGTAGCGGCTCCCACAATGCAAGCCGAATCGTCCCGACATCCCATCCGCCTTGTGGGAGCCGCCATGGCGGCGACTGCGGCGATCGGGTGATCCTGCGGTCGCCGCAGTAGCGGCTCCCACAATGCAAGCCGAATAGTACCGACAACCCATACGCCGTTTGGGAGCCGCCAAGGCGGCGACGGCGGTGACCCGGGCGGG
>JANOEA010000530.1:0-1986 GCA_031412975.1 Pseudomonadota bacterium | reverse complement strand
CGTTTCGCCTGCTGACCGTGCTGCTCAACTTCACCACCGGCGTCAACGTCAACTTCCAGGACGTCTCCGGTCTGGAGCACTCGCGCTTTCTGGGGGAGCTTGTTTCCTCGCCAATCGGCACGCTCAATCCGTGGCAGATCGTCGCCCAGATCGCCAACCTGTTGCTGGTCGCCTTCGTCGTCGACGCCTCGGTCACGCTGTGGCGTCTTGGCGACCCGGTATCGCGCCGCCGTGCCACGGTCGTGGGCGGTAGCCTCGTCGCCTGCGTCGTGCTGGTGGTCGGGTTCGCCGTGTTGATCCTCTCCGGTGCCGTGCGCGCGCCGACGATCATGACACCGGGGTTCTTCATCGTCGTCGTCGCGATGGGCTACGAACTGTCCTGGGACCTCTTTGCAGCGCAGCGCACCGCCGCGCAGCTGCGCCACAGCCAGGCCGAGCTGCAAGCCAGCGCCGAGCGCTTTCGCGCCGTGGTCGAAGCGGCGCCGAACGCGATGCTGCTCGTCGATGCCCGGGGGCAGATCTCGCTTGCGAACGCACAGGCGGAGTCCCTGTTCGGCCTGGGCCGGGACGTACTGGTCGGAAGCACGGTCGAACGGCTGGTCCCCGAAAAGCTGCGCTCTTCGCACGAGGCCTATCGCCACGGCTTCGCCGCCGAGTTGCGACCGCGTGCGATGGGCTTGGGCCGCGATACGCACGCGCTGCGCAGCGACGGCATCGAGGTGCCGGTCGAGGTTTTTCTGACGCCGATGCGCGGTGCCGAGCCGTCGATGAACCTGGTGTCGCTCGTCGACATCTCCGAGCGGCGCCAGAATGAGCGCAGGGCAGCGACGCAGCGTGACGAGATCGCGCATCTGTCGCGCGTCGCGATGCTCGGCGAGCTCTCCGGATCGCTGGCGCACGAACTGAATCAGCCGCTGGCCGCGATCCTGAGCAACGCGCAGGCCGCACAGCGCCTGCTCGCGCGCGATCCACCGCAGATCCAGACCGTGACCGAGATCCTCGCCGACATCGTCGCCAGCGATCGGCGCGCCGGCGCGGTGATCGAGCGGCTGCGCTCGATGCTGCGCAAGGAGGACGCGAAGCATGCACTGCTAGCCCTCAATCACGTCGCGGAGGAGTCCTTGCGTCTGATGCAAAGCGAACTGCTCGATCGCCGTGTCAGCGTGGACACTTCCTTCGCGTTGAACCTGCCGCCGGTGTCCGGCGACCGGGTGCAGTTGCAGCAGGTGATGCTGAATCTGCTCATCAACGGCTGTGATGCGGTGGCCGGCCGCGGTGGCGAAGCGCACCTGCACGTCAGTTCGAGAGTGACGGAGCGCGGCTCGGTCGCGATCGCCATCTCCGACAATGGCGACGGCATCGCGCTGCAGGACATCGAGCGAATATTCGAACCCTTCGTCACCAGCAAGTCCCACGGCATCGGCCTGGGCCTGGCCATCTGCCGGTCGATCATCGAGGCGCACGGCGGCCACCTGCGGGCGAGCAACAATCCGCCGCGCGGCGCGACGCTGGAATTCGAGCTGCCGGCCGAACCCACAGGAAGCGGGCATGGCTGAACCCAGCGCCACGGTGTATGTCGTCGATGACGAACCCGACATGCTGAAGGCGCTCGAACGCCTGCTCGGCGCCGCCGGCTTTTGTGTCCGGACCTTTGCCTCTCCCGAGCAGTTCCTGGCACAGCACGACGACACGGCGCCCGGCTGCATCGTGCTCGATCTGGCGCTGCCGGGCCTGAACGGGCTCGAACTGCAGCAGGCGTTGCAGGCGCAGGGCAGTGCGCTGCCCATCGTCTTCCTCACTGGCCGTGGGGACATCGCCGCCAGCGTGCGCGCGATGAAGCTCGGAGCCGCGGATTTCCTGACCAAGCCGGTCGACGCCGACGAGTTGATCTCCGCCGTCGAAGCCGCGCTGGCGCGCAACCGCGCACATCGGGCAGGTCGGGCCGACAGGGACGCCGTGGCCCACCGGCTTGCCGCACTGACGGCG
>JANOEA010000529.1:0-5492 GCA_031412975.1 Pseudomonadota bacterium | reverse complement strand
TCCGATCGCGCGAAATCCTCCGGCGTGATTTCCCGACAACGGAAGCTAGCGAGGTCGTAGCCTCGGGCGCTGCAGGCCTCGATGGTCCTCGGGTCGGCGGTGTCGCCGGCGTGCTTGTCCTTGAGCCCTGCGGAGGCAAAGCTCAGTTGCTGCGACAGGCCGGCACGAGTGGCATGGCTGCGGGCAACCGCCTCGGCAGCGGGCGAGCGGCAGTAGTTTCCGGCATCGACGAACAGGATACGCATCGGGGGGATGACGGGCCCCTCCGGAGAGGGGCCCGCCCTTCGACTCAGAAGCCGCCGAAGTTCATGCGGAACTGCAAGCCGAAGTAGCGATCCGCCTCGCGCGGAATCTGCAGCCTCGGCACGCCGCCGGGGCCGCCCGCGGTGCGCAGTGCCACGAACTGCTCGTCGAGGACGTTGCGACCGATCAACGACAGTCGATAGCGATCGTCCTTGTCGGCGAAGGTGAAGCTCAGGTCCAGCGTCGAGTAGCTCGGGATGCGCAGCGCGGCCGGCTCGTTGAGATCCGACCACTGCTCGTCCTGGTAGGCGAAGATCATTCCCGGCGTGAAGTTGAACGACTCGAACTCGAACAGGTATTGCGCGCCGAGCGAGGCCTTCAGTTTCGGCGCGAGCGGCAGCTGCGTGCCGCTGCGCACCGTGGGCTGGGTGCCCGGCGGCGCGGTGTCGGGCACCGGGAAGCTGTCGACTTGAGCGTCGGTGTAGGCGATGCCACCGCTGAAGGACAACGCATCGGTCGCCTGCGCGATGATCTCGAGCTCGAGGCCCTCGGTCGTCACCTCACCGGCATTGGTCAGCGTCGTGATCAGCGCCCCATTGAGGAACAGGAAGTTGTTGGCCTGGAAGTTGTCGTAATTGGCCGAGAACGCAGCGCCGCTGATGAAGACGCGGCCGTCGGCCAGGGTGGACTTGAAGCCGAGCTCGAACGAGTCCGCGGTCTCGGCTTCGATGACCTTCGTGTTGTTCGGACCCATGTTGAAGAACACGTTGAAGGCCGGGCCCTTGTAGCCGCGCGAGTAGGTCAGGTAGGTCATGAAGTCGTCGCTCACTTCCCACTGCACGCCAGCGCGACCGGAAAGCTCGGTCGAATCATCGCTGCCGCTGAGGAAAGCGGTACCGCCACCGGGCTGGGTGCGAATTCCCGGGCCCGGGACCGGCGAGAAGTTGTACAGGTGGTCGTAGCTGATTTCGTCGCGCGTCCAGCGCAGGCCGCCGATCAGGTTCCAGCTGTCCGAGACCGGGAAGGTCCCATCCGCGAACACTGCGAGGTTCTTGAAATCGGCACTGAACAATGCATTCGCGGAGGGCGACTCGATCACGGAGCTGCCCGGGCGGCAGGGTGCGAGACCGGTCGCATCCGGCGCCGACGTCGTCGAACGGCAGACGATGGTGTCGCGCTGGAAGTAACGTTCCGCGTCGGTCTGCGAGTAGTAGGCGCCGAGCACGTAATCGACGATGTCCATCGAACCTGCCAGGCGCAGCTCTTGCGAGAACGTGTCCGTTTCCTGTGGCCCGAAGTCGTGCAACTGCGCGAACGCGTTGCCGACGTAGGCTGCCGGCGTGTCGAGCCAGTCGCCCTCGCGGAATTCGGTGGAGTCCCAGGTGCGGAATGCCGTGATCGAGGTCAGCGTCGAGTTTTCCAGACTCACATCCGCCTGCAGGGAAAGGCCCCAGGCCTCTTCGGTCGAGCGCATCTGCAGGTTCTGTCGCACCTCCCGTGTCTCGTCGCCCTGGAAGTTGGTGCGCAGCAAGGAGTTCAGCGCGGCGCCGTTGGCCCCGGTAGGCGCCTGGCCGATCACTTCGACGCAGCAGTTGTCGTCCGAGTCGCGGTAGTCGGCGATGAAGGTCAGCAGGACATTGTCCGACGGGTCGGCTTGCCAGACGCTGCGGATGCCCTTGCGGTCGTAACCATTGACGGTGCCGCCTGCCTCGGTGGAGCTGATGTTCTCGATGTTGCCGTCGAACTGGCCCCAGATCACGGTGGTGCGCGAACGCAAGGCAGGAGAAAACGGCGCGTCGATGGACGCCTTGATGCGCCTTTCGTTGTCCTCGAACCAGCCGATGTCGACGTAGCCGCCGAAATCTTCGCCCGGCATCCTCGAGATGATGTTGACCACGCCAGCCGAGGCGTTCTTGCCGAACAGCGTGCCCTGCGGGCCGCGCAGCACCTCGATCCGCTCGACGTCGTACAGATCGCCGAAGGCTTCACCAGCCGACGACAGCACGACCCCGTCGAGCACGGCGGCCACGCTGGGCTGCGCTGCAATGGCGAAGTTGATGGTGCCGACGCCGCGCAGGAACAGCGCCTGATTGAGCGCGGTGTTGGTCTTTCGCACGTTGAGCGAGGGCACCAGCAGCTTCAACTGTTCGATGTTGAATCCGCCGAGCCGCTCGACTTGCGTGCCATCGACATAGGTCACCGCGACGGGCACTTCCTGCAATGACTGCTCCCGCTTCTGGGCGGTCACGACGAGCGCGTCGAGCGTGGTGGGCGTGTCGTCCTCGGCGGGTGGTTCCTGCGCCATGGCCTGTGCGCTTGCGAGCGTGGCGATGATGGCGGCAGCCAGCCGATGGATCGGCGGGCGGTTGGGCTTGATCTGCTGCATGTTGTCCTCTCCCCAGCAAGTAGTCGCCGCGGCTGGTTTGCCGCGGGCAGATTGACCCGTCACTTCACGCTGGCACGGGGCACGCACAAACGGCGCAGCCCGTGTGTCGCGAGACGGATCCCGGTAACACCCCTTGTCGTCCGTTCGAGGCCGCAGCCATTGCGATCTCAAGCGGCTTCATGAATTTCCCCTGTCGGCAGCCCTTTGTTCCCGGCGCGCATGAACATCGCGATGTCCGACAGCCCGAGCTGCAATCGATGAGTTCGGCCACCGGCCAAGGTCTCGCCCGAAGACCAGCCCTGCCAATCGCCCGCGGGCAGATAGATCTCCACGTCGCCTCCCGGCGCCAGACACGGCGCGACCAGGATGTCGGGTCCGAAAAAAAACTGGGTCTCGAACGACCACGCAGCAGGATCCGCGGGGCAGGCCAGCACCATCGCACGTTGCACCGGCAATCCGCTGGCGTGGGCCTGGGCAAGGCAATCCTCGAGGTAGGGCAGCAGCCGCTGGCGCAGTTCGAGCGCCTGGTTCACGGCCGCTTCCGCATCCGCGCCATAGCTCCATGGCTCGCGCGGGCCGATGCCGTGCAGGCGCAGGTGGGCCGAGAAAACCGCGGCTTGCGCCCAGCGAACATACAGCTCGGGGTCGCGCCGATCGGCATAGAAACCGCCGACATCGGTGGCGAAGTACGGACCACCGCTGAGCCCCCACGACAGTGCGCCGCGAATGCTGGCAGCCAGCCCGCCCCAATCGGCCTGCGGGTCGCCGCCCCATTGCGAGGGATAGCGCTGCGAGCCGGCCCAGGCCGCACGGCTGAACAGGAAGGCGCCGTGCCTGGCGTAGCGTTCGGCCGCCTCGTACACGCAGCGGTTGTAGAGCAGCCCGTAGGCATTGTGCAGCTCGCTGCCCGAAGCACCATCACTCGCCACCATGTTCTCGTCGACCTGCTCGCCGAAGTCCGCCTTGATCATGTCCACGCCGGCGTCGAACAGCGCGCGATGTCGATCCCGCCAGTACGCGTAGGCCTCGGGATGGGTGAAGTCGAGCAGGCCGGATTCCGGCAGCGGCGTGAGCACCGGTCCGAAAGGCTCGAGGTCCCACTGGTAGCGATAGGCCTCGCCGCTGCGGCGGTCCTTGAGCAGCCAGCCGCGTTGCGCGAGTTCGGCGAACAAGGGGTTTTTCACCGAAATCAGCGGGTATTCCCACACGCAGATTCGAAAGCCCATGGCCTTGAGCTCCGCGATCACCGGCTGCGGATCCGGGTAGCGCTTCGGGCACCATTCGAACGCGAAACGGGTGTCGGTGTCCTGCCATGCACGCCCATCGAAGGTGATGGTCTCGCAGGGCATTCCGCGCCGGCGCACCTCGCGGGCCACCGCGAGGATTTCCTCGGCGTCCTTGTAGTAGGCCTTGGAAAGAATGACACCGAGGCTCCAGCGCGGCGGAATCGGCGCACGTCCGGTCAGGCTGGTGTATTGCGCGAGTTGTTCCGCGGCATCGCGACCGGTGAGCAGGAAAGCATCCAGCGAGGGGCTATCCACCTCGATCACGTACGCGCGTTGCGACCACGGCGCGTAGCCGACCGCATGCGTGACTGCGGCCGCGGTATGGATGAACACGCCCCAGCCATCGGGGCTCCACGCGAACGGCGTGTTCTTGTAGCTGCGCTCGGAATTGACGCCGAGCGCGTCGTGGTTGAAAGAACGGATCAGTTCGCCGCGATGGTCGAGACGGCCCCACTTTTCGCCGAGCCCGTAGACCCGCGTGGCGTGCCCGAGTTCGAGACCGAGCAGCCAGCCGTGTTCGAGCCGGGCGAGCGGCGGAATGCGGAAGCGGCGCACGAAATGCGCATCGCTCGGCGATGACTGCACGCGGCGACCGGCCTGTTCGAGGCTGAAGGCCAGTGGTTCGTGTTCGATGCTCAGCACCAGCCCACCGGCGGCGATCCGGGTGCGCTCGGCTTCGGCAGTCAACTCGATCGCCAGCGCCGTCGGGGCTGCGATCAGGATGCCGTAGTCGCGGGCGATCGGCCCGAGCCGCAAGCGCGCACCGACCTCGTGCAGCGTGATGATCAGCGGCCCCGCGCTGGTCGGCATCAGCACGCCGCCGCTGCCGTCCAGTTGCGCCGCACCGGTGATCGCGAGCGCCGGGATCCGGCCCCAGTCGGGTGCTTCGATGCCGGTGGGCAGGGGGCTCATGCCAGTTCGAGCACCGGCAGGTTCCAGCGTTCGGCGACGCCGCGCAGGGCAGGGCGGTGATCCCCATAGGCCAGCGCGAAGTGGTGCTCGAGACCTTCCTGCATGATCCGCTCGCCGACCTCTCCCGCAGGGCGATCGAATCGCACGGTGCCGGAGCAGCCGGTGAACGCCATCGGTGCGCGCACCACGGTGGCGCCCGCGATCATCAGCTTGACCTGGTTGCGCGAGCGCGAAAGCCGCGCCAGCGTGATGCGCCCCGGCTTGATCGGGAACTGGTGCAACAGCGGCATCTTGCGGTTGGTGTGGATGGTGGCCTGCGCCTGGGCCTCAGGGTCGCGCATCGACAGCGGTGCGAGGCCGCAGTGCCACAGCACCGCGCTGTCGTCGGCCGGCGTGATGTCGACCAGATCGGCCATCCACGCCGGCTCGTCGGCCAGCGTTTGCAACAGCAGCTGCGTGATCGAGCCGTTGACGTCGGCCTCGCACGCCGACGGCACGCGCAGGCCGTTCATCATCGCCATCGGTCCGCACGCAGCGCAGCCGTATTCGGTGAACATCTCCGGCCAGCAGCGCACCGCCAGCCCCTGGGCGCCGGTCTCGCGCTGCACATCCTGCAAGGCGCAGAAAACACGGAACGAGCGATCGAGCTGCTCCTGATCCACGTC
>JANOEA010000528.1:0-1656 GCA_031412975.1 Pseudomonadota bacterium | reverse complement strand
TGTGTACGGCGCACTGGCGTTCTTGGTCGGCTGCGATGGCTGCGACAACTCGCCCAGCCACCGGACAGTTGGGGTGCTCTCTGGGGAATGATCTTCGTGACGGCAGTGTGGCCAATTCTGTCGACGATGATGCTAGCGGCCGCGATATCGGCCGCCTGCTCGCGGATGCGGATGTCCAGAGGCAGCGAGCCCAGGAACGGCACCTGGTAGTCGTTGCACATTTTTTGCGCGCCGCCTTCGCCGAAGATGTGTTCGGCGTGGCCGCAGTTGCCGCAGACGTGGATGCTCATGTTCTCGACGACGCCCACGATCGGCACGCCGACCTTCTCGAACATCTTGAGCCCCTTGCGCGCATCGATCAGCGCGATGTCCTGCGGCGTGGTGACGATCACCGCGCCGGTCACCGGCACCTTCTGCGTGAAGGCGTCACTCGGCGCGCGGGTGACGCACCAGGCCGCCGGCTGCTCACACATGGAAGTTGTCACCGGCGGCCGCTGGATTCCCGAGCTGCTCAAAGGATGATTCGCCTGAGCTGCGCGAAAGGAGCCGCGACAAGTCGAAGACGGCCCCCACGTGGCGCGGACCCAGCGGGGCGCTACGGCGCGGTGGCCGGAATCCCGGCCGACCACGCGCCGGGGCCGGTCGCGTTGATCGGCTGCAGCCAGTACCGGTAGACGACGCCGGTAGTGAGGAAATCGTCGTCGAACGTCAGGCCGGGGGTCTGGGCAATCAGTGCCGGCGCGGTGGTCGGCGAGCGCCGGTAGATGCGGTAGCTGGTGGCGGCGCCCGACGCTGCGACCCAGGTCAGCCGCACCTTCATCGCCACGATGGACGGGTTGGGGTTGTTCGCAAGCGGCAGCATCGCGCTTGGCGTCGCCGCGGCCTCGGGAGAATAGATGCTGAAGGTCGCGCCGTTGCTGGTCTGCGCGACGAGGTAGCCGGGCGCGCCATTGGGAATGGTCGCGTTGCAGACCGTCTCGAACGCGCCCACCGGCGCACAGGTGCTGCCGTAGGGTCCGCCTTGCACCAGCGACGACCGGCCGGTGTACGAGGCGGCGCCGGGGACGGGCACCCAGCGGACGGTGACGAGCGCGTTGCCAGGCGTGAGCGAGATGACGGGCGGCAGCGGCAGCGCGCTGCTCGCGGCAAGCGGCGCGGTGCTCAGCGACCACGCGCCGGGGACTCCAGCCACCACCGACTGGATGGCGTACTGGTAGCTCTCTGCGTTGAGTACATCCTCGTCATAGTGAATCGACACCGTCGGCGTGCCGACCTGCGACCACGGCCCGGCGCCGGTGCGCCGATTCACCAGGTACGAAGTCGCGGCAGGAATCCTCGGCCAGCTGACCAGGTTCGCGTTGTTGCCCGCGATGCCCGTCAGCACCGGAAGCAACGTCAGGGTGTTGAGCGCGGTCAGCGAAACCTCGGCCGAGCGCGTGCCGGTGCCACCCGGACCGTTCGCCTGCACCACCGCGAAGTAGGTGATGCCGTTGGTCGGCGTCAGGTTGCAGTGGGTGTCGCCAGCGGCCGTGCACGCGCCGGCGGTGTACGGCCCACCTGGAGCCAGCGACATCGAGACCGAATAGGAGGTCGCGTCGGCCACCGGAGACCACAGGATGGTGGTCGAGGTGTTCCCGGATATTATGTTCAACGTAG
>JANOEA010000527.1:0-3026 GCA_031412975.1 Pseudomonadota bacterium | reverse complement strand
CAAGGCGCTGCTGGATTCTTCCAAGCAGTTCCACAACCTCACCCACACCTTCTCCGACCACGGCATCAGCGCGCTCAAGCCGACGATCGACATCAAGACGATGATCGCTCGCAAGGACAGGATCGTGAAGCAGTTCACCGGCGGCATCGCCAGTCTGTTCAAGGCCAACAAGGTCACGCCGCTGGCCGGATTCGGTCGCCTGCTCGCGAATCGCACGGTCGAGATCACCGCCCACGACGGCAGCAAGAGCAGCATAGTCGGCAGGCACGTCATCCTCGCCACCGGCAGCCAGCCGATCGAGCTGCCGTTCGCGAAGTTCGACAACCGCCTGATCCTCGACAACCAGGGCGCGCTGGACCTCACCGAGGTTCCAAAGCGCCTCGGCGTGATCGGCGCGGGCGTGATCGGTCTGGAACTGGGCAGCGTATGGAAGCGGCTCGGCAGCGAGGTCACGATCTTCGAGGCGTTGCCCGAGTTCCTCGGCGCGGTCGATGCCGACATCGCCAAGGCCGCGCAGCGCGAGTTCAAGAAGCAGGGCCTCGATATCCGGCTCGGCAGCAAGTGCTCCGCGGTCGCGATCGAGCAAAACCAGGTGCACCTGAGTTTCGACTCGGGCAAGGGTGCGCAGACGATGGTGTTCGACAAGCTGCTGGTATCGGTCGGGCGCCGCGCGGCGACCGCCGGCTGCCTCGCGGAGGACAGCGGCGTGCGCACCGACGAGCGCGGGCGCTACGTCGTCGACGCGCACAACTGGACCGGCGTCGAGGGCGTGTGGGCGGTCGGCGATTGCGTGCGCGGTGCGATGCTCGCGCACAAGGCGTCCGAAGAGGGCATCGCGGTGGCCGAGATCATCGCCGGCAAACCCGGCCACGTGAACCACGACACCATCCCGTGGGTGATCTATACCGAGCCCGAGGTCGCCTGGGTCGGCAAGACCGAGCAGCAACTGAAGGCCGAAGGCATCCCCTATCGCAGCGGCTCGTTCCCGTTCGCGGCGATCGGGCGCGCGGTCGCGATGAACGAGCCCGCCGGTCTGGTCAAGGTGATCGCGCATGCCGAGACCGATCGCCTGCTTGGCGTGCACATGGTCGGCGCATGCGTGTCCGAACTGATCGCCGAAGCGGTGGTGGCGATGGAGTTCCACGGTTCGGCCGAAGATCTCGCGCGGATCTGCCACGCGCATCCGACCTTGTCGGAGGCAGTGCACGAAGCCGCGCTGGCGGTCGACAAGCGCGCGATCCACAAGGCCAACTGAGGCGCATGGACGTCGTCGCGATCCAGCGTGCCACGATGCTTGTCGCCCTGCTCACGGCAGGCCTCGCCGAGGCCGCCTGCCCGCTCGATGAGGTTGCGGTATCCGGCGTCGTGGTGGATGCACGCGACGGCACGCCGATCGCCGACGCCGCGGTCGAGGCCGCCTGGAACGAACGCTCCGCCGGGCGCATGAGCGTGACCCGGCAGAGCGCAGCCGACGGCGGCTTTGCGCTGCGCATCCTGTTCGACACCTACTCGGGGCGCACGCTGGCCGGTCGTGATATATGCGAAGCACAGCTCGACAGCGTCGATCTCGCGGTCGAGATGAGTGGCTATGCTGGCGTGCGCGCGACGCTGCCGCGCGCGAGCGTGGCCGAGCCGCAGCGCGTCGAACTGCGCCCGGCCCCCTGAACCCGCGTAGACCGCTGCCACGCTGCGGCCATCCCGTCGAGACCGATCATGAGCACTCCCGATAGTTTCCGCGCCTTCCGCATCCACGCCAGCGGCGATGAGCACGCAGCCGGCGTCGAGCAGATCGACTTCGACGCGCTGGCGCCGGGCGAGGTGGATATCCGCGTCGCCTACTCCTCGGTCAACTACAAGGACGGCCTCGCCGGCAGCGGCAAGGGCCGCATCCTGCGTCGCTCGCCACTGGTCGGCGGCATCGACGTGGCCGGCCACGTGATCGCGTCGCGCGATGCGCGCTGGCGCGAAGGCGACGCGGTGCTGGTCACCGGCTGCGGCCTGTCGGAAACCCGCGACGGGGGCTACAGCGAGTACGCGCGCCTGGAAGCCGACTGGGTGGTGCCGCTGCCGGCCGGTTTGAGCCTGCGCGAATCGATGGTGCTCGGCACCGCCGGCTTCACCGCGGCGCTTTCGCTGCATCGCATGCTGGCCAACGGCCAGCGACCGGAGATGGGAGCGATCGTGGTCACCGGCGCCACCGGCGGGGTGGGCATGCTCGCGATCGACGTGCTGACCCGCGCCGGCTTCGAAGCGCATGCGATCACCGGCAAGCCCGCGCATTTCGACTTCCTGCAGTCGCTCGGCGCGCGCCAGTGCATCTCGCGCGAAGGGCTGCACTGGGGCCAGCGCCCGCTGGAGACACCACGCTGGGCCGGTGCGATCGACAACGTCGGTGGCGGCATGCTGGAGGGCCTGACGCGGGTGATCCACCCCTATGGCAACATCGCCTCGTGCGGCCTCGCGGGGGGCCATGAACTGCACACCACGGTGATGCCCTTCATCATCCGCGGCGTGAGCCTGCTCGGGATCGCCTCGGCCGGCACCGCCTACGACATCCGCCGCCAGGTGTGGGAGCGCCTCGCCAGCGACTGGAAGCCCGTCCATCTGGACCGCATCGCCACCCGCGAGGTCGGGTTGGACGGCTTGGCCGACGTTTTTGCTACGATGATGTCCGGGGAGTCTTTCGGCCGCACTGTAGTCGCGCTCTGAAGCGCGGTCACCCCTCTTCATCCAGCGCCACAACAGGCAACCGATTCCATGGCCCGCGTGCTCATCGTCGACGACTCGCCCTCGCAGTTGCTGGGCCTGACACGCGTGGTCGAAAAACTCGGCCACCAGGTCATGACCGCCGAGGACGGCGCGGCCGGCGTCGAAGCGGCCAAGCGCGAACTTCCGGACCTGATCCTGATGGACGTGGTAATGCCGAACCTCAACGGCTTCCAGGCCACCCGCCAGATCAGCAAGGATCCGAACACCAGCCATATCCCGGTCATCCTGGTCACCACCAAGGACCAGGAAACCGACAA
>JANOEA010000526.1:0-3563 GCA_031412975.1 Pseudomonadota bacterium | reverse complement strand
CCTCGATCAGCGGCTTGGGATCGCGGCGCGCGTTGCGGATCGCGGCGGTCACGCGCGCCGCGCGCGTATTCAGGATCGCGTTGCCCGCATCCGGCCACCAGCTGATCGCGATCGGATTTTTCTGCGGGTCCCATGGGCCGTCGCCGAAGTTGAGTCCGCCATCGAGTTCGTCGAGCGGGTCGGGGGGGTCGGGGCGGCCTGCCGCGCGCGCGGCAGCGACCTCGGCCAGCCACGTCTTGCGCTTAGCAGCCTTGGCTTCGAATTTGGCGCGGCTCTTGGCCAGCCGCGTCTGTGCTTTGTCGACCGCAGGCTGCGCGCTACCGACCGCGTCGGGCCCCTTGCGCAACCCGGCGCTGCCGGCATCGAGCTTGCTCAAGGTCGACGCCAGCCACGCATCGACCGCTTCGGGGCTCTTCGCCTCCGCCAGTTCAGCGTCGCCTTCATCGCCGAAGTCGATCGCATTCTCGGACTGCTCCGCATACAGCTTCAAGGCGAAGAACGAGAATATGCAGAGGAAGAAGAACAGCCGGAACGGCGTGACATGGCGCACCCGGCGCCCGGCGATGTATTCGCAGGTCAGGTGACCGGGCTTGAAATACAGCGGCCCCAGCGTGCGCAGCGTACGGTTGTCGATGCTGAACACGGTATCGAGGAAATCGCCGAGGATGCTGGAGAAACGCCGGATCAGGCCCTTGCGCGGCTGCCCGCAAGCAAAGCAGAACTCGCCCCAGGTCGCCGCGCCACAGTTCGGACAGGTGTCGCCTTCGGCTTTCGCGGCTGCCGCCACCCGCGGCGCGGGCGGCGGTGCGGGCGTCGCCGGCGTGGAAACGGTCGGTTGCTCGCTCATGGGCGCACCAGCATGCCCGCGCCGCGCATCCAGTCGATGGTGTCGTCGAGCAGGCGGTCGAGCGGGGTGATGCGATAATCGAGCTCGCGCTGCGCGCGCGAGGAGTCGACCGCAAGATCATGGCAGGTGAACTGCGCGGCCTCCGCGGTCAGCGCCGGAACACGACCGCGCATGCCGGCGATCAATTCCTGCAATCGCGCATACGCCTTGAGTGCGAAGGCCGGCGTGGCGCGCGTGGGCACCTGTCGCCCGAGTCGACTGCCGATGCGCTGGATCAGGTCGAGGAACCGCGCGTGCTCGCCGCCGAGCAGATAACTGCGCCCCACGCAGTCGCGCTGCCACGCCGCGACGTGCGCGCGCGCGACTTCGCGCACGTCGG
Source organism: Pseudomonadota bacterium (assembly GCA_031412975.1). GTDB lineage: Bacteria > Pseudomonadota > Gammaproteobacteria > Xanthomonadales > Ahniellaceae > UBA4656. Next base: position 2,337 of record JANOEA010000526.1, on the reverse strand, counting down.
CGAATGCGCCGGCACCCGGCGGTGCACCGGGCAGTTCGCCGCGATCGACCAGCTGCACCAGGCGTGCCCAGTTGCGGGTATCGCCCGGGCCGAAGATATGCGCGGGGTACAGGATGGTCGCCTGCAGTCCCTGCGCCATCGCCGCGCGCACCGCCTCCTCGCCGAGATATTTGCTGCGTTCGTAGTTGACCCAGCTCTCGCCGCCGCGCCGCGGCGTGTCCTCGGTAAGCGTTGCATGCACCAGATGGCTGAAACACGACACGCTGGCGGTGTGGATCAGGCGCACCCCACGCGCGAGCGCGGCCTGCGCCAGCGCGCGCGTGCCTTCCACGTTGACCACGGTCTGGCGCACTGCATCGCCGCGCCAGGTGCTGGTGTCGGCCGCGGTATGGAATACCGCATCGAGGTCTGCCGTCACCGCCGCGGCGAGCGACTCCGGCTGCGCGAGATCGCCGCGCACGCAGGCGATCCCGGCGGCCGCGAGCGTGGCATCGGACGCGGACGAGCGCGACAGCGCGCGCACCGTCGCACCCGTGGCATGCAGCTCGCGCAGCAGATGCTGGCCCACGAATCCCGTCGCGCCGGTCACCAGTACCGTGGTCATTGCCTCTCCCGATCGAAAGCAAGGCCGTCTTGGCCGTGCGATACCATACGCGCCCGCTTGCCCTGCACTCAACAATGAAATCCGGATTGCGCCGGCGCCGCCTTGCGCACGAGGTGGCAGCGACCTTCGTGCTCGCCCTGCCGATCGTGATGGGCCAGCTGCTCACGGTCGGCATGAACACCGTCGACACCGTGCTCGCCGGGCGCCTCGGCACGCAGGTACTGGCGGCCGTTTCGCAGGGTTACCAGATCTGGGTGGTGGTGCTGCTGGTGGTGATCGGCGTGATGCTCGCGGTCACGCCCGCGACCGCGCAGCTCGATGGTGCCGGACGCCGCGATGCGGTCGGCGCGGTATTCCGCCAGGCCCTGTGGCTGGCGCTGATCGCGGGCGTGCTGCTGATGTTGCTGGTGCGCCAGGCCGATGGCCTGCTGCGTTTCGCGCAGGTCGCGCCCGACATCATCCCCGACGCGGGCGCGTTCCTGCGCGCGATCGCCTGGGGTGCACCGGGTCTTGCGCTGTTCTTCGCCTGCAAGAACACCAGCGAGGGCATGTCGCTGTCGCGGCCCACGCTGTACTTCAGCCTGCTCGGGGTGCTGGTGCTCACCCCGGTCGCCGTGGTGTTGATGTACGGCAAGCTCGGGTTCCCGGCACTCGGTGCGGCAGGCGCGGGCTATGCGCATGCGATCGCGATCTGGTGCCAGGCGCTGGCTTTCCTGCTGTACCTCGCGCGGCGCCGTAGCTACTCGCAGGCGCAGCTGTTCGCGCGCTTCGACGGGCCGCAGTGGCGCGCGATCTATGGCCTGCTGCGGATCGGCGTGCCGATGGGCATGGCGCTGTTCATGGAGGGCGGCTTGTTCGTGGTCAGCGCCCTGCTGATCGGCTCGCTCGGGCAGGTGCCGGCCGCCGCGCATGCGATCGCGATCAACATCGCCTCGCTGGCCTTCATGGTGCCGCTGGGCATCGCGATGGCCACCACGGTGCGGGTCGGCAATGCGGTCGGCCGGCGCGACGTCGATGCGATCGCCGGTGCGGCGATGGCGGGCCTGGTGCTGGTGCTGATCGCGCAGATCGCCTCGGCCGCGGCGATGTTCGCGATTCCGACCACCATCGCCGGCCTCTACACCAGCGATCTGCCGGTGGTGGCGATGGCCGCCAGCCTGCTGTGGTTCGCCGCCGTGTTCCAGTTCTCCGACGGCATCCAGGCGCTGGCCAACGGCGCGCTGCGCGGACTCAAGGACACCGCGATCCCGGCCGCGATCACGGTGCTCGCGTACTGGGGCGTGGGCTTTCCGCTCGGCTGGTGGCTCGGCATCGCGCGCGGCTGGGGCGCGACCGGCTTGTGGGTCGGGTTGATCGCCGGACTCAGCGTCGCCGCCGTGCTGCTTTCGGCGCGCTTCCGCAGTCGGGTGCTGCAGATGCGGCGCGACGGCGTGCCGGCCGCGGTGGCGGAAGCGGCGGCGGGCAACCCGCCCCACTGAGCATCGTCACACGCGCGTGACGTGACCTTCGGTCCATCGATTTCGCGGTGCGATCCGCTACCCTTGGTCCATCGAATCCCCATCTGGCACCCCCGATCATGGCCGACAACGGCAAGCCCAATTTCTTCGTGCGCCTCATCCGCGGCACCTGGGGTGCGTTCAACTTCACCCGTCGCCTGGTGTTCGGGGTGATCGCGTTGGTCCTGCTGATCGGCGTGCTGGCCAGCCTCGGCGGCACGGGCCCGTCGCTGGAGA
>JANOEA010000525.1:0-23183 GCA_031412975.1 Pseudomonadota bacterium | reverse complement strand
CGACCCGCTCGAGTGTGCCGCGGGTCGGCGAATCGATCATCCAGCGTCGGGGCCGAGTCGCAGCCAGATCTCGTTGCGGCGCATGAACCACGGCGTCCACGGCGCGTTGTAGCGCGAGTAGATCGGCTCACCGACCCAGGCCAGACCCGCGCGGCGCAACGTAGCCTGCATCTGATCGAGGTGCTTGCGATAGTTCGCTTCGGTCCACAGTCCCGAGAAGCGCAGCACCGCCATCCGGGTGGCCGGCACCTCGCGCAGGCTGATGCGCTGGTCCAACGGTATCGGTGCGCTGTCGAGGCCGACTTCGCGTGGCAGCACGAACTGCACCCGGTAGCCGCCGGGTGCCTGCTCGCGGGTCACCGGCGCGGTCATCGGCAGCTTCACCGAGACCGCTTCCTGGGTGACGGGCGCGGTCATTTCCAGCTTCGACTGGCTGCGATTGTTGCCGAAGATGTAGCCAGCGAGGATCCGGAACCCGTCGTTGCTCGCCTTGTCGGCAGTGCCGGCGACTTCGACCTCGGCCACCACGTACGGGGCGTACTGACGGATTTCGACCGCATCGACGCTGCGCACGACGGCGTACTTCGGCTCTTCGATGGCGTGGGTCATGGTCGGCAGCACGCTCAGGAGGGTGGCAAGCAGGATGTGGCGCATCGTCGGACTCTCTCGGGGACGGTGGAGGCCCACACTCCACCATGTCGCATGCCAAGCCGAGGTCGACGAGCGGCTCGACCGCAGCGGCGTGGCCATGCAACGCGATCCGGCACGCGAGGGTGGGCTTCGCAGGCGGTTACGCTGCATGCAGTGTGCGCTGCGCACAAACCCACGACTGTTCCCCAGCGCACATAGGGTCGGAGGATCCGCGCCGGCGGTCAGTGCAACCGAGCCCGGGCGCGGCGTGAGCGACGCCGGACCGCTTATCATGCGCGCATGCCCAGCATCGTGCTCGCCACCCTCAACGCGCGCTTCGCCCATGCCTCGATGGGCCTGCGCTGCCTGCGCGCCAACCTCGGCGAACTGCGCGCGGATTCCGAAATCCGCGAGTTCGTGATCGGCCAGAAGACCGAGGAGATCGTCGAGAAGCTGCTGGCGGGGGCGCCGCGCATCATCGGGCTGGGCGTGTACATCTGGAACGTCGAGGAAACCACGCGGCTGGTCGGCCAGTTGCGTGCGGTGGCGCCGCAGATCCTGGTCGTGCTCGGCGGGCCCGAGGTCAGCCATGAACATGGGTCGCAACGCATCGTGCAACTGGCCGATTACCTGATCACCGGCTGGGGCGATCGCAGCTTTGCCGAACTCGCGCAGGCGCTGCTGCGCGGCGAGCGCCCCGCAGCACGGGTGATCGCGGGCGAACAGCCGCCGCTGGCCGCGCTGGCGATGCCGTATGCCGAGTACAGCGACGACGACCTGCAGCGTCGCCACCTGTACGTGGAGGCATCGCGCGGCTGTCCGTTCAAGTGCGAGTTCTGCCTGTCGGCGCTGGACCGCAGCGCGTGGCCATTCCCGCTGGATGCATTCCTCGCCGCATTGGCCGAACTGCATGCGCGCGGTGCGCGGCGCTTCAAGTTCGTCGACCGCACCTTCAACCTCAAGGTCGATACCTCGGTCGCGATCCTCGGCTTCTTCCTCGAGCGCTTGCAGGCAGCACCCGAGGATCCGCTGTTCGTGCACTTCGAGCTGATTCCCGACCACCTGCCACAGCGCTTGAAGGCGTTGATCGCGCAGTTTCCGCCCGGTTGCCTGCAGTTCGAGATCGGCATCCAGACCTTCAATCCCGACGTGCAGGCACGCATCTCGCGGCGCCAGGACGATGCGGCCGCCGAGGCCAACCTGCGCTGGCTGCGCAGCCACAGCCACGCGCATCTGCACGTCGATTTGATCGCCGGACTGCCCGGCGAGGACATGGCCAGTTTCGCCGCCGGCTTCGACCGCCTGGTGGCGCTGGCGCCGCACGAGATCCAGTTCGGGATACTCAAGCGCCTGCGCGGTGCGCCGATCGCGCGCCACGCCGAGGCCTTCGGCCTGCGCTTCAATCCGGATCCGCCGTACAACATCCTGGCCACCGATGCGATCGACTTCGCGAGCATGCAGCGGCTGTCGCGCTTTTCGCGCTACTGGGACATCGTGGCCAACTCGGGACGGCATCCGCGCACGCTCGCGCTGCTGCTCGAACACGCGCCGTTCGCGCGCTTCCTCGAATTTTCCGACTGGCTGTACGCGCGCACCGGGCAAACCCACGCGCTCGCCCACGAACGCATGGTGCTGCTGCTGCGCGAGCACCTGCACGCGCGCGCGCGCAGCAATCCGGAAGTAGTCGATGCCGCGGTGCTCGCCGACTATCGTGCCGCCGGCGGCCGCAGCCGCTTCGACTTCGAGCCGCGCGACAGCGCGCTGCCAGCGCCGCGGCAACGCAAGGGCACTGCGGCCATTCCCGCGCGGCAGGCGCGCCATCTCGCGGGCGTCGACCACGGGTCGTCGTCGGCGGCTGCACAGCCGCCCGCTGCGGGTCGACACGACCCCCTCGTTGATGCCTGAGTCGCGACGATGGATCGCAACCGCGCAACATGGATGCGAGGCTGTGTTCCTGCGCAGGACCCCGGACAAAGCGAGCGGCGCGGACTGGCATCGCGATCGGGTTGATCGGACGGCATGCCGACTTGCGGTTGCTGCATCCCTGCGGGTGCGCCAGCATGCTCGTCCCGATCCGACCCCATCGACGCCGATGCAGCCGCCCGCCACGATCGAATTGCCACCATCCGAGCCGTTGAGCGATGCACAGCGGCTCGAGCGTGCCGCGGCATTCGCCGCGCAGATGGCCAGCCGGCGCACGGTGCGCGATTTTTCCGATCGGCCGGTGGCGCGCGCGCTGATCGCCGAGTGCCTGCGTGCCGCGGCAAGCGCACCCAGCGGCGCCAACCAGCAACCATGGCGCTTCGTCGCGGTCGCCGACCCCGCGATCAAGCAGCGCATCCGGGTCGCGGCCGAAGCCGAGGAACGCGCGTTCTACGACCATCGTGCACCGGATCAGTGGCTCGACGCGCTGGCGCCGCTGGGCACCGACGCCAACAAGCCGTTCCTCGAAACGGCGCCCTGGCTGATCGCGATCTTCTACGAACGCTTCGGCGTCGACGCCCACGGTGTCAAGCACAAACGCTACTACCCGCACGAATCGGTCGGCATCGCCACCGGGCTGCTGATCGCCGCGCTGCACACTGCGGGCCTGGCCACGCTGACCCATACGCCCAGCCCGATGGCCTTCCTCAATCAGATCCTCGAACGGCCGAAGAACGAGATGCCGTACCTGCTGCTGGTCGTCGGGCACCCGGCACCGGATTGCCGCGTGCCGGACATCCAGCGCCTGCCGATCGAAGCCGTCGCACGCTTCATCGAGTCGGCTTGAGGGGAGTGGATGGGACTACGGCTGCCGGCGCCGGGGACCGTCGACCGCCTTGTTCGCCAAGCGCACGTAGACGGTTTTCGACGGGCTGCCCTCGACGCCGCGTTCCTCCAGCAAGAACTCGCCGGGACGACTGCGCAGCAGGTCGCTGAGTTTCTTGTGCCCGTACAACCGCGCATCGAACTCGGGGCGGATCTTGGTCAGATAGCTGCCCACCGCGCCGAGGTGCGCCCACCCGGAGTCGTCCCCGGCCTCGCCAATGGCCTGCCTGACCAGTGCGCTGGGAAAGTTGTCGGGCTTGGACGGCTGCGGTTTCTTGTCCACCTTCGAAGACCGCGCCGGCGCGGCCGATGTTGCCGTGCCCGCTGTCACGCTCGGTGCCACGGCTGCCGGCGTCTCGGCAGTCGTGTCGGCGCGCACCAGCAGGTCGGTGTAGATGAACTTGTCGCAGGCCTTCAGGAACGGCGCGGGCGTCTTGCGCTCGCCGAATCCGTATACCGACATGCCTTCCTCGCGCAGGCGCTGCGCGAGACGCGTGAAGTCGCTGTCGCTCGATACGAGGCAGAATCCGTCGAACCGGCGCGTATAGAGCAAGTCCATCGCATCGATGATCAACGCGCTGTCGGTCGCGTTCTTGCCGCGCGTGTAGGCGAACTGCTGCACCGGCTGGATCGAATGCTCCAGCAGCGATTTCTTCCATTTGCCGAGTGCCGGCTCGGTCCAGTCGCCGTAGATGCGCTTGACGCTGGCCACGCCGTAGCGGGCCACCTCGTCGAGGATCGCCTCGACCACCGAGGCCTGCGCATTGTCGGCATCGATCAGCACGGCCAGCCGCGACTGGCCCGCAGTGCCGGGACGTTCGGTGGAACCGATCGGATCCATGCGCGGATGCCCTTGCGGTTGGGCTCGCGACCGTTGCGGCCGCAGGCTCGATGCATGATTGCACGCCGGGCTGCCGACTTCGAGCGTGCGCGGCAGCGGCGCGGCGCCCGCTGCGCGCGCTGATATGATGCGCGATCGCGAGAATTCCACAGGTAGCGCATGAGTCCCAGCAAGGTCGCCGACGGCGAGGAGCGTGGTTGGATCGTTCCAATCGGTGGCGCCGAGGAGAAGGAGAACGACCCGCGCATCCTGCGACGCTTCGTCGACCTGTGCGGCGGCAGCAAGGCGAACATCGCGGTGATCCCGACCGCCAGCCGACTGGTCGATACCGGCGCCCGCTATGCGCGGATCTTCCGTGAGCTGGGTGCTGCGGAAGCTGCTGCGGTGGACTTCGAATCCCGCGAGGATTGTTCGGATCGCGCCAAGCTCGGCACGATCAAGCGCGCGACCGGCATCTTCCTCACCGGCGGCAACCAGCTGCGCATCACCACCCTGCTCGGCGGCACCGACGTGGCGCGCATGATCCGCACGCAGAACGCCAACGGCGTGCACGTGGCCGGCACCAGCGCGGGCGCCAGCGTGCTCAGCGAACACATGATCGCATTCGGCGACGAGGGCTCCTCGCCGATGGCCGGCAGCGTGCGCCTCGCACCGGGGCTCGGGCTGACCAACCGCTTCATCATCGACCAGCACTTCCGCCAGCGCGATCGGCTCGGCCGGCTGGTCACCGCGCTGGCCTACAACCCGTTCCCGATCGGCATCGGCCTCGACGAGGACAGCGCGGCCTTCATCGCCGAGGACAACACGCTGGAGGTGGTCGGCAGCGGCGCGGTGACCGTGGTCGATGCCGCGCGACTGGAGTTCTCGTCGATGGCCTCGATCGACGAAGGCCAGCCGGTGTGCCTGCTGGGACTGACCGTGCATATCCTGGTTGCGGGGGCTACGTTCAATTTGCATACTCGGAAAGCGCAGGCGAATGCGCTGTCGACCCGCAAGACCTGAGCCAGCACTCCGTGGACGCCGCGGACTTAAGGCCATCGCAACGCAGCCGGAGCCCTGAATGCGCATTCTCGATCGTGCGGTCTATGTAGGCCCCTCGCTGTATGCGCACTTTCCGGTGATCCGGCTGGAGCTCGACCTCGGCGAGCTCGAACAGTGGCCCACCGCAAGATTGGGCGCTGCGTTCATCGACGGCCTGGTCGCGGCCCTGCCCAACCTCGCCGAACACGGCTGTTCGTATCGGGAACCCGGCGGGCTGATCCGGCGCATGCGCGAGAACGAGGGCACCTGGCTCGGCCACGTGCTCGAGCACGTCGCGATCGAACTGCAGAACGTCGCCGGCGAAGACGTGAGCTTCGGCAAGACGCGCAGCAGCGACAAGCCCGGCGTGTACTCGGTGGTCTACGAATACGTGCAGAAGGAAGAAGGCGTCGAAGCCGGCGAGCTGGCGCTGCGCCTGCTGTGCTCGCTGCTGCCCGATCCGCTGCGGCCAGCGAATGGGGTGCCCGAGGGCTGGAATTGGACCGCCGCGCGCGACGAGTTCATCCGCTTCGCGCAGCGCCGCGCGCTGGGCCCGTCGACGACCTCACTGGTCAAGGCCGCCGACGCACGCGGCATTCCGTGGTTCCGCCTCAACGACCAGTCGCTGGTGCAGCTCGGCCAGGGCAAATACCAGCAGCGCATCCAGGCCACGGTAACCGGGCGCACCTCGCACATCGCGGTGGAACTGGCCAGCGACAAGGAAGAAACCAACAAGATCCTCGGCGCGCTCGGCCTGCCGGTGCCGATCCAGCATCTGGTGCAAAGCGAATCGCAGGCGGTGCGCGCGGCGCGCCGGATCGGATTCCCGGTGGTGACCAAACCGTACAACGGCAACCACGGGCGCGGCATCTCGATCCGCCTGACCAGCGACGAGGAAGTGATCGCGGGCTTCAAGAAAGCGCAGGAGGTCTCGCGCTCGGTGATCGTCGAGACCTTCCTCGAAGGCGACGACCATCGCCTGCTGGTGGTCAACGGGGAACTGGTGGCCGCGACCCGTCGCACGCCGGGCCACGTGGTCGGCGATGGCGTGCACACGATCGCGCAGCTGGTCGAGCTCGTGAACCGGGACCCGCGGCGCGGCATCGGCCACGAAAAAGTCCTGACCCGCCTGCAGCTCGACGAGCAGGCGCAGGTGATGATGGCGCGCGCCGGCTACGGCGCCGACTCGGTGCCAGCGGCCGACTGCGTGGTGTACCTGCGCTCGACGGCCAATCTGTCCACCGGCGGTACCGCCACCGACGTGACCGACATCATCCACCCGGACAATCGCGAGATGGCGGTCACTGCGATCCGCGCGATCGGACTCGACGTCGGTGGCGTCGATTTCCTGTCGACCAACATCGCGGCCAGCTATCGCAAGATCGGCGGCGGCATCTGCGAGGTCAATGCAGCGCCCGGATTCCGCATGCACGTCGCGCCCAGCGAAGGCACGCCGCGCGACGCCGCGGGGCCGGTGATCGACATGCTGTTCCCGCCCGGCTCGCCGAGCCGGGTCCCGATCGCGGCGATCACCGGCACCAACGGCAAGACCACCACCTCGCGCATGTTCGCGCACATCGCCAAGATGGCCGGCTACACGCCGGGACTGACCACCACCGACGGCGTGTACATCGACGGCCAGCGCACGGTCGAGGGCGACATGACCGGGCCGGTCTCGGCGCGCATGGTGCTGTCGAACCCGCAGATCGACCTGGCCGTGCTCGAAACCGCGCGCGGCGGCCTGCTGCGCGCGGGCATGGGCGTGCGCAACGTCAACGTAGGCGCGGTGCTCAACGTGCAGTCCGATCATCTGGGCATCAAGGGCATCGATACGCTCGAGCAGCTCGCCGAGCTCAAGCGCATCGTGGTCGAGGTCGCCGAGGACTGCGCGGTGCTCAATGCAGACGATCCGCACGTGGTGCGGATGTCCGGCTACACCGACGCCAAGGTGATCTGCTACGTCACCCTCAATCCCTCGCATGGACTGGTGCGCGAGCACATCCGCGCGGGCGGCCGCGCGTGCGCGCTGGAGGCCGGCGTCAACGGCCACATGATCGCGCTGTACGACAAGGGCAGCCACATCCCGCTGCTGTGGACGCACCTGATCCCGGCCACCCTCGAAGGGCGCGCGCTGCACAACGTGCAGAACGCGATGTTCGCCGCCGCGATCGGATATTCGATGGGCATCAAGCTGGATGCGATCCGCCAGGGCCTGCGCACCTTCGACACCACCTTCTTCCAGGCCCCGGGGCGGATGAACGTGTTCAACGAACATCCGTTCAAGGTGCTGTTCGACTATGGCCACAACGCGCACGCGGTCGGGGTGATGGCCGACCTGGTGCAGCGCCTGGATGTCGCGGGCCGCCGCATCGTGGTGCTCGCAGGCCCGGGCGACCGCCGCGACGAGGACCTGGTGGCGATCGCCGACGCGGCGGCCGGACGCTTCGACCATTACATCTGTCGTCGCGACGACGGCCTGCGTGGTCGCGATGGCGACGAAGTGCCGCGCATCCAGTCGCGTGCGCTGCTGGCCAAGGGCGTCGACCCGAGTGCGATCTCGATCATCCCCGACGAGCAGGAGGCGCTCGACACCGCCCTGCGCATGGGCCAACCAGGCGATCTGATCCTGGTGTTCGCCGATGCGTTGGTACGCAGCTGGAAGCAGATCACCAAGTTCCGTCCCGAAGGCAGCGCGGCGGTCGCCGAAAGCAGCAAGCCGGTCGACATCCCGCTGCCGACCACGGCGGTCGGCGAGGCCGCGGTATTCGCCGGGATGGAAGGCATGGTGCGCGACGAGCGCGGCGTGCGCTTCGCGCGCGAAGCGGAGGATTGAGGCGGGTGCACCAGCTCCCGACGCGTGTGACCGCACCCTCCCCCGGCTGTGCTGAGCCCAGGCGCGCAGCGCAGAACTCGAACCACCTGTGGTGAGCGCAGGCGCGCAGCGCCGGAGTCGAACCATGCCCCACACGCCAGTACCGCCCTGAATCGGACCGCATGGATTCATTCGCCAATTCGCGCCGCCTGACCGGCCCCAATCGCCACTTCGGCGTGCCGGGCGCGGTGCTCGACGCGATCGCGCCGCTGCCGTTGCTCGCGGCCACGCTGCAACGCTGGCGCGAGCTGGTGACGCAGCGCTGTACTGCGCTGGATTGGCCGCTGCCGCTGCTCGACGTGCACTGCGCAGCCCATGGCGCCACGCTCGCGATCAGCGCCCCGCTGGACCAGCTGTTCTGCGCCACCGAGGTCAACGAGTGGGCGTGGCAGCATGCGGCTTCATGCAACGACGAATTCCATGCGCCGGGGCATCCAGCGCCGTGGGATGCGGCGAGTGCCGCGCGCACGCTGCATGCGCTGGCTGCGGCCGAATCCAATCCTGCACTGATCTCGCTGGCGGACGCCGCGCGGCGCCACGGGCTCGGGCTGTATCTCGACGATGCGCTGCTGACGATCGGCGACGGCAAATTCGGCCGCAGCTGGCCGCTCGCGCAACTGCCCCCGCCCGCGCAGGTCGCCTGGCCTGAGCTGGCGAACATGCGCAAGGCGGTCGTCACCGGCTCCAACGGCAAGACCACGTGCGTGCGGCTGCTGGCCGCGATCCTGCGCGCGATGGGCCTGCGCACCGGTTACAGCTGCACCGATGGTGTTTTCGTCGATGAAGTCCCGATCATGGCCGGCGACTTTTCGGGACCGGACGGCGCGCGTGCCGTGCTGCGCGATCCTGCGATCGAGGCGGCCGTGCTGGAGACCGCGCGCGGCGGCATCCTGCGCCGCGGCATCGCGCTCGCGCATGCCGATGTCGCGCTGGTGACCGGCATCAGTGCCGACCACTTCGGCGAATACGGTGTGTACGATCTCGACGGTCTGGCCGACACCAAGTTGGCCGTCGCGCATCTGATCGATCGCCGCGGCCTGCTGGTGCTCAACGCCGACAATGCGACGCTCGAGCGCCACGCTGCGAGTCTGGCCTGCCCGATCGGCTGGTTCGCGCGCGAGCACGCGCATCCGCTGCTGGCGGCAACGCGCAGCGCGGGAGGCAACACCTGCGGCGTATCCGATGGCACGCTGCTGCTGCACTTCGCAGGTGTCGAGCAATCGCTGGGTGCGATCGCGGCGATGCCGCTGAGCGCGGGCGGGATCGCCGGCTACAACATCGCCAACCTCGCGGGCTCGGCGCTGGCCGCCGCCGCACTCGGCGCGCCTGCGACTGCGATCGCGGGGGTTTTCGCGCGCTTCGGCGCGGCGCGTAGCGACAACAACGGGCGCCTGATGCGCTGGTGCATCGGTGGCTTCGAGGTGCTGCTCGACTACGCGCACAACCCCGCCGGACTCGACGGGCTGCTGGCGGTCGCCGACCCACTGCGTACGCACGGCCGACTGGGACTGCTGCTCGGGCAGGCCGGCAATCGCGGCGATGAGGACATTCGCGCGCTCGCAGCGACCGCCGCACGCTGGCAGCCGCAGCGTCTGGTGCTCAAGGACATCGAACATTTCCTGCGCGGTCGCGCGCCCGGCGAGGTGCCCGGGCTGCTGCGCGCAGCGTTGCTCGGATCGGGACTCGCGGCCGCTCGGATCGAGGTCGAACTCGACGAGCTGGCCGCGGTGCGCGGCCTGCTCGAGTGGGCGCAGCCGGGTGACATCGTCGTGCTGCCGGTGCACGCCACCCGCGCGCGCAACGCGGCGGTCGCACTGCTCGATGCGATGGAGTCGAGCGACTGGCAGGTCGGTCGGCCGCTACCGAACGCCTAAGCAAGCGCCATTGTCCCTGGCCGGCAATCCCTCGCAGCGCCGCATTGCCCTTGTGGGAGCTGCCATGGCAGCGACGGCGGCGATCGTGCGATTCCGCAGTCGCCGCCATGGCGGCTCCCACAAGGTGGAACGATACCCGGGCAAGACCGCCATGGCGGCTCTTGAACCGCGCTAGCCCAGGTTGCGCTCGACGGAGCGCCAGTCGAGCAGCTTGTCGAACACCGCCGCCGCATAGTCGGCGCGTCGATTCCGATGGTCGATGTAATAGGCGTGCTCCCAGACATCGAGCACCGCGAGCGGCCGGTGGCTGGTGCTGGTCAACGGCGTATCGGCATTGCCGGTCTTGAGCACCACCAGCTTGCCGCCGGCGCGTTCCTGCGCGAGCCACACCCAGCCCGAACCGAACTGCGCGGCGGATGCCGCGAGGAATGCGGTGCGCAATTCAACCAGCGAGCCGAACGCCGAGTCGATGCGTTCGCGCAGCGCGGTACCCGGCACGCCGCCGCCATCCGGCGACAGGCTGTTCCAGTAGAAGTCGTGGTTCCAGACCTGCGCTGCGTTGTTGAAGATCGCGACCTGGTCCGGCTTGTCCGCGCTGGCCTTCACGATCGCATCCAGCGCCTCGCCTTCCAGCGGCGTGCCCGCGATCAACTTGACCAGGTTGTCGACATAGCCCTTGTGATGCTTGCCGTGGTGGTAGCTGATGGTCTCGGCGCTGATGACCGGCGCGAGCGCGGCGGGGTCCCACGGCAGCGCGGTGAGTTCGAGCGCGGCTGCTGCGGGCGCGCCCTGTGCAGCGTGCACGCGGCCGATGGTGGATGCGCCGACGCCGAGCGCGACCGCGCCGGCGAGCAGTTGACGACGTGCGACATCGATTGGCATGGGGTGCTCCCTGGATTATCGTTGCGGATTGATGCAGTCCACCGGTGCCGCCCCCTTCGGTCACCGGCACGTGGATCAGCGGTCGCCGATGAGGCAGCGAAGCTGCTATTGCGAGCTTGGCACACCCGGTGTTGTCGAATAGTAGACCCGTCGCCCGCGGGAACGTCCTGCGCAATGCAACGGCCCATGCGGCAGCGCACCGTTGCCCCGAGGCCGGCGCCGGTCCCGGCTTGTTCGACCGCGCTGCCCTATCCAGACCATAAGTCCGGGCCCGTCTCCGAGCGTGCTGCCCCGACCTCTTGACTGGCTCGCGGCTTGCGCGCCAAATCACTGCTTCATCGACGAGGGTGGTTCCATGCTCGAAATCCGCGCACATGCAGGTGGTCGCTTGCTCGCCCTCGCGCTGAGCATCGCGCTGCTCGGCTGGGCCGGTGCCGCTACCGCGGCACGCCCCGATACCGATCCCGTCATGTCGGTGTTCGATGACGAAGAGGAATACGAGGACGACGGCGGCGGCGAGGAGGACTACGAGGACGACGGCGAGGAGGGTGACGAGGGCGAGGAAGAGGAAGAAGCCAGCGAAGAAGAGGAAGAAAATACCGAAGAAGTGCTTGACGAGGCTGACGAAGGCGAGGAAGGCGACGAGGGCGACGAGGGCGAGGAACCAGCCGACGACGACAGCGACGACAGCGACGCCGACGAGGAGCTCGAGAGCGCCGACGATGCGGACGAAGAAGCCGGCACCGATGACGCGGACGCCGAAAGCGACGCGGAAGACGCCGAGAGCGACTGGAGCGAGGAGGAACTCGAAGCGCTGCAGGACGACAACGACGACGACTCGTGGGCAGACGTCTGGGAGTTCGATGAGTCGGACCAAGCGGATGACGCGATCCCGGCCGACGACAACTACGACGACGACATGGTGTGGGAGGTCGTCGAGGTCGTGACCACAGCGGAGGATGACGACGAAGGGGCAGCCGACGAAGACTCGGTCGGCACCGGTGCGATGCTGTCGGTGCGCAGTGGCAAGGCGCGCACCAAACCTGCTGGAAGGCCCGCTACGCCGCGGCCCGCCAAGCCCGGCAGGCCCGAGGACGACGAGGACACCGTGTACGCCTACGGCGGGCGCCCGGTATCAGCGCTGTCGGTCCCGTGGCAGGCGCAGATCTTCTATCCATCCGCGCCGCCGAAGGCCAACGACAAGCGAGCACCCTGGCAGCGCCAGCACTACTGCGGTGGCGCGCTGATCGCGCCCGACTGGGTAGTGACGGCTGCGCACTGCATCGACCAGCAGATGGTCGATCTCGGCTTCAAGGTGCGACTGGGCACGCTCGACCTCTCCAGGGGCGACGGCACGGTGTATCGGATCGATCGCATCGTGCGGCATTCGCAATACGATCCCGAGAACAACAACGTCGCCAGGCCGCCCAACATGTACGCCAACGACATCGCCCTGGTGCGAATCGCTGCCGATGGCCGGCCAGTGGTGCGCGATCCCAAGCGCATCCGCGAAATCCCGATCAATCGGCGGCCGCTGCCCGCGGGCGTACCGGTGTCGGCCACCGGCTGGGGCGTGACCGGTACCGAGAATGCCGATGCGATCAATGCGGTGATGCTGCGCGTCGACCTGCAGCTGATGGACATCCCGGTGTGCCAGCAACGCCCCGGCTATGGCCCACAGAAGATCCACACCAACGTGTTCTGCGCCTCGCATCCGACCCGCTCCACCTGTCGCGGCGACAGTGGTGGCCCGGTCGTGCTGACCAACGGTGCGCCGACCCTGGTCGGCATCGTCAGTTGGGGCAAACGCAAATGTGCCGGCGACGGGCGGCCCGGCGTCTACACGCGGGTGGATCGTTACGCCGACTGGATCGACAACGCGATGAAGCTGCCGGCAGGCAGGAACGCCTACCCGTGAGCCCAGCCGCGGAGCGGCGGATTCGCCTGCCGATGCACGATCGAAGCGGGCCCCGGGTTGCAGGCCGCAACCCGGGACCGTGCAGGATCAGACGTTCGGATTGACCTTGTCGCCGCCGGAATGCGGCGTGTCTTCCGCGTCCGGATTGACCTTGTCGCCGCCCGAATGCGGCGTGTCTTCACCATCCGGCGGTACAGGATCGGTCGCTGGTGCGTCCGGTGTCATGGGCATCGGCGCGGGCGCCGGCGCGGGCATCATCGGTGGCGGTGCCGGCGCGGGCGCTGGTGCTGGAGCCGGCGCCGGTGTCGGCGCAGGTTGTGCTTCTGTCCCGCCGCATCCCGCCAGCGTGCCGCACAGCATGATGGCCGCCAGCGCAAGTCGTGTCAGTTGCATGTTCAACCCCTCAAGTTGGACCAGACCTCGATTTTCCCCCGGCCTGCGCTGACTATGGATCGCATGCTGCAAGCCGCGCTGCATTCTGGCCCCAGCGACGGCCCCTGCACAAGCCGGTGCATCGCGCCCATCGGCACCCTCCGCAGGGCACGAAGTCGGCCCGGCCGTGTGCAGGGCCGTCGACGCCTGCGGCCAAACCCTAAGCGGTGAACCCGATCTGCTCGAGCAGCCCTGCCACGCGCGGATCGCCGCGCAACGGATCCAGAAACGGATCGTTGCGCGCGTAGATCAGACCCGAATCGCCGCTGGCACGGGCAGCGAGCAGGCGTTCGATGGCCGGCTCCACCTCGCCCCACTGGGCCAGGACCTGCGCCTGCTGGTAGAGCACCCGATCGCCGAGTTCGGCGACCAGTTGCGTGAACGCTGCACGCGCGGCGTCCGAGTTGTTGCTGCGGTGCTCGAGGATCGCCAGCCCGGTCAGGCGGAAGTCGGGCGCCGGCTCGGCCGCGTACTCGCTGCGCGCGGCGTCCAGCGAGCCCAGGTTGAGCAGCGCATCGCCCATCGCCGCATGCGCGCGCGACATGCGCGGATTCATCTCCAGCGCCTTGCGCAGCGGCGCCAGCGATTCCGCGTAGCGGCGCGCGGCGTACTCCACCGAGGCGGCCGCGCGATGGATCAGCGGATTGAGCGGGTCGCGCAGCACCGCCCGTTGCATCGCCTCGGCGGCCTCGTTTGTGCGACCGCTGCGCGCGCAGAACTGCGCAAAGCGCGCCTGCACCGTAGCCTCGCCCGCGCCAAGCCGGCTGGAGCGTTCGAACGGCTCGCGCGCGGCCCGCGCATCCAGCCGGCCCTGGAACAGGATGAATCCCAGCGTCGAGTGGGCGTCGGCGAAGTCCGGCGCAATCGCGATCGCGCGCTCCGCCGCGGCGATCGCCTCGTCGTACATCGCGGCGTGTTCGCCGACCGCCGCATACTGGTTGGCGATGGTGGTCAAGGAGCGTGCGCGCGCCGCATGGGCGGCGGCATATTGCGGGTCGAGCGCGATCGCGGCGTCGAACTGCGCGAGTGCGGCGCGCTCCGAGGCCTCGTCGGCGCTGAGGTCGTACAGTGCGCGCCCACGCAGGTAGGCATCGAAGGCAGGCACGCTGTCGGTACCACCGTGGGCGGCGCGCTCGGCCTGCAGGTCGCCGCCGGCGGCGGGTGCGACCTGCGCTGCGAGTGCCGACGCGACCGCGCTGGCGATCTCGCGCTGCACCGCGAACACATCGTCGATGCGGCGTTCGAATACCTCGGTCCAGCGGCTGAACCCGGTTTGCCCGTCGATCAAATCGGCCGCCACCCGTACGGTGTCGCCGGCCCGCCGCACGCTGCCATCGAGCAGGTAGGCCACGCCGAGGCGTCCGGCGATGCTCACCGCGCCGTCCTCGCTGCTGCGGAACTGGCTCGACGAGGTTTGCGCCATCACCTGCAGGCCCTGGTTGCGCGCCAGCGTCGCGCGTACCTCCTCGGCCAGCCCGTCGGAAAAATACGCCTGCTGCGGATCGCCGCTGATGTTGTCGAACGGCAGCACCGCGACGCTGTTGCCGGCCGCCGGCGCGATCCCGCCGATGCCGCCGCGGCGCCACGCGACAATGCCACCCGCGCCCGCCACCGCCGCGAGCGCGGCACCGATGAGCAGCGAACGACGGGTCTTGTCCGCCGTCGGAGTGGGGGCGCGCGGCCGCGCGGGCGGCGGCTCGCGACCGACCAGCGCGTGCACGGCGCGCACCAACGCATGCACGGGGTCCTCATCGGGACCACCGCGCCAGCCGCGCAGGTCGATCGACTGGTACTGGCGGAAGCCCAGCGGCGATTCGGTGCCGTCGATCGACAGCGGCACCAGCTTGCGCAGGTCGCGGCCGCGCGCGGCCTCGTCGAGCACCCAGTCGGAGCCCACCGACGCGCTCGACCACAGCACCACCACCGCATCGCTGGCAACCAGCGCGGCTTCGATGGACTTCGCGAACGCCGCGCCGCCTTCGATCAGGGTGTCCCACCAAACCTTGAGGCCCGCCTGTTCGAGCGCTGCAGCCAGCTGCCGCGCGCGCGCCTGGTCGGAGCGGCAATAGCTCAGGAATACCGTTGTGGGTGCAGCACCTTCGGACATGTCCCCCTCATTGGACATCGTTCCTGGCCAACTACTGGAACTGCGACCAGCTTACCCCGCCTGCGCCGAGCGCGGCCACACTGCGCGATCGTTCAGCCGATCCGGTTGGCCTCGAGCGGGCGCTCGCGATGCATCAGGATCCACTCGGCGTGCTCTTCGAGCGCCGCATCGCCGAGCGCTTCGAGCACCTTGCGCTGCCCGAGCGGCGTGCGATCCGCAGCCAGCCGGTGGGCGGCACCCGCGAACACCCGCGACATGAAGCGGTATTGCTTGATCAGCTCCTTGTCGGCGAGCTTGTGCGAATAGGCCGCACGCACGCCCGCGAACAGCGCGGCCACGCCGGTGAGCACCAGCAGCCAGCGGCCGGCGTGCGGCGGCAGCATCGCCGCGGCCAGCAGCAGGGTCAACGCGCTGCCGAGACTGAGCAGCAGGCTGGCGCGACCGATCGCCTCGGTATGCCGGTATTTGCGCTCGCGGTCGGCGCAGCGACGGCGGAAATAGCCCAGTTGCCCGACCGGGCCGCCATCGCCGACCCAGTGCTGCACGACCCATTGCAGGCCTGCATCGCTGCCTGACGGGGCGCCGCCGCCACCGATGTTGACCGCACGCATCGCGTGCCGGATCCAGCCCAGCTCGACGTCCTGCTTCTGCAGGAAGCTGTCGTAGGTGAAGCGCACCCGATGCGCGGCGGGCACGCCGGCGATGCTCCAGTAACACTGTACGCGCAGGCCCTCGGCCAACACGCGATAGTCGAGGTAGCGGCGATGCCACTCACGCCGCTCGCCGAGCCTGACCACGACCACGCCGAGCGCGAACAGCACCAGCACCCCGGCGATCAGTGAGCGCCCGGCGTCGAACTCCGAGTACACCATCAGCAGCAAGCCGGTGAGCACGGCCAGCACGTGAACCAGCAGCAGGCCCTGGTGCACGCGCTCGCGGAAATGCATCGCCAGCCAGTCCGCACGCGCGTACATCGCATCGATCGCGTGCACCACCGGCGCCACCGCGATCTCGCCTTCCGCCGGCAGCAGGCTGCGCGCGTCGGCGGTTATGCGTTCGGCATACTTCCGCGCATCGGCGTTGAATTCGCCGAGCTGGCGGAACAAACGCTGATAGCTGTCCGGCAGCGGGCCGTCGCCGGGCAGCTCCGCACTGCGCGTCAGCCAGCGCGTCGAGCCCGCCTGGGCGACCTCGCCATCAACACGATCGCGAGCACAGGCAACATGCAGGACCAGGTCGCTGTCGTCGTCGGCGAGCAGGTTGGGCGGTGCATCCTCGCTGTCGAGGCCGGCCATCTCGCCATGCAGGTGGTAGCCGACCACCGAGGCGGTGCCGCCGGCGGCTTCACCCGGCTTGCCATCCCACAGGGCCAGCAGGAGCTGGCAATGCGACGAAACATAGACACCCAACTGGGCGTACTGGCGATCACGCGCGGGGCCGCGGCTGCGAACCGATTGCGTGGTATTGCCGACCGCGAGCGGCAGCTCCACCACCTGCGCGTGCGCCAGCAGCGCGTGCAGTTCGGCGCGCGACTCGGCGCTCTCGAAGTCGGCCAGGTAGTCGTCCAGCGGCAGCGCCAGCGGCGCGATCAGTGGAATGCCGAGCGCGAGTGCGCAGCGCGCCACCAACCGGTCGCCGCCCTCGGCCAGTGCCGACATCACCGCCAGTGGCAGGTCCGGATGCAGCGCACGCAGGCGCAGCAGGTGGGCAGTGACGATGGCCTCCAGCTGCGGCACCGAAGCCGGCAACGGATCGCGGTGCGCGGTCACCCCGACGATCAACCGTGCGCCGTCCGCCAGCGGATCGGATGCCACGCTGTGCTCGGCCGCGACGCGCGCGCGCTGCGGCTCGGAGACGGGTGGCTGGTGCGCCTGCGGGGCGGTCATTCGCGCATGGTATCCGTTCGGCTGCCGCGACTCAGCGCGACCGACGCCAGCGCGCCAGCGCGAACAGCAGACTGCCTGCCGCGAGCAGTCCTGCAGTGGCCAGCACCGACGCGAGGCTGACCTGGGTCAGCAGACCGATGCAGACCAGCGCGGCGAGCGGCAGCAGCGCGGGCCCCCCGGGCACTCGCATCGCAGCACCCGTGCGCGCCAGCTTGCGCTGCACGGCAGGAATCGCCGCGATGCATGCCAGGTACAGCAGCAGTCGCACCAGAACGCTGAGCACCGCCAGCCACACGAAGCTGCCGCTGATCGCGAGCAGCACGCCGGCCGCACCATAGAAGATCACCGACAGATGCGGCGTGCCGTGGCGTGGATGCACGCGCGCGAGCCATGCCGGCAGCTGGCCATCCAGTGCCAGGCGATAGCTGATCCGCGAGGTCGAGAACATCGAGCCGATCAGGTTGGCGCCGACCGAAGCGATGATGCCGATCACCACGATCGCCGCGCCCACCGGCCCGAGCAGCACCGCACCGGCATCGACCAGCGGTCGTTCGACGCTCGCGAGCTCCGGCACCAGTTGCCGCGTCGCCGATTGCACCAGTGCATACAGGGCAGTGGTGACCAACAATGCCCACAGCAAGGCGCGCGGCAGATCGCGCTGTGGATCCCGCGCCTCGCCCGCGGGCACCACACTGGACTCGAAGCCGACGTAGGCATAGATCGCGAGCAGCACCGCGGCACCCAGATCGACCGCAGCCGGCGGTGCCGCGGCGGCGGCCAGCACGCCACCGTCGAGCTGGACCAGGCCGATCAGCGCCAGCACCACCAGCGGCAACAGCTTGAGGATCGTGAGTGCGCCGAGCGAGGCCATCGCCGCGCGTGCACCGACCACGTTGACCCAGGTCAGCAGCCCACCGACCAGAGCCAGCAGGCCGATGCGCAGCGCCGGACCCGCGGCCGCGGGCCAGAAGTAACCGACGGTGGTGACCAGCAGATTGAGATTGGCCGCGAACGCGGTCAGTCGCGCGATGTAGAACGCCCAGCCGGCCTGGAACCCGGCAAAGCCGCCGAACGCGGTGCCGACATACAGCACCGGACCGCCGGTGCCGCTGAACGCGCTCGACAGCACCGCGAAACACAGCATCACCGGCGCGATCAACATCGCGCACAGCACGAACACCCACGGACTGAAAGCACCGGCCAGTCGCTCGGCTTCGGCCGGTATGCCGAAAATGCCCGCGCCAATCATGCCGTTGATCGCCAGCAGCCACAGACCCAGCACCCCGAGCTGGCGTCGCAGTGGTTCGGGAGTGGGCGCTAGCTGCGGCGACGGCATTGCCCCAGCCTACCCCAATCGCGACGGATGGCGCCGCAGAGGGATCGGTGCGCCCAACTGCGATGCGCGTGCCCCATGCAGGCACCGAACTCTCCCGACCCGATGTAGGAGCGCACCGTGTGCGCGACCGATACACCTCAATTGCATGATGCATCCCACGGCCGCGGTCGCGCGCAAGGCGCGCTCCTACACGGGAGCATGCGGCGGAATCGGAACCTGCCCGACACACGACCGGGTTCAGCACCCGCCGAACCCGGTCGCCAGCACCAATGGCGCGTACTGCAGCCGACTACTGCGGGTCGATCACGACCCGCAGTGGTGCCTCACGCATGCAGCTCGAAGCGGTCCGCAGTCATCACCTTGTTCCATGCCGCCACGAAGTCGTTGACGAACTTCGACTGTGCATCGGCGGTGGCATACACCTCGGCCAGCGCGCGCAGCTGCGAGTTGGAACCGAACACCAGATCGACCACGGTGCCGGTCCACTTCGGCGCGCCGCTCTTGCGATCGGTGCCTTCCAGCACGCCATCGGCCGAGGCGGACTTCTTCCATTGCGTGCTCATGTCGAGCAGGTTGACGAAGAAGTCGTTGCTGAGCGTGCCCGGACGCATGGTGAACACACCATGCCTGGCCTGGCCGACGTTGGCATCCAGTGCACGCAGGCCGCCGATCAGCACGGTCAGTTCCGGCGCGGTGAGTCCCATCAGCAGCGCCTTGTCGATCAGCAGTTCGGCAGCCCCACCTTCGAGGCCCTTGCGTGCGTAGTTGCGGAAGCCATCGGCGGTCGGTTCCAGCACGGCGAAGGAGTGCACATCGGTGTGCTCCTGCGCGGCATCGGTGCGGCCCGGCGCGAACGGCACCGTGACATCGTGCCCGCCCTTCTTCGCCGCCGCCTCGATCGCCGCCGCACCACCGAGCACGATCAGGTCGGCCAGCGAGATCTTCTTGCCGCCGGTCTGCGCGGCGTTGAAGCCCTTCTGGATCGGTTCCAGCGTCGCGAGTACCTTGGCCAGTTCGGCCGGTTGGTTGACCGCCCAGTCCTTCTGCGGCGCAAGCCGGATCCGCGCACCGTTGGCACCACCACGCTTGTCGCTGTTGCGGAAGGTCGCCGCCGAAGCCCACGCGGTGTTGACCAGCTGCGGGATCGACAGCCCGGAAGCGAGCAACTTCGCCTTGAGGCCGGCGATGTCGTTCGCATCCACCAGCGGATGGTCGACGGCCGGCACCGGATCCTGCCAGATCAACACTTCCTGCGGCACCAGCGGACCGAGGTAGCGCGCGCGCGGACCCATGTCGCGATGGGTCAGCTTGAACCAGGCGCGCGCAAACGTGTCGGCGAGTTCCTGCGGATTGGCCATGAAGCGGCGCGTAATCTTCTCGTAGATCGGATCCATGCGCATGGCCATGTCGGCCGTGGTCATCATCGGCGCGTGGCGCTTGTTCGGATCGTGTGCATCCGGCACGAGGCCGGCACCGGAGTCGCCCTTGGGCTTCCACTGATGGGCGCCGGCAGGGCTCTTGGTCAGCTCCCACTCGAAGCCGAAAAGGGTCTCGAAGTAGCTGTTGTCCCAGGTCGTCGGTGTCGGGGTCCACGCGCCTTCGATGCCGCTGGTGATCGCATCGCCGCCCTTGCCGCTGCGGAAAGTGCTCAACCACCCGAAACCCTGCGCCTCGATCTCGCCACCCTCGGGCTCGCGCCCGACGTGCGCGGCGTCGCCCGCACCGTGCGCCTTGCCGAAGGTATGCCCACCAGCGGTCAGCGCCACGGTCTCCTCGTCGTTCATCGCCATGCGGGCGAAAGTCTCGCGGATGTCGCGCGCGGAGCCCAGCGGATCGGGCCGGCCGTTGGGGCCTTCGGGGTTGACGTAGATCAGGCCCATCTGCACCGCGGCCAGCGGATTGGCCAGATCGCGTTCGCCGCTATAGCGCTCGTCGGCCAGCCACTTGCCTTCCGGACCCCAATAGATGTCGTCTTCGGACTCCCAGATGTCGGCGCGACCGCCGCCGAAACCGAAGGTCTTGAAGCCCATCGTCTCCATCGCGACGTTGCCGGTGAGCACCAGCAGATCGGCCCACGACAGCTTGCGGCCGTACTTCTGCTTGATCGGCCACAGCAATCGCCGCGCCTTGTCGAGGTTGCCGTTGTCGGGCCAGCTGTTTTCCGGTGCGAAGCGCTGCGCGCCGTTGCCGGCGCCGCCACGGCCATCGGCGATGCGGTAGGTGCCGGCCGCGTGCCAGGTCATGCGCACGAAGAACGGTCCGTAGTGGCCATAGTCAGCCGGCCACCACTCCTGCGATTCGGTCATCAGCGCGCGCAGGTCGGCGACCACCGCGTGCAGGTCGAGGGTCTTGAACTCCTCGGCGTAATTGAACGCCTCGCCCATCGGGTTGGACTTGGCCGAGTGCTGATGCAGCACCTTGACGTTGAGCTGCTCGGGCCACCAGTCGGCGTTGGTGCGCACACCCGCGATGACCTGGGTACCGATGCCGCTCGGAAACGGACACTTCATGTCGCCTGCCATGGTTCTCTCCTCGGTTGAGCGCGGTTCGCTGAGTGGAACAAGCTATCTGCTGCGGGACGATCGATCAAAGCGATTCTGTCGATGGCTTCGATAGCTTTACTGAATCAGCCATCGCATGTGCAGTGCAGCAAAACGCCGTCGAGCATAGAGCGGGCAAATGACGGATGTTGTGCGCGATGCGCAGTTGCCCATGCGCTGCATCGCAGCATCGGTCCTGCGGCTGGCTGCGGGGCAGCGGAGCCGGCAACAAGGCTACCGGGATCGCGTAGATGCCCGCAGCGGGGTCGAATCAGCGCACGCGCCGGCTCAGGCGCTCGAGTGCTTCCGGATAGCGCTGCCGCAGATCATCGATATTGCCGATCGCCAGATCGAGATCGTGCAGCCGACCGTCGTTGAGGCCGTAAACCCAGCCGTGCACGGTCAGCGGCTGCCCGCGATCCCAGGCATCGCGCACCACCGTGGTCTGGCACACGTTCTCGACCTGCTCGATCACGTTCAGATCGCACAGCAGGTCGTGGCGTGCGGCGGGTGCCACCGCCTGCAGCGCCGCGTGATGCTTGTTGGCCACATCGCCGACGTGGCGCAGCCAGTTGTCGGCCAGGCCCACGCGGCGTCCGTCCAGCGAGGCCTGCACACCCGAGCAGCCGTAGTGGCCGCACACGATGATGTGTTCGACGCGCAGCAGATCGACCGCGAACTGCATCGCGGCGAGGCAGTTCAGGTCCGCATGCACCACCACGTTGGCCACGTTGCGGTGCACGAACACCTCGCCGGGATTCAGGCCGGTGATCTGGTTGGCCGGCACCCGCGAATCCGAGCATCCGATCCACAGGTACTTCGGCGCCTGCTGGTGCGACAGCCGCGAGAAGAACTGCGGGTCGGCGGCCACCATGGCGTCGGCCCACGCGCGATTGCGGTCCAGCAGGTCGGTCAGTTTGCTCATCGGCAGTGGATTCGTGGGGCGCAGGCGACGGTTTCGCCCATCACGCGGCCGCGACCGTAGCCGGTCCGTGCCGCCGGCGCCAGAGCCGCACGGAACCTTACGGAATCTCGAAGCCGTTGGCGAACACCGCGTTCGCAATGGTGGTATGTGTTGCCAGCGTGGAACCGCTGTAGGCGTGGATGATCGAGCCGGTGTATTCGGCGACGACCGTCGAGGTGCCGTTGTTTGCGAACACGATGGTGCAGGAGTAGTTGGCCGTGGTCGCCGAAATCGGCGTCGGCGTCGCAGTCACGCAGCTCTGGCCGCTGCTGGCGGTGAAACTCACCTGTCCGTTGCTCGGTGCGTTGGGCGCTGCGCTGAGCGTGGCGGTGAACGTCACCGGCTGACCGGCGATCGACGGATCGGGCGTGTCGCCGATGATGCTGATGGCAGTGGCGATACCGGTGCGCTGCAGCACCACGCGGTTGCTGGCCGGCTGGCCGACGGCGAGCTGGTTGCGAAAGGCGTCGTAGCTGGACACTTGAAAAGTACCCTGATTCGCCACCAGGCCGAGCACGCTGTGGGTGCTCGTGATGGGTCCGACGACGCTGCCGTTGGACAGCGCCAGCGTGATTGCGCCGGCATTCACCGTCCCGCCGTTGTTCCAACCAGAACTGCTGACCACATAGTTGCCGTTGGTCAAAGCCCTCACGCCGATGCCGACCTGATCGTTCGCGCTACTGCCAATCAGCGAGTTGGCCAGCGAGACCACGCCCACGATCCCGCTGCTACCCGAGCCGAAGGTCACCGCGCCGGCATTCACCGTCGCGCCGTTGTCCCATACCGTACTGCTGACCGCGTAGTTGCCGTTGGTCAGGCGCGTCACGCTGGAGTTGCCGACCTGATCGTTCGCGTTGGTGCCGATCAACGAGTTGGCCGGCGAGACCACACCCACGAGCCCGCTGCTGCCCGAGCCGAAGGTCACCGCGCCAGCGTTCACCGCAGCACCGTTGTTCCAGTCCGGACTGCGGACCACGTAGTTGCCGTTGGTCAGGGCCACAACACCAAAACTGCCCACAAGATCTTGCGCCGCAGTGCCGACCAGCGAGTTGGCCGGCGAGACCACGCCTACG
>JANOEA010000524.1:0-12348 GCA_031412975.1 Pseudomonadota bacterium | reverse complement strand
CTCTGAGCCGCCGCGGGCCGCGCGCGATTCCTACAGCCGCGGCCCGCGCAGATTGCCGGGCGCGGTGTACTCGGTGCTCCGCCACGGATTTATGTCGAGCCCGCCGCGGCGCGAGTAGCGTGCGTACACCGCCAGCTTGCGCGGCGCGCAGCGCGCGAGCAGGTCGCAGAAGATCCGTTCCACGCAGTGTTCGTGGAAATCGCTGTGGTTGCGGAACGACACCAGGTAGCGCAGCAGACCTGCGCGATCGATGCACGGGCCCGCATAGCGCACCTGCACGCTGGCCCAGTCCGGCTGGCCGGTCACCGGGCAGTTCGACTTGAGCAGCTGCGAGACAAGGGTCTCGCTCACCGGCACCGTGCTGTCGGCCGACAGCAACTCCGGCCGCGGCGGGCCGTAGTGGTCGAAATCGAGATCCAGCCCGTCGATCGATGTGCCTTCGAGCTCGCACAGCGCATGGCCTGCCAACGATCCGGGCGCGCGCAGCGCGACCCCGACCGGCGCTCCGGCCGCGCCGGAAAGATCGGCCGCGATGCGCGCGCCGAGTGCGGCGATCGATCCGATCCGCTCCTGGCTGAAGCCATTCAGATACAGCTTCAACGATTTCGATTCGACCAGGTTCGGCGAATCGCAAGGCACCCGGAACTCGCCGAGACCGACCTGCGGTTTGCCGCGACTGTCCAACCACGACAACTCGTAGGCGTTCCAGATGTCGACCCCGTGGAACGGCAGTGGTGCATCGCGCAGCCCCAGGCTGGCGCGCTGTAGTGCGCGGGCGATCGGAAACAGGAGTGTCGGGTCGTAAGACGTCGGGTAGTCGACGCTTTGGCCGAGGGTGGAGTCCACGGGGCTGTTCATCTTCCAATTGTATTCGCGCGGCCAGCGACGTGCGGGTCGGGGTCGCGCAGCATGCCGGCGGCACAGGGACCGCGTATGCTCGGCACCATGTCCAAGGCCCGCCACATCGACGACTGCCGCCGACTCGAGGACCTGCCCAATGTCGGTCCCTCGATCGCCGGTGACCTGCGCCTGCTCGGTATCACCACGCCACGCGAGCTTTGCGGGCGCGATCCGCTGCGGCTGTATCGCGCGCTGTGTCGCACGACCGGCGTGCGCCAGGATCCGTGCGTGCTCGACACTTTCATCGCCGCGGTGCGCTTCGCCGAGGGCGGCCCGCCGCTGCCGTGGTGGGCGCATACCGCCGAACGCAAGGCCACCCATCCCGATCTGTAGGCGCGCACCCGGTGCGCGAGCGCGGCCGACGGCCGCGGCACTCAGGACCGATGCGGTCGCGCGAGGTATTCCGCGCTCTGCATCTCGATCAGGCGCGACGCGGTGCGCTCGAATTCGCGCTGCAGGCGACTGCCCGCGTACAGCGCGGTCGGCGCGGCGGCAGCCGACAGCACGAGGTTGACGTTGCGGTCGTAGAACTCGTCGACCAGGTGCACGAAGCGGCGCGCCGGATCGTCGTTGCCGCCGTCGAAGCGCGGCACGCCCGAAAGCAGCACGCTGTGGTGGCTGCGCGCGATCTCGATGTAGTCGGCGACCGCGCGCGGGCCCTCGCACAGCGCGCCGAAATCGAACCAAACGATGCCGTCGGCGCGCGCGCGCAGCGCGATGGGGCGCGCATTGATGGTGATCTCGTTGGCCGCAGCGCTTCCGCCGTGCGCGAGCCGCTCGAACATCGTCGCCAGCGCGGCGTCCGCGGTGGCGTCGGCGGGCACCAGGTACACCGGCGCGCTGGTCAAGGTGCGCAGGCGGTAGTCGTGCGGCGAGCGCAGCGCGTGGACCTCGCAGTGGCGTTCGATGCGCGCGATCGCGGGCAGGAATTTCGTGCGCTGCAGCCCATCGCGGTACAGCTCCGAGGGCGGGATGTTGGAGGTGGTGACCAGGGTCACGCCGGCGCGGCGCAAATGGCGCAGCAACTCGCCGAGGATCATCGCGTCGCCGATGTCGTTGACGAAGAACTCGTCGAGGCACAACAACGGACGTTCGGCGAAACGCCGCGCGACTTCGACCAGCGGGTCGGCCTGTGGGCCGATCTCGGCGAGCAAGGCGTGCACGCGGCCCATGAAACGATGGAAATGCACCCGCTGGCGCAGGGCCTCGGGCAGGCTGTCGTGCAGCAGGTCGATCAGGAAGGTCTTGCCGCGCCCGACCCCGCCGTGCAAGTACAAACCGCGCACATTGCGCCGTCGACCCACCAGCGCGGCGAGCCGCTCGCCGAGGGTATCGATCCGCGCATCGAGTATCTCGTGATGGATGCGATCGAGCACCGGCAGCAGCGCACGCTGGGCGGCATCGTCCGACCAGCGTCCCGCTTCGACGCCGGCGGCGTACTGCAACGATGGCCGCAGCGGTCCGGCGGCCGCCGACCCGGTAACCGACATCACGCGTCTGCGGGCGGCAGGAAGTCGCGCACCGCGTGTTTGACCGCGCCGCGCAGGTCGAGCAGCTTGCGATGGAAGAAGTGCCCGGTCTGCGGCATCCGCACCAGCATCGGCGGGTCGGCGGCGTTGGCCACGAAGTCGAACACGGCTTGTGCGGAGACCACGTCGTCGTCCTCGCCCTGCACGATCAGCCACGGACATGGCGGTGGCGGCAGCGACTCGAACAGCGCGTACTTGCCGATCGGCGGCGCGATGCTGATCAGGCATTTCGCCGGCAGGTGGCGCACCGCGCGCGCGGCGACCAGCGAACCGAACGAGAATCCGCACAGCCACAGCGCATCGCCGGGACGCACCGCAGCCAGCCATTCGCCGATCGCGATCAGATCGAGGGTCTCGCCGTCGCCGTTGTCGTGCACGCCCGCACTGGCGCCGACCCCGCGGAAATTGAAACGCACGGTGGCAAGGCCCAGCTCGCGCAGGCTGCGCTCGAGCATCGACACGACCTTGTTGTGCATGCTGCCGCCCTGCAGCGGGTGCGGATGGCAGATCACCGCGACCGCCGGCCGCGCGGCGCCGGGATCGGGCACCCCGCACATGGCTTCGATCGCACCGGCCGGACCGAACAGGGTGAGTGCACCCGCAGCGACCGGAAACGCGATCGGGTTGGTGTTCGCGGGGTTCATTCGCGCAGCATAGCCGAGGCCCGGGCTGGTCCGCGCGACTATGCTATCGGCATGAACCACCTGGCCCACGCGTGGCTTGCCGGCGATCACGAGGCGCTGCTGATCGGCAGCCTGCTCGGCGATTTCTGGCGCGGCGCACCCGATCCGCAGTGGCCAGCCGGCATAACCGACGGCGTGCGGCTGCATCGGTACGTGGATTCGTTCACCGATGCGCACCCGGCGGTGGTCGCCGCGCGCGGATTGTTCGAAGCACCGTTCCGGCGCTACGCGGGAATCCTGCTCGACGTGTGGTTCGATCACTTGCTTGCGGCAGACTTCGAGCGCCGCTGCGGTCGCCCACTGCGCGATTTCGCCGATCACGTATATGCCAACCTGCGGCGTGCCGACCCGCGCCTGCCCGTGAGCTTCCATCTGTTTGCCGCGCGCGCGGCGCAATACGACCTGCTGGTCGGATATGCGGATCGCGAGGCACTCGACCCGGTATTCGCCCGCCTGTCCGAGCGCCTGTCGCGCGCCAATCCGGTCGCGCACGCGCTGCCGGTGCTGGAGTCGCTCGAAGCGCCGCTGGCGCGCGCTTTCGATGCACTGTGGGTGGATCTGGTGCGGTTGCGGCGCTGAACCGTTTGATCAGGGCCTTGAGCCCTATTCAGCACCACCCCCACCAACGCCCACCGAATCCAGCCCGATCACCAGCGGATCGTGGTCGGACGCACGGAACGGATCGGCGCGGTACAGCCCGCGGCGGCGCTCGCTCTTGAACTCGGTGTTGTAGTCGAACACGGTCAGCTCGTCGGCGTTGGCGTGCCACTGGGCAGCGCCGGCCACGCGCGGTGCGAGCGAGGCCGATGCGAGCGCGTGATCGAGCCGCCCCGACAACCCGTTGAACACGAAGCTGTAGGCATCCTTGCCGGCGAACTGGGTGAGGCTGTCGACATAACCGCGCTGGCGCAGCAGGCGCAGCGGGTCCTCCTCGGCATGGGCGTTCAGATCGCCCACGATCAACACGTCTGTGCTGCCGCTGCCGGTGGGGTCACCGGCGAGCCAGTCCGCCAGCTCGCGCGCCGCCGCGACCCGGGCACCGTTGAAGCAGGCCTGGCCGTCGCCGCGATCGAGGTCGGAGCCCATCGCCTCGTCGCAGCCGCCCTTCGACTTGAAGTGATTGGCCACCACGGTGACCGCAGGACCGCCTGCGACCGGTGCGAAGGTCTGCGCCAGCGGGACGCGGTTCAAGCGCGCGAAAGCGCCCTCGGCCAGATGCGCAGCAGGGCCCACTGTTGCAACCCGCCGCTCGCGATAGATCATCCCGACCGCGATGTCGTCGCCGCCGAGTGCCGGCACGCCGGGATCGACCAGGCGGTAGTCGCCCTCGGCGCCGAGCTGTGCATTGAGTGCCGCGACCAGCTGCGCGATCGCGCTGTCGTCGCCGTAGCCGTCGTTCTCGAGTTCCATCAGTGCGAGCACGTCAGGCTTCATCGCGGCCAGCGATGCGACCAGCTTGGCGCGCTGGCGCTGCATCTCCGCGCTGTTGCTGGCACCGCGGGTGGTGGGGAATCCGCCACCCTTGCCATCGCCGTTGAACCAGTTGAGCAGGTTGAAGGACGCCACGCTGATATCGCCGCCGACCACCGGCGGGCCTGCCGGTCGTGGCGCCTGCTCGACACTCGCAGGCTCGGCGGTCAACTGCAGGCGCATGCGGCCATCGCGTTCGTCGACCACGCCGACCAATCCGGTCAGCGTGGTGCCCACGCGCCATGGTTCGGTGGCGCCCACCACCGGGCGCAACCACCAGATCCGGCGCGGATTCTCGACCTCGAGATTGTCGTCGATGGTCAGCATCGCGCGCGCGTTGGCGGCCGCCAGCTCGCGTGCCTGCGGGCCGGGCGCAAAGTGCTCGGTCGGCTGGAACAAGCGACCGTCCAGCGAAACCTGGGCACGGCCGAAGCGCAGCAGTTCGTGGTTGCCGGTCACCACCACCGGACCCGGCAGCGCGATCCGCATGCCTTCGTAGCGCTCCCAGTCGGCCGGCGGCGCGGTCACCGGCAGCGCATCGGGCAGGCCCGGCTCGCCGCACACCGCCAGTTGATTGAGCACCCCGATGCTGGTCAGGCCGGGTGCATCCGCGGCATCCGGGGCGGCGGCTTCCACCACGCTGCCGCGCACCCGCACGCGCGCGCCGATCCGGACCTCGCGCAACGGCGGGTCGCTGGCCACGAACAGGCCTTCGCTGGTGGCCTCGTCGTCGTCCCACTCCTCGCGCGGGGCCTGGATGAAGAAACCGCCCAGGCCGCGCAGCTTGGCGGTGACCACGCCCTCGGTGTCGACGACCACGCCGTTGTAGCGGCTGCCGGGGCCCGCACCCTGGATCGCGTGGATCGGCGTGATCCGCGCGCCGCAGGCGAAGGCCGGCAGCATGACCGGATCGCCGCCGGAGCTGCCCGGCCCCGCACCGCACGCAGCGAGGCCCGCAGCGACCGCGGCGATCGGCGGCAGTCGGCGCAGCGCGCGGCGAAAGGCAGTACAGGGACGGCTCATGGCACAGGCTCGAAAGCAGGATGGTCCGGCGCGAGCCGGCGGCGCGACGCCACGCGCCGAAGGTCTATCGATACTTGGCG
Source organism: Pseudomonadota bacterium (assembly GCA_031412975.1). Lineage (GTDB taxonomy): Bacteria > Pseudomonadota > Gammaproteobacteria > Xanthomonadales > Ahniellaceae > UBA4656. Next base: position 6,663 of record JANOEA010000524.1, on the reverse strand, counting down.
ATCATGTACTCGACGGTGACCTTGACCTGTTCGTCGGTCAGATCGGCGCGACCACCCTTGGCCGGCATGATGCCGGCGGTGCCCTGGTAGCCCTCCACCGCATGCTTGACGAGGATCTCCAGCCCGGTGGCGATGCGCGGAGCCCATGCCTCGCGGGTCGGCAGCGGCGCGCCGCCGACGCCGGCGCCATGGCAGGCGGTGCACACATTCTGGTAGATCAGCGCACCGTCCAGTGCGCCCTCGAAGGCCACCGAGGCCGACGCCGCGGCCTTGACGGCCTCCTGCGCGGCGAGCAGGGCTGCACGGCCCGTATCGCCGGAATAAACGCCCGCGACCGGCGCGATCCGCAGCGCGGCCTGCTGCTCCTTGGCCGGATTCTCCGCATGGAAATCCTGCGCGTCGTAGATCTTCCACGAGCCCACGATCAACAGCAGCGTGATCACCACCAGCCCGGCGATCACCTGGCTGAAATGCTTGAGGAAAACGAGGTCGGTGTTCTGCACGGCGGCGTCCTGGCTCGCGGCGGCCTGGAGCGGCCGGCGACGGCCGCGAAGTATACCCAGTGTGGTGATCCGCAAGTACACATAAACACCCCACGTTCCGATCCGGCACGGGTTGGCGGGGCGGCTCGGAACCGGACCGCACTGCTATCTGGCACCTGCTGCACGGTCCCGCGCATCGCGGGCGCAGGGGATCATGTGGTGCAGGCGCCGGCGGTAGCAGCGCGCCTCACGGCACCGCATTGGACGCCGGTGGCACCCGCACCAAGTCCGCCTCCAGACCGTCGATCCGCGCCACCAGCGCAAATCGCAGCCCCGCTTCGACCGCGAGGCTCGATCCACTGGCGGTCGCCGGCAAGACCGCGGCAACCCGCTCCTCGGTGCCGCTTTCCGGGTCGAACAACCACAAGCCGGCACCTGCGTCCTCGCTACGCAGGAACGCCACGCGTGCGCCGGCGAAGGTCCAGGCGCCCCGCGTGTCCAGCTTCGGCCGGGCTCCGTGCCTGACCTCGCCATCGCCATCGAGCGCCGTCATCCGCAGCGAGTCCGAGCCATCCGCCAACCAGGCAAGCCACCGACCACCGAGCCGGAACTCGACTACGCCCTCGGTGCCGGCGATCATGCGCGGCGCGGCACCCTCATTGAGGCGCAGCAGCCGGGAAACGCCGTCGAGGCGCCCGAGGAACACGATGCTGCCATCGGCCGCGTAGGCGGCCGCCGACGCTTCGCCATCGTTTGGGCCGATGAACTCGGTGGTGCCACTGTCGAGCGTGTGGCGCGCGATGCGTGGTCGACCATCGCGATAGTGGGTCAGCAACAGCTGCTTGCCATCGGGCGACCACGCGGGGCGATTCCAGATCGCATCGGGGTCGAGGGGCAAGCGATGCTCGCGGCCATCCGCCTCGACGACCCACACCGAAGTGACCGCGTCGCGGCTGCTCACGTAAGCGACACGGCTGCCATCCGGCGATAGCGCCGGCTGGGCGTCGTAACGTCGCGAGGCGCTGAGTCGCCGGGGCGGCTCGCCGTCACGCAGGGCCACACGCCACACATTGGCATCGTAGCGGCGCTGCTCGTAGACCAGGCCCACCGGGTCGGCGATATCCAGCGCGGTCGCCCCGCGCGCGCCCAAGGGCACGCGCGCACCATCGTTCGCATCGACCGCGACCAGCGCGGGCGACCCTGCAGCGTCCATCGCCACCACGATCTGCGTGCCATCGGCACTCCACGCCAGCGCGGTGATGCGGTTGCGGTCGTCGACTCCCAGTCGGCGTGCCAACGACCCGTCGGCCGCCGCCACGAACAGCTGCTGCTCCCCGGATGGACCGCGCGCGAATGCAAGGCGTTTACCGTCCGGCGACCAGCGCGGTTCGGTGTCGGCACCTGCGCCGGGCGCGGTCAACGCGCGGGCGGTACCACCGTCGAGCGGCAGCGCCAACAGGGGCTGCGAGTGCGTGTCGCGCGCGGCCGCAGCAGTGAACACCAATTGCAATCCATCCTGCGACCAGTCCAGCCCGCGCCCCGCGCCGCACGCATGCAGCGAGTGCAGCGGCCCCTGCGGCAGCGTATAGCGCCGCACGCGGCAACCCGCTGCGCCAACCTCGATGAACGCGAGCGCGCTGGCATCCGGCGCGAATGCGATTCCGGTCACCACCCCGTCGACATCCAGCAATGCCCGCGCACTGCCGCCGTCGCTGGACGCCAGCAGAAGCTGTGCATGCGGCGCCTCCACCGCGCGTCGTGCCCAGGCAAGCCAGCGTCCGTCGCGCGACAGGCGCGGCGCGGACTCGAGTTCCGGATCGCTGGCCAGCGGCACTTCGCGGGCGAATGCCGCGGCCGTCCATTGCGGCGGCGCGGCGGGTTCGCGGCGCTGGAACAGCCAGCTCGCCGTCGCGCCCACTGCTACCAGCATCAGGATCGCCGTCCACCGATGCCACGATGGGCGCGCTCCGGACCGCGTGCCGGTCAGCGGATTCGGGATCGCCAGTGGCGAATCCGCCAGCAGTGCAGCGGGATCGTGCGGCACGGCAGTCGAAACCGGCGCCAACCACCGATAGCCGACCTTGGGTACGGTTTCGATGTAGCGCGGTGCGCGCGCGTCGTCGCCGAGCAGCTGGCGCAGCGTCGCGATCTGACGCGACAGCACTTCGTCGCCGACCACCCTCCGCTGCCACGCGCGCTCGATCAGCTGCTCGCGCGACACCAATGCGCCGGCGTGTTCGACCAGGCACATCAGCAGATCGTATTGCAGCCGCGGCAGCCGATGCAGTTGCGTGCCGCGCGACAAACGCAGGGTCGCGTGATCGAGCTGCCAGTCGCCGAGGTTCTGGATCTGCAGGGCCATGCGGCAAGCGTACCCGGCGCGGTGGCGCACCGCATGCCCGCCGACGACACCCAGGCAACCAGCACAAGTGTTTGATCCGGAAGCCCGAGATGGAATTCACATTGAGTTCGTGAGGACTTCAGGCCGCGCACGATGCAACGGCCCAGTGTGGTGCTCCCACCACCGCGGAAACCACGCCATGTTCAAGCCCCTGCTCCACGTCGGCCTGCTCCATGTCGGCCTGCTCCATGTCGGCCTGCTCCAGGTCGGCACGCTGCTGCTGGCCAGCCTGCTGCCGCTTGCCGCCCCCGCCCAGACCAGCCCGTGTGCGCCGCTGCTGGTCAGCGGCTACTTCAGTACCGTGCATGTCTACGACTCATGCAGCGGGGCCGACCGCGGCGTGCTGACGGGCGCCAACCTCGCCGGACCGCAGGCGATCCGCCAGTACGGCGAGTTCTTCTTCGTGGTGGCCGAGAACGCGCACGCGATCCATCGCTTTCGCGCCGACACCCTGGCCTATGTGAACACCCCGGTGCAGATGCCCGCGGGCACCAGCCCGACCGGATTCGCGATCGGCCCCGATGGCGACTACTACGTCGGCGGCTACGCCACCGGCGAGGTGGTGCGTTACGACGGCACCACCGGCGCACGCAAGGCGGTAGTCGTCGCGAGCGGCGCGGCTGGCCTGCAGGGACTCGACAACGGGCTGGCATTCGGTCCCGACGGCAAGCTGTACATCCCCGGCTACGACAGCAGCAGTTTCGCGCGCTACGACCCCGCGACGGGCCAGACCAGCAGCTGGATCGCAGCCGGTGCCGGCGGCCTGACCAACACGCGCGCGGTGGTGTTCGAGCCGGGTGGCGAGACCGCACTGGTCAGCAGCGAGCGCTCGCAGCAGATCCTGCGCTATCGCGTGGCCGATGGCAGCTTCGTGGGCGAGTTCTCGCGCCCCGGGGGCCGCCCCACCGGCATGCACTACACCGGCGCCGGCGAGCTGCTGGTCGCGATGGAATCGCAGAATCGCGTGGTGCGCCTGAACGCGGCCACCGGAGCGGTGCTCGGCAACCTGGTGGCGCCGAATGCCGGCGGCCTGCGGGGCGCGACCTGGGTGTTGGTGGTCAGCCAGCGTGCGGACCCCGTCGTGCGTGCCGATCGGATCGGCAGCCAGTACTGGATCACCGCGGCTGCGCGGCCCGCTGGCCGCGTGTTCGAGGATGCGAACGCGGTCACCGCGCTCGGCACCGGATTCGGCACTGCGTTCAATGCGGCCGCATTACAGCGGCCGCGCTGGGGCAGCGTGCGCATCGAATGGCTCGACTGCGATCGCGCGCGGCTGAGCTGGCGCGCCAGCGACGCCGACAGTTCGGGCTTCGGCGATGGCGGCTACGAGCTCGAGCGCATTGGACCGACCAGCGCTGCATTGCGCTGCCGCAGCAACGGCTTCGCTGCCACCACCGGCAACGACTTCATGGCCGGCACCTGGTTCGGCGGCAGTGCGCGCAGCGGCGAGGGCCTGTTGATCGACGCGCTGGCCGACGGCACCGTGCTGGTGGCGTTCTTCACCCACCGCGCCGGTTCCTGACCTGCAGCGCCGCGTCGAACAATTCGGCGGCGCGGCGCGGCGCGGGTTGGCCTGCACGCTCCACGCATGCGTTGGCGGATTTCCGCCTGCCGCGCGCAAATGGCCCGTGCCGGGCTACAATGCCCGGCACGCGCTCGTAGCTCAGCTGGATAGAGTACAGCCCTCCGAAGGCTGGGGTCGTGGGTTCGAATCCCGCCGAGCGCGCCATCTCCCTTGCGGCACGACGCCTGGATACCGGCCGATGCCGTCCACGAGCCCTGCCAATGCAGCATCGCGATACGAAGCCAAGCTGGCCGCGTGGCGCGAGGCGCTGAGGCCGGACGCGTAGACCGCCTGGGCGGATGCGGTCGCCGCTATGCCGGGTCGCGGCTTCCGCGACGGTACAGGTCGTACAGGTGTGCCGGCAGGGCGGCGCTCATTGCCACCGCGATCCAGACCGCGGACACGTCGCTGAGCGCGGCACGCAACGCGAGCAGCAGGCAGGCCCCGGCTGCGACGCCCGGGATCAGGTCGAGGGCCGCAACGCCGCGACCGGTGCGATGCCGGTATACGATCAGGACGCCTGCTTCCACTGCCAGCAGCAACAGTGCGAGATCGACCACGCGTCCGCTGGCGATGAAATCGAGCATCGACGCTCAGCGTCCCGGGAAAGGCGCGTTCAGTTGCACGATGATGAAGTTGAGGTAGGCCGCGAAGCTGACCCATAGCAGGTACGGCAACAGCAGCAGGCTGGAGGTGCGCGAGTAGTTCCACATGATCGCGATCAACACCACGATCGACAGCCACAAAAACCCGACTTGATACAGCGCGAAGTCGGGCCGCTGCATGCGGAAGAACAGCAGGCTCCAGAGGATGTTCAGGCCAAGGTTGACGGCGAATGCGATCAGCAGTGTGGTGCGCTGCGATCGATTCGGGGCGCGTAGCCAGGCCAGCGACGCGGCGATGGCGGCGCACGCGTAGATGGTGGTCCAGACCGGACCGAACAGCCAGTCGGGCGGCTGCCACGACGGCTTGACCAGCGCGTAGTACCAGGGCCCTATGTCGGTCGACAACGCGCCGGCAGCACTGGCGATGATCGCTGCAACGAAGGCCAGTGCGATCGGTTTCGCGATCGCGGCGCGCGCGCGACTCACGTGCGGGCGAGACCGAACAGGTGTGCCAGATCCTTGAAGAAGATGCGCACGTGGGCCATCGGCCGCTTGCGCACCAGTTCCTTGTTCATGTACGCCTCGAAGGTGAGCGTCTGCACGTCGCGATCCTTGCAGATGCTCACGAAGCGCTCGCGGCGGCCTTCGCTGGTGTACCAGAACCGCTGCATGATGCCGAGCACCCAGAACACCTTGCCGTGCAGCTTCATGAAGCGCTTGCGGGCCAGCTTGAGCGAGCGCACGTCGCCGGTGAGCAGCAGCGCATGCACCGCTTGGGCGGCGAATTGGCCACCGACCATCGCGTAGTAGATGCCCTCGCCCGAAGCCGGCGCCACCACGCCGGCGGCATCGCCGGCGAGCACCACGTCCTTGCCGTTGTCCCAGCGCCCGAGCGGCTTCATCGGGATCGGCGCGCCCTCGCGGCGAATGGTCTCGCCTTCGAGCCCGCTGGATTTGCGCAGGGCGCTGACCGCGTTGCGCATCGACCAGCCCTTGTGCGCGCTGCCGGTGCCGACACTGGTGGTGTCGCCGTGCGGAAACACCCACGAGTAGAAGTCCGGCGACAGCGAGCCGCGGTACACCACGTCGCAGCGCTGGGCGTCGAAGCCGGCATCGTTGGTCTGCGGCGATCGCACGATCTCGTGATAGGCGAACACGTAGCGCATCTTGTCTGCGCCCTTGATTTGTTGCCGCGCGACTTCGGAGGTGGCGCCATCGGCGCCGATCACGGCGCGCGCGCGCACCTGCTGCCCGGGTTGCCCGCTTCCATCGGTCGCGGTGAAGTGCACGATCGCGGTGCCGTCGGTGTCGCGGGTGATCTGCTTGAACTTCGCCGCGCGCAGTTGCGCGCCGCGGGCCACGGCGCGTTCGCGCAGCCAGGGGTCGAAGGCCTCGCGGTCGACCATGCCGACGAAGCCGTTGTCGATCGGGATGTCGACGTTGGTGTTCGACGGCGCCACCATCCGCGCAGACGTGATGCGCGCGACCAGCAGCTCGTCGGGAATCGCGAAGTCGCGGATCAACCGCGGCGGAATCGCACCGCCGCAAGGCTTGGTGCGCCCTGCCCGATCCAGCAGCAGCACGCTGTGGCCGCTCGCGGCGAGCTCGTAG
>JANOEA010000523.1:0-4592 GCA_031412975.1 Pseudomonadota bacterium | reverse complement strand
CAGGCCCGCGAGCAGGCCGAGCAGGCCTTGCGGCTGAACCCGCAGCTCGCCGAGCCGCATGCGGTGATGGGCGTGCTGCACCAGGGAGCGCGTCGCTACGGCGCGGCGCATGCGGCTCACGCGCGCGCACTGCAGCTTGACGCGGCCGATGTCACCACCAATTTCTGGACCGCGCTATTGCAATGCAATACCGGCAACATCGCGCGCTGTGAAAGCGGGCTCGATCGCACGCTCGAGATCGACCCCTTGCTGCCCAACGCACTGAATTGGCGCGCCCGGATGTTGGTGTCGGAAGGCGATTTCGCTGCCGCCGAGCGCATGATGGAGCGCGCGCGGGGGGTCGGACTGCAGGCCGGGTGGGTGGTCGAAGGATGGCTTGCACTCAAGCGCGGCGACCTCGCAAAGGCGCGCGCGCAGACGCTGGAAATGATCAGCATGATGGGGTTCGGGTTGCCACCCGGGGCTGGAGAACTGATTGCCGGCGCGCGCGTTGGAGACGCGGATGCCCGCGCGGAGGTCCTGCGGATGGTCGATGACTATCTGGTCGATCCCCCCGCGCGCATCAGCGTAGCGATCCCGTGGATCTTGGTGATCATCGGCGAGGTCGATCGCGGCCTGACCACGTTCGCCGACCATCCCACGTCGAACGACGCCGTATTCCTTGGCGATTTTCTGGGCGCCCGGTTGATTCCCGAGGTCTGGACCTCGCCGGTGCTTCCCGAATTCCTGCGCAAGACCGGGATCGCGGCCTACTGGGACGAGTTCGGCGTGCCGGAGCATTGCCGCAAGGCCGCCAACGGGGACTACCACTGTGAGTGACGCATCCGGCTCCTCGCCGAAGCGAGGGTTCAAGGTGCCTGCGCCATGAACCCGACGCCCGACGCGAACAACCGCACGCCGCCAAGCCAACCGGCCTACCGCTCGCGCTGGCAGCGCTTCTCGCCCTCGATGGGCTGGCCGGCCTTCTGGAGCGAGATCCTGATCGTGGTGCTGGGCGTGGCGATCGCGCTGGCCGCCAACCAGGCGGTCGAGCAATGGAACTGGCGCAACAAGGTCGCCGACGCCGAAGCACGCATCGCGGGCGACATCACCTGGGCGTTCCTGTGGTCGGCGGAGAAATCGGTCAGCCAGCCCTGCGTGGACGCGCAACTGGCGGCGATGGGCCGCAATGTGCTGGAGAGCGGCGACAGGCTTGCGCCCATGCCGGTCTACGCCGCGCTGGTGCGCCAACAGGTGGTGCGCATGCCGACCCGCCCCTGGCGATTCCCGGTCTGGGAGGCCCTGCTCGCCGACGGCACCGCGAGCCACTTCCCGCCGCAGCGACAGGCGATCCTTGGCCGCATCAGCGAGGACATCGCACAGGCGCGCGCCTACGAAGCCGAAACCCGCGGGCTCGGCGGGACCCTGCTGCTGATGCGCGATCCGATCGCGCTCGACCCGGGCGTGCGCGCCGACCTGCTGGCCCACATCAGTCGCCTGCGATCGCTGTGGGAACACGAAAGGCTCTATGCCCGCCAGCGGATGCGCATGATCGCCGACGCCGGCGACGCGCCATCGGAGCAGGTTGTCGAACGTTTCCTCAATGCCGACGGCAAGCATGCCACCGGCAACGACCACTCCGGCATGCCGCACTTCTGCACGACGAAAGGTTTGCCGCTGGCGGACTGGCGCGACTACCGGGAGCTCAGCGTCAACATCGGCGCGCCCGGCGAGGGGGATGCCCGGTGAGCGATCGCGTTCGCGCTGCGTACGCCCAGCGTAGTCCTCGGCATCCCGGGCGTTGCGGCGACCGCCATGTCCGGCCCGGCGCCGTCCGCGCCTTCGAGCACGTCAGCAAGCATCCCCGGAACCCCGAACTGCCCGCTGCCGACATCGCGGCGGCTGGCAGGCCACAGCGATCGCACCCGCCGGGGGTGCTGTTTCCGCAACGAGCCATCGCCGGCCTGAACACCCGCCGATCCCCCATGGCTCAGAATGCCCGTGACATGCTCGACGCGCCGCGCGCGCGCGCCCCGGGGTCGCCTTGAAAGTCCTCGCCGAGCTCAAGCAACGCAAGCTGGTGCAGTGGCTGCTGGCCTATGCCGCCGGCGCGTGGTTGCTGCTGCAGGTCATCGGACTGCTTGGCGCGCCGTTCGACTGGCCGGACACCGTGCTGCGCGGCGCGACCATCGTGGCGGTGGTCGGCTTCTTCGTCGCAGCCCTGCTGGCCTGGTACCACGGCGAGCGCGGGGCGCAGAAGGTCTCGGGCACGGAACTGGTGCTGCTGAGCTTGCTGCTGCTGATCGGCGGCGGCCTGTTGTGGCAATTCGCGCCGGACGGGCCGGTACCCGCGCCCGCGGGCACGCCAGCGGCGGCCGTGTCGGGTCCAGGCACGCCCGCACCCGCCGTCTCGCCCCAGTCCATCGCCGTGCTCGCCTTCGCCAACCTCAGCGCGGACAAGGACAACGAATACTTCTCCGACGGCGTAGCCGAGGAAATCCTCAACGCGCTGGCCAGGGTCGAGGGCCTGAAGGTCGCCGGGCGCACCTCGTCGTTTTTCTTCAAGGGTCGCAACGAGCCGCTGGCGACGATCGGCAGCACGCTGGGCGTGGCCCACGTGCTGGAGGGCTCGGTGCGCAAGCAGGGCGAGCGGCTGCGTATCAGCGCCCAGTTGCTGCGGGTCAGCGACGGTTTGCAGCTGTGGTCGGAGACCTTCGACGGCACCGACGCCGACATCTTCGCCCTGCAGGAACGCATCGCCCGGCGCGTGACCAGCGAACTCAAGGTGGCGCTGAACGCGGGACAGCAGGCGCGCCTGATTGATTCGGGCACCGCCAACCCCGCGGCTTACGCGCTGTACCTGCAAGCGACCGACATCTTCAATCGGCGTGCCGGCGCGGATTTCGCCACGGCCATCGGCAAGCTCCAGCAAGCCGTCGCGCTCGACCCCGGCTTCGCGCGTGCCTACTCGCGGATGGCCGCGTTGCATGCCTTGAACCCGGAGTACGTGGGCAGCGACTTCGACGACTCGCTCGACACCGCGCACGACCTGGCGCGCCAGGCACTCGAGATACAACCGGAGTTCGCCGAACCACACGCAGTGCTGGGCTATGTCGCGCAACTGCGCAAGCGCTTCGTGACGGCCCGCGCGGCGTTCGAGCAGGCGCTGGCGATCGATCCCGGCGATCCGCTGAGCAACTTCTGGTATTCAACCACGCTGGTCGTCGGCGGCCACCTGACGGCCGGAGCGGCGCAGCTTGATCGCACGCTCGCCATCGATCCGCTGCTGCCCAACGCGCTGCATCACCGGGGTCGATTGATGGAGTGGATGGGCGATCTCGACGGCGCCCGCCGCTTGCTGGAACGCGCCCGTTCGGTCGGCGCGCAGAACATCAGGTTGCCGCTGGGGCAGGTAAGCCAGCGGCAGGGGCGCATGGCCGAGGCGACGGCGGAGATCGCGGCCGGCATCCAGTTCTTCAGCCCCGGCTTGCCGGACGACACCGGCGCGATCGTTGCTGGCGGCATTCTCGGCGATGCCGGCGCCCGGGATGCGGCCCTGGCCCACTTGCGCGGCATTCTCGATGCGCGGCCGGAAGTCGTACCGGGCATCGTGCCGTGGGCGCTGATCACCCTGGGCGAGCCGGACGAAGGCCTGCGGCTGGTCGCGACCTCGCGCACCTCGTCGAACCTGTGGCATGCGGCGCTGTGGAGCCCGCGCGGGCAGGCCGCGCGCGCCAGCACGGCATTCCCCGAGTTCGCGCGCAAGGTTGGCTTGGCAGAGCTGTGGGACCAGTACGGCCCGCCGGACCTGTGCCGCAAGGACGCGAGCGGCGACTACCGCTGCGAATGACAACGCCGCCGCTCGGGCGCGCAGGCCCACAAACCCACATTTGTGCTAGCTTGGACTGCAACTTCCGGGAGCGCCCATGAGCCGCCTGACCATCGACATCGACGACCAGCAGCACCAGAACCTGAAGGCGATGGCTGCGCTGCAGGGCAAGACCATCAAGCAGTACGCCCTTGAGCGGCTGTTCCCCGCCAACGCGGGCGAAGACCAGGCTTGGCAAGAGCTGCAATCGCTTCTGGCGCAACGGATCAGCGAGGGTTTGACGGGCGGGGTTTCTCCTCAGAGCATCGACAGCATCGTCGCTGAGGCGCTCACGTCGGATGGTCAGCCGCGGCAGAAGAAGCGTGCGAACAGGAGCGCATGAGCGCCGCGTACGTCCTGAGCAACGCAGCGGCCTCCGATTTGCGGGACATCGTCCGCTACACGCGAAAGCAATGGGGTCGCGACCAGGCCTTGGCTTACGTCGGCCGGTTGCAGCGCGGTCTCGAGCAACTCGTAGCCAGCAGCAGCATGGTCGGGAAAGACCTGTCTGGCATTTTCCCCGGACTGCGTGCGCTCCATTGCGAGCATCACTTCATCTTTTGCCTGCCACGCGACGATGCGCCCGCGCTGGTCGTCGCGATCCTGCATGAGCGCATGGATCTGATCGCTCGCGTTGCAGACAGACTGCGATGACGCCCAGGGTCGCCATGAATCTCATCGCCGAACTCAAACGCCGCAACGTGATCCGCATGGCCGGGTTGTATCTGGTCGGCGCGTGGCTGGT
>JANOEA010000522.1:0-4647 GCA_031412975.1 Pseudomonadota bacterium | reverse complement strand
TGGTCGCGAAGACCCAGCGTGCGCCACCGATAATCTGGCTATGAAAAACCTCCGCCCAGACACCATGGGCATCCTGCAGCGCGTTGAGGCCCTCAGCGGCCGGCCAGTCGAGTTCAAGCCCGACAGCAGCCTGACCCTGCGGGCGACGCTGCAGTTGGCGCGAAACGGTGCGCCAGCGCATGTCCTTCGCTATCGGCCGTCGAACGACCCCCTGGACTACTGGGTCGCCTACCAGGCCGGCTACGCGCTGCGCCTCTTCGAGCTGCCGCCGGCGGAGCGCTTCGACTTCGCAGGCACCGGCGCCGGCGCTGAGCACGTTCAAACGCTGCTGACCACCGGCCAGCCGCTGACGGAAAGCGACCGTGCCACGCTGCCGAAGTTCGCCCAGGCGACGGTCCACTGGGCCATGCTGAACCTGCGCTCGTATGCCATCGGCATGCGCATCGACCAGTGGCTGACGGAAGCACACCCGACGCTCGGGGACCTCCAGCGCGCAGGCATCGATGCGATGCAGCAGGAGAACCTCAAGCTGCTGGCGCACGGCGTGGGCAACCTCACCATCCCGGTGCCGTTGCTGGCGCCAGTCGCTGCCTACGCCCTGTTCGCCGACCGGCTTGCGAACAGTTCGACCTACGCCATACCGTATCGTGCCGCTGGCGTGCTGGAGGCCGGCAGACAGTTGCTGGGCCTCATCGACTCGATACCCACCGATCCCGGGCATGACCTGGCGCTCGTCGATGCCTGGGCGTCGGCCATCGGCATGAATGGCTGGTACGCGTGGATACCCTACAAGCCTTGAGGATCTGGCGTGGCTTCTGAATTCAAGATTCCCCTGCACCGTTTCGACACCAACCTGCTGCCGCCGGACGCGCGCCAAGTCGGCACCGAGTCGTTCAAGACGGCTGTCATGCTGCACTTCGCGGTCGAGTACGCGGCACAGGGCCAGACGGCGTTGGTGACGGTGGACGACAAGGAAATCGTGGTGATGGCGTTTCCGGCGGAGGCGTCGGCCCTCGATTTCGTGCTGCCGATGCTGCAGTCTGGTCGCATCGCCGAGGCGTTGCCCTATCTGGAGAGCTTGACCAAGTCAGCTCCGCAGAACGCCCTAGTTCTGTACAACCTCGGCCTGGCTTACGCCGCGCTGGGCCAGCACGACGAGTCGGTCATCAGGCTCAAGCGATCGCTGCAGCTGGACCCGACAAACGCACGCGCCTGGGTCGGCGTCGGCAACGCCTACTATCAAATGAAGAAGATCGAGCCGGCCCTGGCTGCGTTTGAACAGGCGGTGGCCATCGACCCGGACGATAGCTACACGCGGCGCAACCTCGGTGGCATCCTGATCGGTCTCAAGCGCAGCGGCGAGGCCGTCATTCATCTGCGCAAGGCGCTGGAGCTGATGCCGGATGATCCCCAGGCCATCTTCGGTCTGGCCGCGGCGCTCCATGAAACCGGGACGGCCGAGGCCGACGAGGAAGCGGACGAGCTGCACCAGCGCTTGATCGAAGAGCACCCGACATCGTCGATGGTGGAACAGGCCGAGAAGGCGCGCTCGGTCTTTGCGCAACGGCTCTTGAAGACGCGGTCGGTGGGTGGTTTTCGGCCAGACGTGATGATGTACATCGCCGGTGCGCTTCGCACGTTCAAGGAAGTCGGGGACGAGAAACGGCGGCTGATCGCTCTTGAGATAGCCATGCTGGGCCGGTCAGGGCTCGACATCAACAACTCGGCCGAGCAGTACACGCTGAAGTCGCTGCACGGCCGGTTCTCGGGCCTTCACCTCCTGGCGATCATGTATGCGGCCTTCAGGCAGATCGACTCGACGCTGGAAAGCGGCGCGGATTTCCGCGCGGAGTACGAGGCCGCGCTGCAGCTGAAGAAGTCGTAGCGCGGGTCAGTCGCCGCGGCTGGCGCAGATCGTCAGAACGCTCGCGTTCGTCACCGGCGAGGATCGACGTCGATCTGCCTCATTACCTGCTTGCTCTCGGGCGCCCTGCTCGGCTTGATGGTGGGCCTGGCCGATGGCATCTCATGAATGAAGGCGGCGATCGATCGTGCCAGATCGCGGTCGGCCTTGTCGGTTGACGTTGCGAGTGCCCGGCCCACTTGCATCCAGGCCTCAACGGAATCAGCTCGCGTAGAGTGCGAATGCGCGCCCGACTTGGAGCTTGGGCGGCTGGTGCGCAGGCGACCCTCCTGCCCCGCCTTGATGCGCCACAGCGGTTCGTAGTTGCGATTGCGCCCACGCGTTGCTTGCCTCGTCGCCTCGGCCTCGACGCCCCAGCCTCGCAGCTTCTCGGCAAAGGTCTCGCGCCAGCGGTGCAGATCGGCCTTGCGCGGGTTCAGCCGCTTGCCGTGCTTGGACTCGGCCCGCACGCTGATGTGCACGTGCGGGTTGGCCTGGTGGTCGTGCAGCACCATCACGAACTTGTGGTCGGCCAATTCGGCCTGCGCGAACTCGCGCGCCGCGCGCTGCACGATCTGCGGGTCGGTGCCGCGCGGCATCGACAGCATGATGTTGAAGGCCCCGCGCCGCTGACCAGGTTCAGCGATGTCGTCGATCAGCGTGCCGCCCAGGCGCCAGTCTTCGGCCAGCTCATGCAGGGTGTCCTTGCCGCGCATCGTCTCGCCATGCTCGTCCTCGATGTCGAGCCGGCCGTTCTTGCTGATGTACCGGAAGTGCGCCGCGATGGCCTGCATGCCACGCCCGCCGCCGGTGACCTTGACCATCACCTGCGGCGCCCGGCGCACGACCGTCGCTTCGATCCGCGCACGAATCGCCGCCGCGTGCCGGCGGGCCAGGTTTGCCACCAGCTTCGGCTGCGGCGCCACCCTCACGATGCGGTTGCCCGGATAGAAGAGCCGGTCGCCCCACTGGATCAGGACGCCGTCGATGTTGGGTTGTTGGGGCATGGTGCTCTCCTGCAGGTGCTACGCGTGTTGATCTGGTGCCGCCGGCGCGCGGCCGTGGCGCGGGCGCAGGTCCGCCAGCGTCGCGGACGCCAGCGTCAGGTGGTCGCGCACGTCGTCCGCCACCATGTCCAGCATCTCGCGGTACTCCTGGGCGGCGCGGACGGACCCCTGGCGCAACAAGCTCGTGAGACGGTGCAGGTTGCGGCTGAGGGTGGACAGCTCGGCGCTGGAAGCAATGAGTGATGCCAGGTGGTCGGTGCGGGTGGCACCGCTCGTGAGCACGGGAACGCCGGCGATCAGGCCGGCGACGTAGGCGCCTGGCGACAGCCCGGCGGCGCGTGCGGCCGCGATCGTGGCCAGAGCATCGCAGCGGCTCATGCGAAGCGACAACCGTACGCGATCTTCGGAAGACTCCACGGTGCCGGGCGCAGATCGCGCGGTGATCGACGGCGCGGACTGGTCGAGGGCGGTGGCCAGGGCGGCACGAACCAGATCCGATGGCGAGACGCCACGCCAGCGAGCTCGCTCGAACAGCGCGGCTTTCAAGCCGCGCAAGTCGACGCTGATTCGATCTCGTGACGAGGATGTCATGCGCCCCTGAGCCTCTTGCTTCCCGACACGCCCGGCGTGTCCGACAACGGCGCCACCGCGCCTATCCTGCACTCACCTACGCATTCAGTATTGGCTCGAATCGAGGCCTTCAGACCGATGATTTCGGCCCAAGAATCATCGCGCCGCCCGATGGCATCGAACAGGAATCGGCACACCTTCGCCAAGTCGTGAAGTGGGTTCGGCAAGTCATCGAACAAATGCGCGCGGGGATCGCCACTCGTTCGAACCGGTTTCGCACATTCCTCGATCAAGGCTCGGCGACAACGAACAGGATTCGGCACGCGCTCGCCCAAGAATCGAACCGTCTTCGCGCCAGCTTCGATGATTTATCGGTCGAAATCATCTCGCAGCAACTTCCCTGCAAGCACTACGCTGGACTCGATCGCCCATCGAGAAGTTATGAGCCTCCAAACTCGTCGCCCACCAGGTCATGGCAAACGCAAGGCACTCACCTACGCGGCCGACATCGTCAGTCTGCGGGCTCAAGGACACACCTTCTCTGCGATACGCGAGGCACTGCAAGACGCGGGCGTTCTGGTCAGCATCAGCACGGTTCGCCGTGAAGTGCTGAAGGGCGTATCGACAACGGCAGTTCCCAAGCTTGCCGCCGTACCTTCGGGTCCGCCTGTCGGCCTGACAAACCGCGGCAAGGCCGTCAGCCCAGTCACAGCGCCGGACGCTGCACCGGCCGCGACGCCGCTCCCGGGGAAGGCCATCGCCGAGGAATTCATGCGCGGCCGTCCCACCAACACCCTGTTCTTGAAGGAATCTTCGACATGAAACTCGCGGTCATCAGCTTTTCAGGCAACGTCGGCAAGTCCACGATTGCACGGCACCTCCTCGCGCCGCGGATGCCAGGCGCCCGTGTCATCGCCATCGAGAGCATCAACGCCGACGAAGGTCAGGCGCAGTCGATGCGCGGCTTCCAGTTCGGCGAGTTGCAGGAGTACCTGCAGGGCGTCGATGACGTGGTGGTCGACATCGGCGCCAGCAACGTCGAGGAGCTGATGCGGCTGATGCACCTCTACCAGGACAGCCACGAGGAGTTCGACCCAAGCAATACTTGCCGCTGGACGGCCAGCCGATGATCCGGCATGCGCTGGCGGCCTTGTGCGCGACACCGGC
>JANOEA010000521.1:0-1779 GCA_031412975.1 Pseudomonadota bacterium | reverse complement strand
GTCGAGCTCATCAAGGCGGGCTACGAGACGCTGATCGAGGCGGGCTACGCGCCGGAGATGGCGTACTTCGAGTGCCTGCACGAGCTCAAGCTGATCGTCGACCTCATCTACGAGGGCGGCATCGCGAACATGAACTACTCGATCTCGAACAACGCCGAGTACGGCGAGTACGTGAGCGGCCCGAAGATCATCACGCCGGAGACGAAGGTCGCGATGAAGGCGATGCTCGAGCGCATCCAGACCGGCGAGTACGCCCGGGACTTCATCCTCGAGAACCGCGCCGGGGCGCCGACGCTCCTGTCGCGCCGCCGCATCATGGGCGAGCACTCGATCGAGGTCGTCGGCGAGAAGCTGCGCTCGATGATGCCGTGGATCAAGAAGAACAAGCTGGTCGACCAGACGCGGAACTGAGCGTCGGGGTCGGGTTCGTTGCTGAAGGCGAAGCCGGGCAACGATCCTGACCCCCGAATCGACACCTGCCGCAACGAACGGCGATGCGCGTTCCGATTCAGGGGCCAGGTCCAGCGCCCGGCTCGCGCCCCGCGCGCCGAACCCGACCCCGCTTCCAGCGCGGCTGGATCGGCCTGGTCGCGCTGCTGATCGCGCTCGCGATCGTCGGCTGGCTCGCGATGAGCGCGCTCAAGGGCTACGGCGTGGCGGGCAAGGCCGCGTCCGATCCGGCGGCGAAGGCGGACGATCCGCGCGAGCGGGCGCGTGCCGTCGAGTCGGTCGTGATCGACCGGGCGAAGGACGCCGCGCGCCGCCTCGACGAGGCCGAGCGCCCGAAGCCGTAGACCACCCGCTCGGCGAACCGGACCCGGCGCGCGAGCGTCGCATTGCCCGCGCGCGCCGGACGCTTCGCCGGACGATCGTTCGACCACGGTGCTAGAATCCGCTGCGCCCCGCACTCACGCGATGCGCGCAGCGCACCCGTGCCCAATCCGAACTATCCGCACCCGTTCATCGCCCGCGAAGGCTGGCCGTTCGTCGCCCTCGCGGGAGCGATCGCGCTGGCGGCGATCGTCTCGGGCTACGTGCTCATCGCCGCGATCGCCATCGCGTTGTTCCTCTTCGTGCTGCAGTTCTTCCGCGACCCGCCGCGCGACGTCCCCGCGACGCCCGGCATCGTGCTCTCGCCGGCGGACGGCAAGGTGGTGCGCGTCGAGAAGGCGCGCGACCCCTGGCTCGACCGCGACGCGATCAAGATCAGCGTGTTCATGAACGTGTTCAACGTGCACAGCAACCGCAGCCCGGTGGACGGCGAGGTGGTGAACGCCTGGTACCACCCCGGCGCGTTCGTCAACGCATCGCTCGACAAGGCGTCGACCGAGAACGAGCGCAACGCGCTGCACCTCAAGACGGCGAGCGGCCGCGACATCACCTGCGTGCAAGTGGCGGGCCTGATCGCACGCCGCATCCTCTGCTACGTGAAGCCGGGCGACCGGCTCGCGCGCGGCCAGCGCTACGGGTTCATCCGCTTCGGCTCGCGTGTGGACGTCTACCTGCCGCTCGACGCGAAGCCGCGCGCCGCGGTCGGCGACACCGCGGTCGCATCCGAGACCGTGCTGGCCGAGCTGGCCTGATCGCGAGCGCGACGTCATGGTCGACTTCGACAAGCAGCGCGCGCTGGCGAAGAACCGGATCCGCCGGCGCGGGATCTACCTGCTGCCGAACCTGTTTACGACCGCGGCGCTGTTCGCCGGCTTCTACGCGATCGTGCAGGGGATGAACCAGCGCTTCGACATGGCGGCGATCGCGATCTATGTCGCGATGCTGCTC
>JANOEA010000520.1:0-29149 GCA_031412975.1 Pseudomonadota bacterium | reverse complement strand
CGCTGGCGATCGACTGGCCGGTCGCGACTCCGAGCCTCAGCGACAAGGACGCGGCTGCGCCGTTGCTGGCGGATATCGATGCCGCGCGCCTGCCGGTGTTCCGCGGATGAAGATCCTGCTGCTCGGCGCAGACGGCCAGGTCGGCTTCGAACTGCAGCGCGCACTCGCGCCGCTGGGCGAGATCGCGCCCTGCACGCGCAAGGGAATCCTTCCGGGCAATACCCCGTGCATGCAGGTGGATCTTGCGCTGCCCAATTCGGTGCTCTCGGCGATCGACACCAGCGCGCCGGACTGGATCGTGAACGCTGCCGCGTGGACCGCCGTCGATCGCGCCGAGGACGAGGAACTGGCCGCGCGGCGCGCGAACAGCGACGCGCTGGCGCTGATCGGCGAGGCCGCGGCGCGGCGCGGCGCGCGGGTGCTGCACTTCTCGACCGACTATGTGTTCGCGGGCGACGCCCAGCGTCCCTACGTGGAGGACGACTCTACCCGTCCGCTGAGTGCCTACGGTCGCAGCAAGCTCGCCGGAGAACACGCGTTGCGAAGAAGCGGCGCTGCGCATCTGATCGTGCGCACGGCCTGGGTGTATGCCGCGCGCGGGCACAACTTCCTGCGCAGCATGCTGCGCCTGGCCCACGAGCGCGAGCAATTGGCGGTGGTCAACGACCAGCATGGCTGCCCGACGCCGGCACGCCTGATCGCCGAAGTTTGCGCGCAGATGATCGCCTGCCATGCGAGTACGCCGGAGGAACATCGCGCGCCCCTGGAGGGCTTGTTCCACCTGGCCAGCCGCGGCCAGACCAGCTGGTTTGGCTTCGCCACCACCATCTTCGAGCGTGCACATCGCGCGGGCCTGATCGAACGGATCCCGGAGGTCGCGCCGATTGCATCGACCGCCTATCCGACCCGCGCGCCGCGGCCGGCGTGGTCGGTGCTCGACACCACGCGACTGCGCAGCGCCTACGACATCCACCTGCCGCACTGGCAGCATGGGCTGGATGCCGTGATCGGCGAGTTGGCCGCGATGCGAACCACGGCCACCGGCTGATAACCTGCTACCGATGAGCCATTCGATCGTTCCCCTGATCCTGTCCGGCGGTGCCGGCACCCGGCTGTGGCCGGTGTCGCGACGCGCGTGGCCGAAACCCTTCATGCAGATGGCCGACGGCGGAAGCCTGATCGGCAAGACCCTGCAGCGCGCACTCGCGGTCGCCGCCAGCGAGGCGCCAATCGTGACCATTACCGGCGGCGATCACTACTTCCTGACCCGCGACGAGTACGCGCGGGTCGCGCCCGAATCGAAGGGCCGCCATCGCTATCTGCTGGAGCCGTCCGCACGCAACACGGCCGCGGCGATCCTGCTCGGCACGCTCGACATCGCCGATCGCCACGGCGGTTCGGCGCTCGTGCTGGTGCTGCCGGCCGATCATCTGATCGCCGACCTCGATGCGTTCGGCGAATGCGTTGCGCGCGCGGCCCTGCTGGCTGAAGAAGATCGGCTGGTCACCTTCGGCGTGCTGCCGACCGGCCCGGAAACCGGCTTTGGCTACATCCTGCGCGGCGAGCCGCTCGGCCATGGTGGCCATGCGATCCAGCGCTTCGTCGAAAAGCCCGACGCGGCGACTGCCCGGTCCTATCTCGATTCCGGCGAGTACCTGTGGAATTCCGGCATGTTCTGCTTCCGCGCGCAGGCGATGCTGGACGCCGCCGCGTTGACCTGTCCGGACGTGCTCGAAGCCGCGCGCGCCTGCCATCTGGCTACCGACCGCGCGGCGCGGGTGGTGGCCTTCAGCGCCGATTCGTTCAACCGCATTCCGGAAATCTCGATCGACTACGCGGTGATGGAGCACGCCGCGCACCGCGCGGTGGTGCCGGCCACGTTCGACTGGAACGACATCGGCTCGTGGAACGCGGTCGCCGGCCAGGCGCCGGCCGATGCGCACGGCAACCGGGTCGTCGGCGATGCGATCCTGATCGACGCGCATGATTGCTTCGTGCAGGCCGAGGGCCGCACCGTGGCGCTGGTGGGCGTCAGCGACCTGACCGTGATCGAAACTGCCGATGCGGTGCTGGTGGCGCATCGCGACCGCGCGCAGGACGTCAAGCGCGTGGTTGAACATCTGCGCGCGTCGAGTCATCCGAGCACCGAACACCACGTCACCGTGTTCCGTCCGTGGGGCAGCTACACCGTGCTCGAGGACCGCGCCGACTGCAAGGTCAAGCGCCTGACGGTCAAGCCCGGCCAGATCCTGAGCCTGCAGTTCCACCGCCAGCGCAGTGAGCACTGGACCGTGGTGCGCGGTAGTGCGCGGGTCCGGGTCGGTGCCAACGAGTTCGTGCTCGAGCGCAACCAGAGCACCTACATCCCGATGGGCATCGTGCATCGCCTGGAGAATCCCGGCAGCGAAGACCTGCACCTGATCGAGACCCAGTGCGGCGACTACTTCGGCGAGGACGACATCGTCAGGCTCGAAGACGTGTACGGGCGGATTCCGCGCTGAGTCGGCGCGGCGGATTCCTCTGCATGGCCGGGTCCGCGTAAACTCCGGCTTCCTCCACCGGATTCCGCCGCCATGTTGCGACCCGTGCTTGCTCTGATTCTGTGCGGCGCGATCGCGCCCGCGATCGCTGACGTCAAGGCGTTCGACGTGCGCGACCTGGTCGCGCTGGACCGGGTGTCCGATCCGCGCATCGCCCCCGATGGCTCGCAGGTGGCGTTCCAGGTGCGCGAAGCCGATGTCGCGAACAACAAGGCCAGCACCACGCTGTGGCTGCGCGGCCTGCGCGATGCGCAGCCAGCCCGGCGGATCACCGCAGCGGGCGTGAGCTCGAGCGCTCCACGCTGGTCGCCCGACGGCCGCGCCCTGTATTTCCTGTCGTCTCGCAGCGGGTCGAACCAGATCTGGCGACTGGACATCGGCGGCGGCGAGGCGCAGCAGATCACCGCGTTCCCACTGGATGTCGGCAGCTTCGTGCTCGCGCCGGACGGACGTCGTATCGCGCTGTCGTTCGCGGTATTCGCCGAGTGCGGCGCCGATCTGGCGTGCAGCAAGAAGAAGGTCGACGACGAAGCGGCCAGCGCGCCGACCGGGCAGCTCTACGACCAGTTGTTCGTACGCCACTGGGACAGTTGGTCGACGGGTCAGCGTTCGCAGCTGTTCGTGGCGGCCATTGCTGCCGACGGCCGCACTGGCGACAAGCTGGTGCATATCAGTCGCGGCATCGACGGCGACGTGCCATCGAAGCCTTTCGGCGACGAGTCGGAGTACGCGTGGAGCCCGGACGGCAAATCGCTGGTATTCGCCGCGCGCATCGCCGGCCGCACCGAGCCGTGGTCGACCAATTTCGATCTGTACCTCGGCGCCAGCGACGGTAGCGGCGAGCCGCGCAATCTCACGGCCGCGAACAAGGCCTGGGACACTGGACCGGTGTTCGCCGCCGATGGTCGCACGCTGTACTACCGCGCGATGAAGCGGCCGGGCTTCGAGGCCGATCGCCTGGCGATCATGGCAATGAGCCTTGCCGATGGCAGCACCCGCGAGGTCGCACCCGACTGGGACCGCTCGGCCGATTCGCTGGCGCTGTCGCGCAACGGACGCACGCTCTACACCACCGCCAATGACCTCGGCCACACGCCGCTGTTCGCGATCGACGTCGCCGGTGGCGCGGTGTCGAAGCTGGTCGGCGACGGGCACGTCAGCGGCTTCAGCGTGGCTGACGACAACCTGGTCGTGGCGCACGACGACCTCGACAGCCCCGCGCAGCTCCACCGCAGCGGCCTGCGCGGTGGCCGCCTGGAACGGCTGACCACATTCAACGATGAACGTCTGCGCGGCGTGTCCTTCGGTGCGGCCGAGCAGTTCACCTTCGTCGGCGCCGGCGGCGCGACCGTGCATGCGTGGCTGGTCAAGCCGGCCAACTTCGATCCGGCGAAGAAGTATCCGATCGCATACCTGATCCACGGCGGTCCGCAAGGCAGCTTCGGCAATCTGTTCCACTATCGCTGGAATCCGCAGACCTACGCCGGCCAGGGCTTCGCCGCGCTGATGGTCGACTTCCACGGATCGACCGGTTACGGCCAGGCCTTCACCGACAGCGTCAGCCGCGATTGGGGCGGCAAGCCGGCGGAAGACCTGCGTCTTGGACTGGATGCCGCGGTCGCGAAGTACGGATTCCTCGACGGCGAGCGCGTCTGCGCACTGGGCGGGTCCTACGGCGGCTACATGGTCGCGTGGCTCGCAGGGCAGGCGCCCGAACGCTTCGACTGCCTGGTCAACCACGCCGGCGTGTTCGATATCCGGGCGATGGCCTACATGACCGAAGAGCTGTGGTTCATCAACTGGGAGTTCGGCGGCCCGCCGCATACGCATCCCGAGGACTACGCGAAGTTCAACCCGGCCGACCACGTGGCGAAGTGGAAAGCTCCGATGCTGGTCATCCACGGCGCGCGCGACTACCGCGTGCCGTATACGCAGGGCATCGGCGCATTCACCGCCGCGCAGGCACGCGGCATCCCCAGCCAGTACCTGCATTTCCCGGACGAGAACCACTGGATCCTCAAGCCTGCCAATTCGATCCTGTGGCACGACACCGTCAACGCCTGGCTCAAGCGCTGGCTGGTCGAGGCGCCAGCCGACTGAGCCGCGCCGCGTCGGGACAACGGCCGTCGCCGGGCGCCTAGCGGCTTGCCTACACCCAGCCGGCCTTCTTCAAGCGCCAGAAGAGCAGGGTGGCGACGCCGAACATGACGCCCACCGCCAACGGATAGCCGTACGGCCAGGACAGCTCCGGCATGCGCTCGAAGTTCATGCCGTAGATGCTGGCCACCAGGGTCGGTACCGCCACGATGCCGGCCCAGCCGGCGAGTCGTTTGACTACTTCGTTCTGGCCCACGGAGACCATCGCGAGGTTCACGCTCATCGCGGCCGACACCATCTCGCTCATGGTGTCGCAGGCTTCCTTGACCCGGCTGGCGTGATCGTACACATCGCGGAAATACACCCGCACCTCTTCGCGCACCAGGGTGGTATGGAAGCGCATCAACTGGTGCAGGATGTCCTGCATCGGCGCGATCGCCAGGCGCAGGCTGACCAGCTCCTTCTTCAGCTCGTACAGGCGCTGGATCGTGCTGCGGTCGAAATCCTGCTTGAAGATCGCGGTTTCGAGCTCCGCCAACTCGTCGCGAAACGCCTCGGTGATCGGCAGGAAGTTGTCGACGATGTAGTCGACCACCGAATACAGCGCATAGCTGGGTCCGATCGCGAGCAGTTCGGGTTCGCGCTCGCAGCGCGTGCGCGGCGTCTGGTACGACAGCGAGGCACCGTGGCGCACGGTCAGCAGGTAGCGTTTGCCCATGAATATGTGGGTTTCGCCGAAGGCGATGTTGCACTTGATTTCCTGCGCGGTGTGCAGCACCACGAACAGCGAGTCGCCGTAGGCCTCGATCTTGGGCCGCTGGTGCGCGTGGTGGGCGTCTTCGATGGCCAGGTCGTGCAGGTCGAATTCTTCCTGCAGTTTTTCCAGCAGGGCTTCGTCGGGTTCGTGCACGCCCACCCACACGAAGGTATCGGGCTCGGCGAGCACGTCGCTGATCTGGTCGAGGGTGAAGTCGGGCAGGCGCTTGCCGCTGCTGTTGTAGGCCGCGCAGTTGACCACCATCGACGCGGCCGCCGCCGGGTTCGTCGCGGGCAGCTGCACCTCTGGTTTGCGGGTGAGGTTGATGTCCATGGCGCGACCTTCGGTGACTGCACCGCATCATGCGGCGTGACCGGGCAGGGCGCAATCGGCCGGCTCAGGCCCGGCGCTGCAGCACCCACCACGCGCTGGCATGGATCGGCAGCCACAGCGCGATCCAGTCGATCATCTGCTGGCGATAGCCTGGCAAGACGAGCAACAACCACGCGCACGCGGCCGAGGCCAGGATCACGGCCGCAATCCATGCGCTGGTGCGGGCTTGCGGCGCGCGCCCGCGCAACGCACGCCATGCCGCTGGCAGCAGCAGCAGGCACAGCGGGTGGAACAACGCCAGGTTGTGGTTGCGCCACGCGGCGTCATGGGTGGTGGCGAACCACAGCCCGAGCAGCGTGATCCCGCCCAGCCCCGCGACCAGCCACAGCGCGCCGGCCACGACTCCGAACCCGCGTCGCCGCAGGCCTTCGGCACTGCCCAGCCAGTACAGCAGTGCGGCCAGCAGCAGGCCCGTGGCGAGGAACCGCAGGGTCCAGGCGGGCGGATCCGCCGGTTCCGCGATGCGGCCCCGCTGGATCTCGAACTCGCTGGCGACCAGCGGCAGTTGATTGCCGGCATCGTCGCGCACGCGGACCTCGCGCAGGCGCCGCTCGAGTTCCATCGGCACGAACATCTCGTCCCAGAAGTCGATCGGCTGGTCGGTGGACGGACCCAGCCCCGCGTGCACGCCGAGGTACACCAGCAGGTCGGGTGCGGTCAGGCGCTGCGCGTGCATGCGCTGCGTGTAGCCGCGCGAGCGTCCGTCGCTGGCTGCCTTGATGGCTCCTCCAAGGGCTGCGTCGAGCGCGTCGCGGACCTTGGTCGAACAATTGGTGCGGAAGTAGTCGTAGCGATAGCGCGCGTTCTCCGGCCGCGCGTTCCACTCGAGGAACTCGGCCAGCGCGAGACGCTGCGGTGGGCTGAGGTTGAGCACTTGCGCGGTGACGCGCCGCTGCTCGTATTCGTACTGCGCGAGGTCGTCGGCCGGCCGCCGCGCGGCCATCGAGTAGTACATGTCGCCGCGCAGGAACTTGAACAGGAATCCCGGTTCGGCGAAATCGAAGATGCCGTAGTTGTAGAGCACCTCGGTGCCGGCGTCGCGGTCGCTGACCAGGATCGCGTTGTGGCCGAAGCGTTGCCAGTAGATATCGCCCGGGCCGACGGTCACCAAGGCGATCTGCAGCGATTCGCCGGGCTGGCCGGCGGTCCACTGCGGCGCTTGCGGCACGGAGTCCTGCGCGAACAGCCACGAACTTGCGCACAGCGCCAGCAGCGCGCCGAGCAGGCTTGCCAGCGCGCGCATGCGGCTCAGGTCTTGGCGGGCAATTGCACGGCGAGTTGCTGCAGCCGGCGGCTGTCGGCCCGCGCGACCTTGAACTCGATGCCTTCGAGCTCGATGGCTTCGCCGATGCCCGGCAAGTGGCCATGCGCGGCGGTCACCAGGCCACCCACGGTGTCGAACTCGTCGTCGGCGAAGCTGGTGCCGAAGCGCTCGTTGAATTCGTAGATCGGGGTCAGCGCGTTGACCAGCCAGCGGCCATCGGGCTGCGCCACGATCCGACCGACCGCCTCGTCCTCGTCGTGCTCGTCGGAAATGTCGCCGACGATCTCCTCCAGCACGTCCTCGATGGTGACCAGCCCGGCGACCCCGCCGAATTCATCGACCACGATCGCCATGTGCTGGCGATTGATCCGGAAATCCTTCAGCAGCTCGTTCAGGCGCTTGGATTCGGGGATCATCGCCACCTTGCGCAGCAGGCTGCGGAAGCCGGGGGCGGTACCGCCTTCGCTGAAGCACTTGAGCAGGTCCTTGGCGAGCAGGATGCCGAGCACCTCGTCGCGGTCGTCGCCGGTGACCGGGAAGCGCGAATGGCCGGACTCGACCACCACGCGCAGGATCTGCGGCAGCGTCGAGGCGACGCTGAGGGTGACCATCTGAGCGCGCGGGATCATCACGTCGGCGACCACCTGGTCGGCCACCGCGATCGCACCCTCCATCATGGCCAGGGTGTCGGATGTCATCAGGCCATTGGCCTGTGCGTTGCGGAGTTCTTCCAGCAACTCTTCGCGGTTCCGGGGTTCGCCGGAGATCGCCTGGGTCAGGCGATCGAACCAGGAACGGTTCCCGGAACCGCTGCTACTCGGGTCCTCGGTCATGGGTCAGGAAACGGCTGCCCTGCAGGGCGGGGACCGCGAGTGTATCGCAGGTCGACGGCAGCCCTGCGTCGGCAGCCGGGCAGGGCCGGATTCGTACTCGAAAAAACCAACTAAATCAAAATGTTGAAAGAAGCTCTTCAGAACCTATGCAACCTCGTGACGGAGCTTACTGGCGCTCGAGGTAGGGGTCCTGGATGCCCAGGGTCTCGAGGATCTGCAGTTCCAGCGACTCCATTTCGCGCGCTTCAGCGGGCGTTTCGTGGTCGTGTCCGAGCAGGTGCAGCGTGCCGTGGATGGTCAGGTGCGCCCAGTGCTCAAGCGCGGGCTTGCGTTGCGCTTCGGCTTCCTTGGCGATCACCGGCGCGCACAGCACGATGTCGCCCAGCAGCGGGATGTCCAGGCCGGGCGGCAGGTCGGCCTTGAACGACAGCACGTTGGTCGGATAGTCGCGGTGCCGATAGCGCATGTTCAACTCATGCCCCTCGGCGGCGTCGACCACGCGCAGCGAGACTTCGGCTGCGGCGCGCTGGCGGCCGACTGCGGCCTCGATCCAGCGCTGGAACTGGGCCGCGATCGGCAGCCCGGCGTGGGGCACGCCGTAGGACACGGCAACGGTAATTTTGCTGGCTTTCATCGGGGTACGGGCGGATTCGTCGGTTCAGACTACACCCAGCCGGCCCCGCCACCGCGGCCAACCGCATCCAGCCCGATGCAAGGCGATCAGTTGGGCCGGTTGTGGTCGCCCGATTCGTGCGCCTCGTAGGCCTCCACGATGCGCGCCACCAGCGGGTGGCGCACCACGTCGCGCGCGGTGAAAAAGGTGAAGCTCATTCCCTTGACCCCGCGCAGCACCTCGATCGCATGGCGCAGGCCGGAGACCTGCGAACGCGGCAGGTCGACCTGGGTCAGGTCGCCGGTGACCACGCAGCAGGAGCCGAAGCCGATCCGGGTCAGGAACATCTTCATCTGCTCCAGCGAGGTGTTCTGCGCTTCGTCGAGGATCACGAACGAGTCGTTGAGCGTGCGCCCGCGCATGAACGCCAGCGGCGCGACCTCGATCACGTTGCGCTCCATCAGCTTGGCGACCTTCTCGAAGCCGAGCATCTCCCACAGCGCGTCGTACAGCGGGCGCAGGTAGGGGTCCACCTTCTGGGTCAGATCGCCGGGCAGGAAGCCGAGCCGCTCGCCGGCCTCGACCGCGGGGCGGGTGAGCACGATGCGCTGCACGCGACTGGCCTGCAGGGCCTCGACCGCCATCGCGACGGCCAGATAGGTCTTGCCGGTGCCGGCCGGGCCAACCCCGAAGCTGATGTCGTGGGTCGCGATCGCATGCAGGTAGTTGACCTGGTTGGGACCGCGGCCGCGGATCGCGCCGCGCTTGACCTTGATCTCGACGACTTGTGCGCCGCTCGCATCGCGGCCGGTCAGCTGCTCGATGCCCGATTCCTGCAGCAGCAGGTTCAGCGCGTGGCCGTCGAGCGGGTGCGCTTCGGTGCGTTCCCACAGCGTGCGAACCACCCGCTCGGCGAGCGACACCGCATGCTCGCTGCCGATCGCGCGGAAGATCTGCCCGCGATTGGCCAACTCGACGCCCAGCCGCAGTTCGATCTGCCGCAGATGCTCGTCGAAGGGCCCGCACAGGTTGGACAGCCGCTCATTGTCGGGCGGATCGAGCACGAAGTCGCGGGTGGTCAGTTCGGATGCCATCCACGGATGCTAACCGGGCGGCGGTGAATCCGCGATTAAACCTGCATCGCGGCGGCTCAGGCGACCGCGACGTGCTCGTGGTGGACTACCCGGCCGCGCAGCGAATTGCGCATCACGCGGGTGATCTCGACGGCGACGAATTGCCCGATCAGCCGCGAGTGGCCATCGAAATTGACCATCCGGTTGTTCTCGGTCTTTCCGCACAGTTGCGCATCGTCGCGACGACTGCTGCCTTCGACCAGCACCATCTGCGTGGTGCCGACCATCGCCTCGCTGATCGCCGCGGCGTTGCGGTTGAGCTGGTCCTGCAGGCGTTGCAGGCGTGCGCTGGCGACTGCCTCCGGCGTGTCGTCGACGAGGCTGGCCGCCGGCGTGCCTGGGCGGCGCGAATAGACGAACGAGAAACTCTGGTCGAAGCCGACCTCGTCGATCAGGCGCATGGTGGCTGCGAAATCCTGGTCGGTTTCGCCCGGGAACCCGACGATGAAATCGGAGCTGATGCAGATGCCCGGGCGCGCCTCGCGCAGGCGGCGCATCTTCGACTTGTATTCGAGCACGGTATGGCCGCGCTTCATCGCCGCGAGGATGCGGTCGGAGCCCGATTGCACCGGCAGGTGCAGGGACGCGGCCAGTTTGGCCACGTTGCGGTAGGCCTCGATCAGGCGATCGGTGAACTCGACCGGATGCGAGGTGGTGAAGCGGATGCGCCCGATCTGCGGGATCCGCGCGATCGTCTCGATCAGCAGCGCCAGGTCGGCGGTTTCGCCATCGTGCATCGGGCCGCGGTATGCGTTGACGTTCTGGCCCAGCAGGTTGACCTCGCGCACGCCGAGCGCGGCGAGCTTTGCGACCTCGGCCACCACATCGTCGAACGGGCGGCTGACTTCCTCGCCACGGGTGTAGGGCACCACGCAGAACGAGCAGTACTTGCTGCAGCCTTCGATGATCGAGACGAAGGCGGTGGGCCCCTCGGCGCGGGGCTCCGGCAGGCGGTCGAACTTCTCGACCTCCGGGAAGCTGATGTCAACCTGCGGCCGTTCGCTGCTGCGCCGCGCGTCGATCATCTGCGGCAGGCGGTGCAGGGTCTGCGGGCCGAACACCAGGTCGACGAACGGCGCGCGCTCGATGATCGCCTCGCCTTCCTGGCTGGCCACGCAGCCGCCGACGCCGATCAACAGCTGCGGATTGTCCTTCTTGAGCTGCTTCCAGCGGCCCAACTGGGAGAACACCTTCTCCTGCGCGCGTTCGCGGATCGAGCAGGTATTGACCAGGATCACGTCGGCCGCGGCCTCGTCGGTGGTCAGCTCGAGCCCGTGCGAGGCCGCCAGCACGTCGGCCATCTTGGCCGAGTCGTACACGTTCATCTGGCAACCGTGGGTCTTGATGTAGAGCTTGCCAGCCAAGGGGGGCGCTGCTCGCTGCGGACGTCAGGGCCGCGTATTGTAGGCCCGCTTCCGACCAGCGGCCAGTCCGGGGAACCCGGCGGTGGTCCCGGTGGTCTCGAAGATGCTTGGAATTTATCCAGCGTTAACGGACACTTGCGATCCATGCCTGATGCCGTCCCCATGCGTTTCCTGTGCGTTCTCGCGATGCTGGCGGGAGCTGGACTCGGTGTGCCCGACGCAAACGCCGGCGGCATCATGAAATGGGTCGACAAGAACGGTGTCACCCACTACTCGAACGTGCCCGGCGATCGCGCGCGCGTCAGCACCACCGCGGTCAGCCTCAGCGCGCCCAGCGAGCGCCCCGCCAACAATCGCGCCTCGGTGTTCAAGTTCCGCGATGCCAAGGGCGTGTTGCACTACACCGACCAGCGTCCGCGCAACCGCAGTTACACGGTGATCAACGTCTACTGCCCGGCCTGCGATCCGCGCTCGCCGGTCAATTGGGACCGCACCCGGCTCAACATGACCGCCTATGATCGCGAGATCGCCGACGCCGCGTTGCGCTGGCAGGTCGATCCCGCCCTCGTGCGCGCGATCATCCACGCCGAATCGGCGTTCAATCCCGAGGCACTGTCGCACAAGGGCGCGCAGGGCCTGATGCAGCTGATGCCCGGTACCGCGGGCATGTACGGGGTGACCGACGCCTTCGATGCGCAGCAGAACATCGAGGCGGGCACCCAGCATCTGGCCGGCCTGCTGACCCGCTACAACGGCGATGTGAAGATGGCGGCTGCCGCATACAACGCCGGCGAGGGTGCGGTGAAACGCTACGGTGGGGTGCCACCGTACGAAGAAACCCAGGTCTACGTGCAGCGCGTCGGCGTGTTGCACCGCCGCTACCAGAGCGGCAGCTGAGGCGAGCTGCGAGGACGACCGGCGCGCCGGTCGCGTGCCGTCTGCGAGCTGCGTCGGTTACAGCGGTGGCCGCGCGCGCTCGACCAGCGTGACATCGACGCTGAGCGGCACGCCGGCACGCTGCGCATCGAGGCGCACCACGGTACCCGGCGCGGCGGCAGCTTCGCGCGAGCGCAGGTCGCTCTCGCCGACGATGTCCTCGCCATTGAAGCGCAGCAGCCGATCGCCGACCCGCAGGCCGGCCTGTTCGGCGGGACCGCCGGGTGCGACCGCGATCAGTTGCACGCCGTTCGGCAGGCCGTCGTTGGTCGGCGCTGCGGACTGCGGCGCCTCGGCATAGTCCGCGCCCATGGTGCCGCGGATCACGTAGCCGCGCAGCGCGAGTTCATCGAGGATGCGTCGGGCCGGCGCGGCGGGGATCGCGAAGCTCACGCCCTGCACGCCACGATCGCGGCCGACCACGCCGGTGATGATGCCGACCAGTTCGCCGTCGGCATTGACCAATGCGCCGCCCGAATTGCCGAAATTGATCGCCGCATCGGTCTGCACCAGATCCTCGAAGCGGCTCAGCGATGGCTGGTCGCGGCCGGTCGCGCTGATGATGCCCATGGTCACGGTTTGTCCGATGCCCTCGGGATTGCCGATCGCGAGCACCACGTCGCCGACCTGCGGTCGGGTGTCGGTGGCGAATGCCACCGCCTGGAAGTTGGCGCCGGCGATCCGCAGCAACGCGAGATCGGAAGCGGGATCGCGGCCCACGATCTTGGCCTCGGTGACCCGGCCATCCGCGAGGCCAACCCAGATCCGCTGCGCATCGCGCACCACGTGGTCGTTGGTCAGCACCAGGCCGTCGCTGCTCACGATCACCCCCGAACCATCGCCGCGCTGCAGGCGCTGGCCGATCGGGGTCGCGAACGGCACCGGCGGCCGCTGCATCATCGGATCGCCCAGCAGGCGGATGCTGAAATCGGTCACCACCCGGTTGGAGTAGATGTTCACCACCGACGGCGCGGCGCGCTGCACCGCGCCGCTGAAGGACGCGGGACCCGCGGTGGAGCTGGAGGATGCAGGTCGCGGCGCGGCCATCGCGAAACGCTCGGGCCACAGGCGGGTCGCGACGAAGGCGATCGCCAGGCCGATGGTCGCGAACTGCAGCAGGAAGGCGAGCGCGCGCAGCTTGCGGCCCATGACGTGCCTCGTGGGAAGTTGCGCGCGAGTTTCGCACACCACGCCGCGATCCGTTTCGCCAGGGGAATCGTTGCGGGGCGCGCAACCAGCAGCGGCGACGGTCGACCGCCGGTTCGCGGGCGCACGGCGCGACGCGCCACGCGTGCGGAGCGTCGCCTTCGTGAAGGATTCGCCATCGAACCGGGCCGGTCGTCTCGTTGTCTCGCCAACGCGCGGACGCTAGACTTGGACGGTTAAGTCCGCGCCCGTCGCGCCGACTTCCGCATCATGATCGGGATTGGAGAGCCGAATGGCTGAGCAAGGCGTCAATGGTGGCCGTCGTCGCTTCCTGACGGCGACCACGGCAGTGGTCGGAGGCGTGGGGGTGATGTATGCCGCCGTGCCGTTCGTGGCATCGTTCCAGCCCAGCGCCAAGGCGCAGTCGGCTGGTGCGCCGGTCACGGTGGACATCAGCAAGCTGGAAGAAGGCCAGTTGCTCAAGATCGGTGCCGACGTGCCGCAATGGCGCGGGCAACCGATCTGGATCGTCAAACGCTCGCCGGAGATGGTGGCCGAACTCGACCGGCCCGAGCACCTCGAGCGCCTGCGCGACCCGCAATCCGAGAAGGTCGACCAGCAGCCCGATTTCGCGAAGAACCCGACGCGCTCGCGGCGTCCGGAGTACGCCGTGCTGGTGGGCATCTGCACCCACCTGGGTTGCTCGCCGCTGTTCGAGCCCGAGGTCAAGCCGCAGTCCTTCGACGCCGACTGGAAGGGTGGCTTCTTCTGCCCCTGCCACGGATCGAAGTTCGATCTCGCCGGGCGCGTCTACTCGGGCGTTCCCGCGCCGCTGAACCTGCTGGTGCCGCCTTATCGTTTCGACGACGAGCGGCACATTACGATTGGACTGAGTGCTGCTGAAGGAGCTGCATAAGTCATGGCTTCCGTGAATCCAGATAATGGCGCGACCTCCGGGATCGTGGCCGATGCAACCAATTGGGTGACCGATCGCACGCCCAGCCTGGGTGGTTTCTATCGCAAGCACCTGTCCGAATACTGGGCGCCGAAGAACTTCAACATCTTCTATTTCTTCGGCTCGCTGGCGATGCTGGTGCTGGTCAACCAGCTCGTCACCGGCATCTGGCTGACGATGAACTACAAACCGAGCGCGGCGGAAGCCTTCGCCTCGGTCGAATACATCATGCGCGACGTCGAGTGGGGCTGGCTGATCCGCTACATGCACTCGACCGGCGCATCGGCGTTTTTCATCGTCGTCTACCTGCACATGTTCCGCGCGCTGCTCTACGGCTCGTACCAGAAACCGCGCGAGCTGGTTTGGGTGCTGGGCGTGTTGATCTATCTGGTGCTGATGGCGATAGCCTTCCTCGGCTACGTGCTGCCCTACGGCCAGATGTCGTACTGGGGCGCGCAGGTGATCACCTCGCTGTTCGGCGCGATTCCGGTCGTCGGCGGCGCGCTGGTGGAGTTGATCCGCGGCGACTACCTGATCTCCGACGCCACCCTGAACCGCTTCTTCGCGCTGCACGTGGTGGCGCTGCCGCTGGTGCTGCT
Organism: Pseudomonadota bacterium; assembly: GCA_031412975.1. Lineage (GTDB taxonomy): Bacteria > Pseudomonadota > Gammaproteobacteria > Xanthomonadales > Ahniellaceae > UBA4656. The sequence continues at coordinate 14,519 of JANOEA010000520.1, read as the reverse complement.
GCTGCTGGTGGGCCTGCACCTGGCGGCACTGCACGAAGTCGGCTCCAACAACCCCGAAGGCGTGGACATCAAGAAGGTCAAGGACAACAACGGCAAGCCGCTCGACGGCATCGCGTTCCATCCCTACTACACGGTCAAGGACATCTTCGGCGCCGGGTTCTTCCTGCTGCTGTTCGCGTTCGTGATCTTCTTCGCGCCGATGTTCGGCGGATTGTTCCTCGAGTACGACAACTACATTCCGGCCAACCCGCTGGTCACACCCGCGCACATCAAGCCGGTGTGGTACTTCACGCCGTTCTACGCGATGTTGCGCGCGATCCCGGACAAGTTGCTCGGAGTGGTAGTGATGGGCGCGGCGGTGATGATCCTGTTCGTGATCCCGTGGCTCGACCGCAGTCCGGTCAAGTCCTACAAGTACCGTGGCCTGCTGTCGAAGCTGCTGCTGGCCGTGTTCGTGCTGGTGTTCATCTTCCTCGGCTACGCCGGCTACCAGCCGTCGACCCCGACGATGACGCTGCTCGCGCAGATCGCGACCGCCTGCTACTTCCTGTTCTTCATCACGATGCCGTTCTGGACGCGAATGGACAGCGTCAAGCCGGTCCCGGAGCGGGTGTCTGCCCATGGTTAAGTTCGTCGCCGCATTGATCGCCGTCCTCGCGAGCGGCTTGGCGCTGGCCGCCGGCCCCGGTTTTCCGCTGCAGCCCTCGCAGGTGAATGTCAGCGACCGCGCCTCGTTGCAGCGTGGCGCGGGGTTGTTCATCAACTACTGCTCGGGCTGCCACTCGGCCAAGTACATCCGCTACTCGCGGATCGCCGAGGATCTTGGCCTCACCGAAGCGCAGGTGATGGGAAACCTCAACTTCACCGGCGCGAAGTTCGGCGACACCCTCAAGGCTGCGATGCCGGCCGGTGATGCGACCGGGTGGTTCGGTGCCGCCCCGCCGGACCTGTCGCTGACCGCGCGCGCCAAGTTGGGTGGGGCCGACTGGATCTACACCTACCTCAAGTCCTTCTACGTCGACGAGAGCCGGGCGATCGGCTGGAACAACCCGGTGCTGCCGAATGCCAGCATGCCGCACGTGCTGTGGGACCTGCAGGGCATCCAGCGCGCCGTGACCGAGCCGATCCCGGTGGGTGCCGACGGCAAACCGGGCCATTGCGAGAACGGCGAGGTCGCGGGTGCTTGTCTGGTGCGCTTCGAGGTGGTCAAGCCCGGCAGCCTGGACGCCGAAGCCTACGACCAGGTGGCCCGCGACATCGCCAATTTCCTCGAATACGTGGCCGAGCCAGCAGCCCTGCAGCGGGCCGCCTACGGCCCGTGGGTGATCCTGTTCCTGGCTTTCTTCACCTTCCTGGCCTGGCTGCTGAAGGCCGAATACTGGCGGGACGTGCACTGAGGCCGGTCCGGGCCGGGCGGCTTCACGCTCGCGTCCCCTCGGTGTAGGCTTTGTGACGCTCCCTGCGGAGCGTCACACAAGCTGGAACATGGGGAGAGCAACCACGTGAGCACCACGCTCGCTTCCTGGGGCAAGCGCAAGCCGACCGCGGCTTCGCGCGTGCGTACGGTCCTGACACTGTTCTCGGGTCGCAACGACCTGGCGAGCCATTGTGCGCGCCTGGTGCTCGCGGCCAAGGGCGTCACCTATGACCTGGTGGTGGTCGATCCGGGCGATCCGCCCGAGGACCTGGCCGACCTGAATCCGTACCAGACGGTGCCGACGCTGGTCGATCGCGACCTGGTTCTCTACGACGTCAACGTGATCGCCGAATACCTCGACGAGCGCTACCCGCACCCGCCGCTGATGCCGGTCGATCCACTGTCGCGCGCGCGCGTCCGACTGGGCGTCACGCGTCTGCAGCGCGACTGGTTTCCGTACGTCGAGACGATCTTGAGCGGCACCAAGAGCACCTCGGAGACCGCGCGCAAGCGACTGCGCGAAGGCCTGCTCGCGAGCCTGCCGGTATTCCGTGCCTCCAAGTTCTTCCTCAACACCGAGATGAGCCTCGCCGATTGCGCGCTCGCGCCATTGATCTGGCGACTGCCCTCGCTCGGCGTGGTGATGCCCAAGGAAGCCCAGGTCGTGCTCGATTACGGCGAGCGGATCTTCCGCAACCCCGGCTTCGTACGCAGCATGACCGACGACGAAAAGGCCTTGCGCCCCGCGTGAGCACCCGAGCGCGATGAGTGCCTCGCCGCCGATGTCGAGCAATCGCCCGTACCTGGTACGGGCGATCTACCAGTGGGTCAGCGACAACGGGCTGACCCCGTACCTGCTGGTCGACGCCCGCCAGCCCGAGGTGGTGGTGCCGACCGCCGCGGTCAAGGACGGGCAGATCGTGCTGAATATCGCGATGCGCGCGGTGTCCGAGCTCGACCTGGACAATCAGTTCATCCGCTTCCAGGCGCGTTTCTCCGGGGTCAGCCAGCATGTGCGCGTGCCGATGGCGGCGGTGCTCGCGATCTACGCGCAGGAGAACGGCCAGGGCATGATGTTCCCCGCCGAGCCGACGCCGCCGACCCCACCCGCCGAGCCGCAGCAGGAGCCCGCGCGGATCGGTCCGCGGCTGCGCGTGGTCAAGTAGGCCCGCCGGGCCCCTGTTCCACCGAGAACGGCACGGTCGCCGACACCAGCTGCCGACCGGCCATGTCGATCCAGCCGCGCACGCGCGATACGCCGTCAGGGCTGAATTCGAACGCATAGCGGCGCTCGATGTGCAGCCCGCGATCGCCCCTGCGCAGGCGGATCCGGCGCAGGACCACCGAGGCGTCGAGCAGTTGCACGCCCCCGCGCACGCATGCGGCCTGAGCGTAGGCGCGGGCCGCTTCGCGTACCTCGGCGGCGGAAAACCAGTAAATCGCCCCGACCGCAGCCAGCAGCAGCGAAAACAGCGTGAATGCCATCGAATGAGTATCGCATCAGGGGCTGCACAGGTTGGCCGCAAGCGGCCGCTACCGCAAGTTCGGCGTGGGGCGGGCAAAAAACGTAGTGAATCGCAACCGGGGCCGCTGCCGTGGCTGCTTCCCGTCTACACTCGGGCCTCCTTGTGCACTCCACGCAGGCCCGGTTGCCCGTGATCCAGGTTCAGGGCTATTCCATCAAGCACGAAATCGGCATCGGCGGCATGGCCACGGTCTACCTCGCCGTGCAGACTTCGCTGGAACGCGAGGTCGCGCTGAAGGTGATGACGCCCGCGCTGGTCAGCGACCCCAACTTCTCGCGCCGATTCCTGATGGAGGCGCGCACCCTGGCATCGCTGTCGCACCCGAACATCGTCGCGGTCTACGACGTCGGCGTGACCGACCAGCAGTTGCACTACTTCTCGATGCAGCACCTGCCGGGCGGGGATTTCTCGCACCGCATCAAGTCCGGTCCGCCCGAGCCCGCCGAGATCGCGCGGGTGGTCGCGGGCGTGGCACGCGCGCTGGGCTTTGCCCACCTGCGCGGTTTCGTGCACCGCGACGTGTCGCCGGCCAACATCCTTTTCGACGCCAGCGACAACCCGGTGCTCACCGACTTCGGCATCGCGCGCGCGGTGACGCGCACCTCGCGCCTGACCAATGCCGGCGCCAGCGTGGGAACCAGCCACTACATGAGTCCCGAGCAGGCGCGCGGCGGCAACGTCGATGCGCGCTCCGACCTGTATTCGCTGGGTGCAGTCACCCACGAGGCATTGACCGGCCTGCCGCCGTTCGACGGCGAGGACGGTTTTGCGATCGCCTATGCGCATGTATTCGAGCCGGTACCGCGCTTGCCGGCGCATCTGCAGGACTGGCAGCCGCTGATCGATCGCGCGCTGGCCAAGGATCCTGCCGAGCGGTTCGCCGATGCCGAACAGTTCGTGGCGGCGATCGAGGCGGTCGCCGCGAAGGCAGGATTCAGTGTTGGACTGCCCGCCTTGCGCACCACCGGCATGCAGGAGGCTTTCCCGCGGATCGAAGCGCGCGATGCGACGCCGACGCCCCCACCACAGGCTGCACTCGATGCGGCGGCAAACGCGCCGACGCTGGTGGTGCCGGAGTTGCCGCCGGTTATGCCGGCAGCGGGCAAATCGATCCAGATAGCGGCTGCGGTAGCGATCGGGGTTGGCGCGATCGGGCTCGCAGCGGCCCTGCTGTTGGGGCTGCGCGGTTCCGGCGACGACCGCGAAGTCGCGCAAACCGCGGTGTCGGCGCCCACCGTGCCGGCGGCGGTGCGACCGGCCGCGGCTACGGCCGCGCAGCCGGTGGCGACGGCGTCCGATGGTTCGCTTGCGGACCCTGCGCTCGAGCCCTCCGCAGCGGCGCTGCAACCCGGCGAGCAGCCGCCAATCGACGACGATCCCGCAGCGCTGCAGCGTGCGATCGACACCGGCGTGCAGGACCCGATCAACGGCGTGCTCGCGCTGGCACGCGCCGACCTGGCCGCGCAGCGGCTCGGCAATCCGCCCGGTCGCAATGCGCTCGAGCGTTTCCGCCTCGCGCTGCGCCTGGCCGAGCATTTCGGGGCCACGGCCGATGCCGGCCGCGCGCGGCAGGGCATGGTCGACACCGCGGCCGCCTACGCCGAACTGGGGGAACGCTCGCTGGCTGCCGGCAAGCTGCAGGAGTTCATCGATTTCAGCCGCCGCGCGCAGGACATCGCGGGCCCGCTGGCGGAAGGTGCGCAGCTGGCGACCGCTGTGGGCGCACGCATCGGGGCGCTGCACGACGAGGCGATGGTCGATGCGCGGCAGGCGGCGGTCGACTGGAAGCGCGACGCGGCGCGTGCAGCGTTCGAGCGTGCACTGCTGTTCGATCCATCCTCGACCGAGGCGCAGGCCGGCTTGCGCGGCGCAGCGCGAATCGGCACCGAAGGCTTCGTGTTCCGCGACAAGGTCGGCAACGGCAACGGGCCCGAAATGGTGGTCGCCACCGCGGCAGGCAACAAGCTCGCGATCGCGCGCAACGAGACCACGCTCGGCGAATTCCGCGCGTTCTGGACCGATGGCGGCGCAGCCGCGCGCAGCCAACGCCCGGCCTGCCGCGATCGCGAGTCGTTCTTCCGCTCGTCGCGCAGCCGCTCGTTCGAGGCGCCGGGCTTCAACCAGACCGCACGCCACCCGGTGGTCTGCATCGTGTACGCCGACGCGCAGGCCTACGTCGAATGGCTCAGCCGCAAGAGCGGTCGCCGCTATCGGCTGCCGAGCGCGGCCGAGTGGCTGGCGTTCGCCGCGGCGAGTCCGGCGCCGGGCGACTGCAAGGCGAATCTCGCCGACGCGAGCTATCGCGCCAGGTTCCGCGACAACGATGCGCTGGCCTGCGACGACGGCCATGCCGAGACCGCGCCCACGCGCAGTTTTGAAGCATCCAGGGCGGCTGTGTACGATATCGCTGGTAATGTGCGCGAGTGGGTATCCGACTGCGCGCCCGGGTGCCGGGAACATGCGGCCATGGGCAGTGCGTGGAACAGCACCAAGGAAAAGGCGGACGCGAGCCAACGGCAGAGTTTCGGGGTCGAGCTGGCGTCCAATACGGTCGGGTTCCGCGTGGTACGCGAGATCGACTGATCCGGCGAAGCGCGCTCCGCCGGCTGGCACTCGAGGTCAACATGAAGTTGTTGTTTCCCAATGGCGAACATGCGCCGGTCGTTATCAAGGACGGCGTGACCCGCGTGGGCAGCGGCGCGGGCAACGACATCACCGTCGTAGCACCCGGCATCGCGCACCAGCATTGCGAGATCGAGTGCCGCGGCGAAAGCGGCAGCATACGTGCGTCCGCCGAGGGCAACGTGGTGGTGGTCAATGGCCGCCAGATCGTCGGCGATGCGCCACTCAAACCCGGTGATCTGGTGTTGTTCGCCAGGGTCGGCGCGCGCCTGGTGGCGCTCGATCGTGCGGCGTCCACGCCTGCGCCGTTCCCCGCGAAGAAGGCCGATGCCGAGGACGACGGTCGCACGCGCGTGCGGATGGCGCTGCCGAAATACGTGCTGCGCGGAGTCAGTGGCACCACCTTCGGCAAGACCTATCCGCTGTTCGGCAGCATGACGGTCGGCCGCCACAGCGAGTGCGACATCAGCGTGCCGGGCGAAGAAATCTCGCGCCACCACGCCAAGCTGTCGGTGATGCCCGACGGCATCGCGGTGGAGGATCTCGGCTCGGCCAACGGTACCTTCATCGCCGGCAAACGCGTCCACCAGGGTGTACTCAAGCCCGGCGAGGAACTGCGCCTGGATACCGTGCGTTTCCTGCTGGTCGCGCCGGGCATGGAAGTGCATTCGGCCGCCGCCAAGTCCGCGCCGACTCCAGCGGCTGCACCTGCAACTGCCGAGGCCAAGGGCTCGGGTTATACGCTGTCGATCGTGCTCGCGCTGTTGCTGCTCGGCGGGGCTGTCGCTGCAGCGTGGTACTTCGGCCTGCTCGGCTGATCGCGCGCCAGCGCGACGAGGGACGAGGGACGGGATCCTCTAGGGAGCCTCTGAACAAGTCCCGCGCACCGCGCCGGGATCTGTTTCGCCCGCAGGCAAGGAAGGTGGCGCCGGCCATGCTGGTTGCATGGCCAAGACGCCTGACGCGGCCTGTGGGCGAAACAGACCCGGCCCGTTTCAGCCAGTTTTGTGGGTTGTCACGCCATGCGCCTGCGCCCGCGTTGGTCGACTCGAACATGGAACCACCATGCCCTTCGTCGACCGCCTTGTCGCAGGCGCATGGCGTGACAACGCGGTGCGCGGGACTTGTTCAGAGGCTCCCTAGTGCAGGTCGATCCGCATCGACAGGTCGATCGCGCGCACGTGTTTGGTCAGTGCGCCGACCGAGATGAAATCCACCCCGGTCATGGCGACTGCGCGCACGCTGTCGAGCGTTACGCTGCCGGATGATTCCAGCGGCACCCGGCCGCCGCCGATCGCGACTGCTTCGCGCAACTGCTCGATGCTGAAGTCGTCGAGCATGATGCGGTCCGGCGCACATGCGAGCGCCTGTTCGAACTCTTGCAGCGATTCGACTTCGACTTCGAGCAGCAGCCCCGGCGATGCGCGTCGTGCCGCGGCGATGGCCTGCGCGATCGAGCCGGCGCAGGCGATGTGGTTTTCCTTGATCAGGACCGCGTCGAACAGCCCAATGCGGTGATTGCTGGCGCCGCCGCAGCGCACCGCGTACTTCTGCGCGAGGCGCAGACCGGGAAGCGTCTTGCGGGTGTCGAGGATCACCGCGCGGGTACCGCCGACGGCGGCGACGAACGCCGCTGCGACCGTCGCGGTCGCAGCCAGGGTCTGCAGGAAGTTCAGCGCACAACGTTCGCCGCCGAGCAGCGCGCGCGCCGGCCCGCGGACCCGGCAGATCGCATCCCCGGGTGCGAAGCGCATCCCATCCTGCAGGGACCATTCGATGCTGCTGCGCGGATCGAGTTGTTCGAAGCACGCCTGCGCCCACGCGCGGCCGGCCAGCACGCCGCCTTCCCTGGCCACGATGCGGGCGCTGGCCAAACGATCGTGCGGGACCAGCGCTGCGGTCGCATCACCGCTGCCGAGGTCTTCGGCCAGCGCGCGTCGCACGTCGTCGAGAATCGCCGCTTCCGGCGGCAGGGCCACGCTCGCCACCGCGCGTGCTCCCGCGCTCAGTGCGGGAACTCGTGGAACTGGGTGGTGCCGATGCCTTCCTCGGGCAACATCACCGGGATGCCGTCGTCGACACGGTAGATGACCTTGCCATCGGTGGTGATCAGCCCCGCGTCGAGCGGCGTCGACAGTTTGGTCCCGGTCACCGCCAGCGCCTCCCCGGCAGCAATCCGTTCGTTGAGATAAGCCAGCCGGGCGGTCGACAGCGGGGTGACCGGAACCTTGCTGACCGGGCAGCACAGCAGATCGATGAGGCGCTGGTCGATACCCATGTTTGATCCGGTGATTGGCGCGGCGTGCGGCAGCGCTAAGATAGCGGTTTTGGCGGACCCCAGCCATGAGCTCAACAGTGCCCGCAGTGGTGCGCGTCGGTGTGGTGATGGGCTCCCGCTCGGATTGGGACACCCTGAAACCGGCCAGCGATACGCTGGAGCGGCTCGGCATCGCGCATGAGGTGCGCGTGGTGTCGGCGCACCGCACGCCCGACCTGCTGTTCGACTATGCCGAGCAGGCCGCAGCGCGCGGACTGCAGGTGATCATCGCCGGTGCCGGAGGCGCGGCGCACCTGCCCGGCATGCTGGCCGCGAAAACCGCGCTGCCGATCCTCGGCGTGCCGGTGCAGTCGAAAGCGCTCAACGGTCTCGACTCGCTGCTGTCGATGGTGCAGATGCCGGCCGGCATACCGGTGCCGACCTTCGCGATCGGGCAGGCCGGTGCGGTCAATGCCGCACTGTGTGCGGCCGCGATCCTGGCCCTGCACGATCCCGGCATCGCCGCGGCGCTCGACGACTTCCGGCGCTCGCAGACCGGCCAGGTGCTGGCCAGACCCGACCCGCGGGACTGACGGGCGTGGCGCAAACCATCGGCATCCTCGGTGGCGGCCAGCTCGCGCGCATGCTGGCCCTGGCCGGTGCGCCGCTGGGCTTGCGCTTCCGCGTGGTCGACACCAGCGCGGATGCCTGCGGCGGGCAGGTCGCTCCGCTGATCCAGGCCGACTGGACGGACCTGGTCGCGCTGGAGTCGTTCGCGCGCGACATCCAGGTCGCTACTTTCGATTTCGAGAACGTCCCGGCGGCGACCGCGTTGTGGCTGGCCGACCGGGTGCCGGTGTTTCCGGGGCCGCACGCGCTGGCCGTGGCCCAGGACCGCCTGCTCGAGAAGCAGCTTTTCAGCCAGCTCGGCATGGGCACGCCGGCTTTTGCCGCGGTCGACTCGCGTGCCGCGCTGGAGGCCGCGCTGGATCTGGTCGGCGTGCCGGCCATCCTGAAGACGCGGCGGCTCGGTTACGACGGCAAGGGGCAGTTCCGCTTGCGCAGCCGCGAGGACGCCGATGCCGCGTGGGCCGCGCTCGGTGGCGTGCCGCTGATCCTCGAACAGTTCGTCGCTTTCGATTTCGAATGCTCGGTGATCGCAGTGCGCGGCCGCGACGGCGATTTCCGCACCTGGCCGCTGACCCGCAACTGGCACGTCGATGGCATCCTGTCGGCCAGTCTCGCCCCCGCCGTGGCCAGCGATGCGCTCGCCGAGCGCGCGTACGGTTGCGCCCGCGCGCTGGCCGAGTCGCTCGACTACGTCGGCGTGTTCGCGCTCGAGTTGTTCGTTCGCGATGGCCAGTTGCTGGCCAACGAAATGGCGCCTCGCGTACACAACTCCGGGCATTGGACCATCGAGGGCGCACAGATCAGCCAGTTCGAGAACCATCTGCGGGCGGTGCTGGGCATGCCGCTCGGCGATACCGCCGCGCGCGGACCCAGCGCGATGCTGAACTGGGTCGGCACGCTGCCGCCGCGCGATCCGGTGCTGCTCGAACGCCACGCGCATTGGCACGACTACGGCAAGACGCCGCGCGCCGGGCGCAAGGTCGGCCACGCCACGGTGGCGGCAGCCGACGTGCCGAGCCTGCGCGACGCACTCGCGAGGCTCGGCGTCGGACTCGATCGCGAAGCCCAGGTGGCACCGATACTCGCCGCACTCGACGAGCGATAGGGTTCGATCAACCGGTGGCGAACGCCACCACGTGTTCGATGTCGGTCTCGATGCCGATGGTGCTGCCGAGCTGCATCACATGGTGGCTGGTGAACAGCGCATCCAGTTCCGCACCATCGTCGAGCTTTAGCCGGTAGAGGGTATCGGCGCCGCGGAACGCCACGTCGAGCACCGTTGCGCGCAGCCCGCTGTCCGGCGCGGGGCGCAGGTCGTCGGGGCGGATCAGCACCTCGACCCGGGTCCCTGCGCGCATTGCGGCATCCGGTGCGGGCAGATCGCCGAGTGCGGTAGCGATCCGGCCATCGCTGCCGATGATGCCCGGCAACAGCCGGCCCTCGCCGACGAAGCCCGCCACGAAGCGGGTTGCCGGACGATGGTAAAGCTCGTACGGGGTATCCCATTGTTCGATCCGACCTTGCCGCATCACGCCGATCCGGTCGGCGAATGCGAAGGCCTCGTCCTGGTCGTGGCTGACCAGCAGCGCGGCGACGCCGAGCGACTTCAGCAGGGTGCGCATCTGCTCGCGCAAGCGCACGCGCAGGCGCGCATCGAGGCTGGAGAACGGCTCATCGAGCAGCAGCAGGTCCGGTTGCAGCGCCAGTGCGCGGGCAACCGCCACGCGCTGCTGCTGTCCGCCCGACAGTTCGTGCGGACGGCGTCCCTGCATGCCCTGCAGTTCCAGTCGCTCGATCAGGACCGCGACCCGTTGCGCGCGTTCGTCGGCGGCGAGGCGATGCAACCCGAAACCGATGTTGCGCGCAACGTCGAGGTGCGGGAACAGCGCGAGGTCCTGGAATACGAAGCCGATGCCGCGTTGCTCGGGCGGCACCGCAGCGTGCGCATCGGCGACCGGCACCCCGCGCAACACGATGCTTCCCGCGAGGGGAACATGGAACCCCGCGAGTGCGCGCAGCGTGGTGGTCTTGCCGCAGCCGCTCGGGCCCAGCAAGGCCGCCAGTTCACCGGCGGCCAGCGAGAAGTCGATGCCGTCGACCACCACGCTGCCGCCGATGCGGCAAGTCAGGCGTTCGACCTGCAGCAGTGGCGTGGTCGCGGCGCTCACCGGTCGACCGGGCGCGAAGCGCGGGCCAGGAACGCGGGGCTCAGCGCAGTTGCGCGGAAACGAACTCCCAGTTGACCAGGTTCCAGAACGCCTCGACGTACTTGGCGCGCGCGTTGCGGTAGTCGACGTAGTACGCGTGCTCCCACACGTCGCAGGTCAGCAGCGCGCGGTCGCTGCCGGTCAGCGGGGTCGCCGCATTCGAGGTGCTGACCAGACCCAGCGAGCCGTCCGCGCGCTGCACCAGCCAGCCCCAGCCGGAGCCGAAGGTGCCGATCGCTACCTTGCCGAACTCTTCCTTGAACTGCGCGAACGAGCCGAAGCTGGTCTTGATCGCATCGGCCAGCTTGCCGGTGGGCTCGCCGCCGCCGCGCGGCGACAGGCAGTTCCAGTAGAACGTGTGGTTCCAGACCTGGGCTGCGTTGTTGAACACCCCGCCGCTGGACTTGCGGACGATGTCCTCCAGCGAGGCGTCGGCGAACTCGGTGTCCTTGATCTGGTTGTTCAGGTTGGTGACATAGGTCTGGTGGTGCTTGCCATAATGGAAGTCGATCGTCTCGGCGGAGATGTGCGGCGCGAGCGCGTCGCGCGCATACGGCAGGGCAGGCAGTTCGATGGCCATCGGAATTCTCATTGCTGCGTGGGGGAGCTGGAGTTTATCAGGCGCGCGCGAAGGCACCGTGCGCGGTCCGTACGCTCGCGCACATGGCGCGCCGACAGCGGTCGCCCACAGCCCCGGCTCGGCTACAATGAGCGGCTCGGGTCACACCGGATCGCGCGCCGCGGGCGCTGGAGTTCGCATGGACATCATGGGTCGGATCAAGCACACGATCGAGTCGCATCCGATCGTGCTGTACATGAAGGGCACCCCGCAGTTTCCGCTGTGCGGGTTCTCCAGTCGCACGGTGCAGGCGCTGGTCTCCAGCGGCGCGACCTTCCACCACGTCAACGTGCTGGAGGACCCCGAAGTGCGCGCCAACCTGCCGCGCTTCGCGAACTGGCCGACTTTCCCGCAGCTGTTCATCAACGGCGAGTTGATCGGCGGCTGCGACATCACCCTGGAATTGTTCGAGCAGGGCGAGCTGCAGCGCATGGTGACCGAAGCGGTGCACGGCTGAGTCACCACCGCGATGCGCCGGTCCACCGACATCACGGGCCTTTCGATCGGGCCGGACGCACTGCGCGACCGCGTGGTGCTGGTGGTCGGCGCGAACGGCGCACTGGGCAGTACGGTCGCCATGGCGGCGGGGAGCGCTGGCGCCACCGTGGTGCTGCTGGGGCGCAAGGTGCCCGCACTGGAGCGCCTGTACGATCGCATCGTGGCCACCGGTGCGCCGACGCCCGCGATCTATCCGCTGGATCTCGCGGGCGCCACCGCGGACGACTTCGCGACCATGGTGCAGACCATCGAGCGCGAATGCGCCCGGCTGGATGGCGTGGTGCTGGCGAGCGCGCACTTCCAGGCCTTGACCACGTTCGACCTAACGCCATCCGAAGAGTGGCTGCGCGCGCTGCAGGTGAATCTTGCCGCACCCGGCCTGCTGTTGGCCGCATGCATTCCGCTGCTGCGCCGCGCGCCGGATGCGGCCATCGTCGCGGCGCTGGAAGATCCGGACCGCGTCGGTGGCGCGTACTGGGGCGGCTACGGAGTGGCCAAACACGGCCTCGCGGGCCTGATCGGCCTGCTGGCCGACGAACTCGAGCACAGCAGCGTGCGCGTGCATGGGCTGCTGCCACCGCCGCTGCGCAGTGCACTGCGGGCGCGTGCGTATGTCGCCGATCGCGACCCCTCGGCCGAACACCCACAGCGTGCCGCCGCCGTCGCATTAGCGCTGCTGGGTTCCGCTGCAACCGCGTGGCGTGGCAGCATGCTCGACCTGCGAGTGCCGGGCGCCTGAGGCATGGACCTGTGGTCGGCGGCCTTGCTGTTGTTCCTGATCATGGACCCGTTGGGCAACGTGCCGCTGTTCCTGTCGCTGCTCAAGGACCTGCCGCCCAGGTAGTGCGGGGCAAATCATTGAAAATAATGGCTTTTATGTAGCCATTCGAAGCATTGTTACAAATCTGTCATGGGATGTTGTTAAACTCTCGTTGCTTCGCGCCGGGGTGGGCCGGGTGCCCGCCAGGCCCCAGTGCACAGTTAATGATTCCTCGATGCCCAACCACGTGCCCATTCGGCGCTGGCACGGCGGCGGCGGGGCCACGATCCGGCGATACGCCTGCAGGGGCGCGTCGTCTATGCAGCAAACCAGCCAGAAAGGTAATCAACCCATGTTGAAGCGAACTGCACTCGCGCTTGGCGTGATCGCCGCGTTGACCACCGGCGCACCGGTCTTCGCCCAGAGCACATCGGCCGCCCTCGCCGGTCGCATCACCGATCCTTCCGGTGCGCCGCTGGCAGGCGCTTCGGTGGACATCCTCCATCTGCCCAGCGGCAGTCGCCGCACCGTCACCACCGACAGCCAGGGCCGTTTCAGCGCGGGTGGTTTGCGCGTGGGCGGTCCTTACACCGTGACCTCGCAGGCCGATGGTCGCGAGAGCAACAGCGCGAGCGACGTGTTCCTGAACCTCGACGAGGTCTCAACTCTGACGCTAGCACTCGAACCTACGGCGACGCTCGAAGCGGTCGAGGTCACCGCGACCACCACCGGACTGCTGTTCACGCCCGACAACATGGGTGCGCGCACCAACATCACCCGCGAAGAGATTGAGGCGTTTCCGTCGATCAACCGCCAGTTGCAGGACTACGTGCGCTTCGATCCGCGCATCGTGATCAACGACAAGGCGCGCGGCTCGATCTCGGCCGCCGGCCAGAACGAGCGCTTCAACAACATCAAGATCGACGGCGTGCCGACCAACGACCAGTTCGGGTTGAACGCCTCCGGCCTGCCGTCGGGCAACCAGCCGATTTCGATCGACTGGATCGAGGAGTTCAACGTCGGCATCTCCAACTTCGACGTGACCCAGGCCGACGCGACCGGCGCCAACATCAACGCGGTCACCAAGAGCGGTGGCAACGAGTTCAGCGGCGCGGTCTATGGCGTGTATCGCAACAGCGACATGGTCAGCGACGAGCCCAGCGAGTTCCTCGGCTTCGACGACGAGTGGACCGCCGGTGCCTACGTGAGCGGCCCGATCATCGAGGACCGGCTGTTCTTCTTCGTCGGCTACGAAGAGTTCCAGCGCACTTCGCCCGGCACGTCCTTCACCGTTGGCTCGGGCGACCCGGCGACCGACGTGCGCGGCCTGACCCAGGCCGACCTCGATCGCATCGCCGCCATCTCGCGCAGCTTCGGGCTCGATCCGGGCCAGGCGGGCGTGGTGCCTGATCGCGAGAACAGCGATGAGAAGGTCATCGCCAAGGTCGACTGGAACCTCAGCGACCAGCATCGTGCCTCGTTCCGCTACAACAAGACCGACGCGTCCGACATCATCCTCTCGAACATCAGCCAGACGTCGTACTCGTTCGATTCGAACTGGTACACGCAGGAAATCGGCTTCGAGAACTACGTCGCTGCGCTGTACAGCAACTGGAACGACGTGCTCTCCACCGAGTTCAACGTGTCGTATTCCGAGTACCGTTCGGAGCCGTTGTTCGACCTGCGCGCCCCGGCGGTTCGCGTCGGCGTGAACAACAACACGACCGGCGTGTTCTTCGGCACCGAGCGCTCGCGGCATGCGAACCAGCTCGCGGTCGACACGCTGACCGCCTACTTCGCGGGCGATCTGTTCCTCGGCGATCATTCGGTGCGCTTCGGCTTCGACTACGAGGCCAACGATGTGTTCAACCTGTTCCTGCAGGACGTGTTCGGTTCGTACAACTTCGCCAGCATCGATGCGTTCGCCGCCCGCCAGTTCTCGGCGGCGGGCTCGCCGTTCGGTGGTGTGGGTTATCGCCTGCA
>JANOEA010000519.1:0-3500 GCA_031412975.1 Pseudomonadota bacterium | reverse complement strand
CGGGCTGGAAACCGGCATTGACGGCCTGTCCGAGCGCAGCACCGACCGCGAGGAGATCATCCAGGAAATCGGCGAGGCCGGGCCGGAGCGCATCCTCTACGTCGGTGACGCATTCCGCGTCGGCATGAGCCTGCAGGAAGTGTTCGAGGAGACCGCGATCGACCCGTGGTTCCTGGCTCAGATCGAGCAGATCGTTGCCACCGAAGCGGCACTGGCGGGGCGCAGGATCGAGGCGCTGGCAGCCGACGAGTTGCGCTTCCTCAAGCGTATGGGCTTCAGCGACCGGCGGCTCGCCAAGTTGCTGGCCAGCAACCAGCACGAGGTGCGCAAGCGCCGTCATGCGCTCGGTGTGCGGCCGGCATACAAGCGCGTCGACACCTGCGCGGCAGAGTTCTCGACCGAGACCGCCTACCTGTACTCGACCTACGAAGACGAATGCGAGGCCGAGCCCACCGCGCGCAGGAAGATCATGGTGCTGGGTGGCGGGCCGAACCGTATCGGCCAGGGCATCGAGTTCGACTATTGCTGCGTCCACGCCGCGTTGGCGATGCGCGAGGACGGCTACGAGACCATCATGGTCAACTGCAACCCCGAGACCGTGTCGACCGACTACGACACCTCGGACAGGCTGTACTTCGAACCGGTGACGCTGGAAGACGTGCTGGAGATCGTCGACAAGGAAAAACCCGTCGGCGTGATCGTTCAGTACGGCGGGCAGACGCCCTTGAAGCTCGCGCTGGATCTTGAACGCGCAGGCGTGCCCATCATCGGCACCTCGCCCGACAGCATCGATATCGCGGAGGACCGCGAACGCTTCCAGAAGCTGTTGCACACGATCGGCCTGAAGCAGCCGCCCAACCGCACCGCGCGCACCGAGGAAGCGGCGAAGGCGCTCGCGGCCGAGATCGGCTATCCGCTGGTGGTGCGGCCGAGCTATGTGCTCGGGGGCAGGGCGATGGAAATCGTCCACGGCGAGAAAGACCTGGAGCGCTATATGCGCGAGGCGGTCAAGGTGTCGGAGAAGTCGCCGGTGCTGCTCGACCGCTTTCTCGACGATGCGATCGAGGTCGATGTCGACTGCATCAGTGACGGCGCCGACGTGATGATCGGCGCCATCATGGAGCACGTCGAACAGGCGGGCATCCACTCCGGCGACTCGGCCTGCTCGTTGCCACCCTATTCGTTGCCGGAGTCGTTGCAGGATGAACTGCGTCGCCAGACGATCCTGATGGCCAGGGCGCTCAAGGTGGTGGGCTTGATGAACGTGCAGTTCGCGATCCAGGGCGAGGGCGACGCGGCGGTTGTCTACGTGCTCGAAGTCAACCCGCGGGCCTCGCGCACGGTGCCCTTCGTTTCCAAGGCGACCGGCCAGCCGTTGGCGAAGATCGCCGCGCACTGCATGGTCGGGCAGGCGCTCAGCGCGCAGCGCGCACTCAACGGCGAACCGCCCCGCGAGGTCGTGCCGCCTTACTTCTCAGTCAAGGAAGCGGTTTTCCCCTTCAACAAGTTCCCTGGCGTCGACCCGATCCTCGGGCCCGAGATGCGCTCCACCGGCGAGGTGATGGGTGCCGGGCGAAGCTTCGGCGAAGCGATGCTGAAGAGTCAGCTCGGCGCCGGTTCCCGTTTGCCGACCGAAGGCACGGTCTGCATCACGGTGCGTGATGGCGACAAGGCGCGCGCTGTGGCGGTGGCAAGGGACCTGCACGGGCTGGGCTTCCAGATCGTTGCCACGCGCGGCACCGCGGCAGCAATCCAGACGGGAGGGGTGCCGGTGCGCACGGTCAACAAGGTCAAGGACGGCCGGCCGCACATCGTCGACATGGTCAAGGGTGGCGAGATCCAGCTTGTCTTCACGACTGTGGATGAAACGCGCACGGCGATTGCTGATTCGCGCCACATCCGGCAAGCAGCGCTGGCCAACCGCATCACTTACTACACCAGCATGGCGGGCTGTGAGGCAGCGGTCGAAGGCATGAAGCACCAGGCCGATCTGGTAGTAACTTCACTGCAGCAACTGCATACAGAGTTGCACTAAACTCCGCAGCAATCCGCCGCCGGAGCTCTCGACAGGGAGCGGGCGGCGTTTTTTCTTCGTGTCGCGCTGTCATCCGCGCTTTCGGCTCCGTTCGTGCTTTCGCAGTTGCCCGGCTCCGGGCCCCCTTTACTTTCGATCCAGGTTCGACATGGCCACCATTCCCCTTACTCGCCGCGGCGCCGACAAGCTCAAGGAAGAGCTGCACCGCCTCAAGACCGTCGAGCGCCACGCGGTGATTGGCGCCATCTCCGAGGCGCGTGCGCAAGGCGACCTGTCGGAGAACGCCGAATACGAAGCGGCCAAGGACAAGCAGGGTTTCATTGAAGGTCGCATCCTCGATATCGAAGGCAAGCTTGCGGCGGCCCAGATCATCGACCCCGAAAAGCTTCAGGCCGAGGGGCGGGTCGTGTTCGGCGCCACGGTCGACCTCGAAGACGAGGCCAGCGGCAAGGCCGTGACGTATCAGATCGTCGGCGACGATGAGGCTGACTTGAAGTTCGGCCTCATCTCCATCAGCTCACCCATTGCACGCGCGATGATCGGCCGCTCGGCAGGCGACGTGGCCGAGGTGCAGGCACCGGGTGGTGTGAAGCACTACGAAATCATCAAGGTCCGCTATGTTTGAAGCGGATTCAGCGGCGGTCGGGCGCGTTGCTTGAACGCGCGCTTGCTGCAGGTGGGGGCCTGCTTGGCCGGCATCTGGGCGGGTGTGCTCTTGTGTATTGCGTTCATCGCCGCGCCGGCGCCGTTTGCGACCTTGCCCAGTGCCGACGCCGGCCGCGTCGTCGCGCGGATCTTTGCCAATGAGGCGTACCTGAGCCTGGCCTTTGCGCTGCTGCTGTACCTTGTCGTGCGCAAGCAGGCACTCGTCGGTGCGGCGGCCGGCAAAGGTTCGATCGTCAGCACCAATGTGCTGCTGGTACTGGGCACGCTGTTCTGCACCGTGGCCGGTTACTTTGCGGTGCAGCCGATGCTTGAAGCCGCGCGTGCAGGGCAGGGCAACTTCTCGTTCGGCGCACTGCATGGCGCTTCGATGGGGCTGTTCGCGTTGAAGGGCTTGCTCGTACTTTGGCTCGCCTGGCGGCTTGCGGGCCGCTGAAAACGGACAAACCAGCCCGCGCTCCGAGGTCCCCGGGACCCCAGGGCGACTACCATCCGCGCAAGGGGCGACGTCGAAGGCCCGCGGGTCAGTCGCGCGCCAACTTCTTCGGACTGGTGACAACGCGCTTGCGCGCCCGTTTCAGCTCACCACCCGCGGCAATGCGCTGGTTCCCAAGAACCTTGATCTTCTTGACTTGCGGCCGATGGTTTCCGCTCTTGGAAAACTTGAGTACCTTGACGACTTTCGGCCCCGCGCCACGATCCTCGCGCTCGGTCTTTTCCTTCGGCGGCATCGGACGCCAGAACACCAACAGCTTGCCGATGTGCTGGATTGGCGCCGCGCGGAGTTCGTCGCTGAGCTGGG
>JANOEA010000518.1:0-3174 GCA_031412975.1 Pseudomonadota bacterium | reverse complement strand
TCGCCCATGCCTTCTTCGACGGCTTCGCGCACCGTGTGCTCGGGGTCGAGCTTGGGCTCCTGTTCGAGAAAGCCGATCTTGATGCCCGGCTGCGGACGCGCTTCGCCGCTGAACTCGGTGTCGAGGCCGGCCATGATCCGCAGCACGGTCGACTTGCCCGAGCCGTTCAATCCCAGCAGGCCGATCTTCGCGCCTGGAAAGAACGACAGCGAAATGTCCTTGATGATCTGTCGCTTCGGCGGAACGGTCTTGCTCACGCCGATCATGGTGTAGATGTACTGCATGCGGAATTCCCGGGAGATGGCGCTACGTCGGCCGGAATGGCTTCGCGGCCCTTTCAGGGGCGGCAGACGTGCAGGCGACCCCCTATTGTCCGGCAGGCCCTACCCCAAGTCCAGCGAGCCGCGGGCCGCCAGCAGCACCCGCCTGCAGCAGGAACGCCTGCAGGGACGCGGGCACGCGGGCATCGTCGTACAAGCGGTGTTTGCGTTCGGCGATCAGTGCGCGCAGCTCGGCGCGGTGGTCGGCCGAGCGACCCAGTTCGATCGCGATCCGCAGGTAGTCCTCGACGTCGGTGGCGATCAACTGATCCAGTTCGAGGATCTCGAGCATCGCCGCCGTATGCCGGGTGCGCATGCTGCTGCCGGGAAGGGTGACGGTCGGGATGTCGAACCACAATGCCTCGAGCGTGGTGTTGCCGCCTGACCAGCCGATCGAATCGAGGTTGATATCGCCCGCGCGCGCGAGCCCGAGGAACTCCGCCGGTGGCAGGCCGCGCACGATGCCCAGATGGTGTCGTGGATCGAGGTTCGCGCCGCGCAGCTCGGCTTCGAGGCGTTCGCGCAGGCGTGCGCTGATTGCAGGGTCGGCGTGCGGCGTCAGGTGGAAGCGTGCGGCCGGTATTGCGGTGGCGATCCGCGCGAGCAGGGCATCGTGCAGCGGCAGGTTCTTGAACACGCTTTGCAGGAACAGGTACTCGATCCGCGTGGGGTCGCGCTGGGCCAGCTCTGCCGGCGCGCGCGGCGTGCGTGACGGTGCGGCGAAGCAGGTCCCCAGTCCCGGCAGCAGGAGCAGCTTTTCGGTGTAACGATCCGCGGCATCATGGGTTTCCATCGCTGCGCTGCTGATGAACACATCGATGTGTTCGAAGCCGGTGCTGACCGGATGACCCCACAGCACCGCCTGGGTCGGCGCGAGCCGCAGTGACGCCAGGCATTGCGCCAGCGGCTGCATGCCGAGGTCGGTATGCAGCAGCACCGCGGGCGCAAATCCGCGGATCGCCTGCGCCCAGCTCGCAGGATCGCGCTGTCCGCTCACGATCAGATCATCGGCATCGGAAAGTTCCGAGCGGATGGTGGCGTCATCGCCATGATGGAAGAACGCCAGCCGGATCCGGCTGCGGTCGAGGCCACGCAGCATCCCGCCAAACAACCGCGTGATCGTGTGCGCGAAAAGATGCGCCGAAAACACCGCGACCCGCACTCGCCCATCGTCGGCGACGACCGGCGTCGGTGCATGCTCGGGCACGCTCGCGCGCACCATCCTTTCGACCACCCGCGCATAGCGGCGCTGGCCCTCGAGCACCGCGTCGGTGGTGTAGTGGTAGTAGAAGTTGCTGCACAGCGTGGCCGCGGCCAATGCGTCGGGACGATTGACGATGCCGCCTTCGATGCGCGCGGCGAACGCCTCGAGACCGGCTTCCCATTGCGCGCGGAACGCATCGACCGCCCCTGCGTCGTGGTGGACCACGTCGCGCGGGTACTGGAACAGCGCCCAGCGCGCCGGCAGGCAGTCCGCGTCGAGCGAGAGCGCGCGCTCGAACGCAGCCGCCGCCTGATCGAAATCATTGGCCGACCAGCAGGCGAGGCCCAGCTCGCAGGCCCGCATCGCGCTCGGGTCGAGTGCGAGCAGGCGCTCGCGGGCGGCGACGCGCTGCGCGGCGGGTGCGGCGTGGGCGTCGAGTGCGCTCGCGATTGCCTCGTGGAGAGCAACGTCAGCGGGCGCATGGGTCGCGCCCTGCGTCAGCGCCTGCAGCGCCTCGGCGGGTCGGCCCGCGGCGAGCCGCGATGCGCCGAGCAGTCGCCACGCCTCGCCCAGTTGCGGTTGCCTGCGCAGTACTGCGAGTGCGGTGGCTTCCAGCGTTGCGTGGTCCTTGCGCCAGTGCGCAAGGCGCAGCAGCGCCATGCCGGTTTCAGGCTCGCCGGGGTCCAGCGCCTGCGCCTGCGACAGCGCGGCGATCGCACGATCGGGCAGCTGGCAGCCCACTGCCGCCTGCGCGATCCGGTACAGCAGCGCGGGCGTCGCAGCGAGCCGCGCGGATGCCGCATCAAAACGCGCCAGCGCGCGCCGATGATCGCCCTGGCGCAGCGCGAGGTTGGCGTCTTCGACCAGCGCTGGCACGCATTGCGGATCGATCTGCAACGCGGTCGCGAGGACCGTCGCGGCCTCGTCGAGTGCGCCGCGCGCGAGCAGCAGGTTGCCGAGCAGTGCCGGCACGCGTGGATCGCGTGGACTGCTGGAAAGCAGCATGCGACACGCGGCCTCCGCTTCGCCCCCGCGGCCCGCGCGCAGCAGTTCGATCACGCCGCGCAGTCCCGCGCCCGGGTCAGCCACGCAGCACCTGTTCCATCAGCGTCGCGAACGCAGGACCGACCCGCGGATCGTCGTACAGCCGGTGTTTGCGTGCCTTGATCAGGCCACGCATCTCGGCGCGGAAGTCCGTCGAGCGGCCGAGTTCGATCGCGATCCGCACGTAGTCGCCGATGTCGCTGGCGATCAGCCGGTCGAGTTCAAGGATGCGCAGCATCGCGAAGGTGTGGCGTGAGCGCATCAATGGCCCCGGCAGCGTCACGGTCGGGGTGTCGAACCACAGCAGTTCCAGCGTGGTGTTGCCGCCCGACCAGCCGATCGAATCGAGATTGACGTCGACGCTGCGGCCGATGCCGAGGAACTCCGCTTCACTCACGAAGCGGAACACCCCGCAATGTGCTTCGAAGTCCAGTCCGGCCTCGGCGAAGTGCGCGCGCAGTCGTGTGCGCAGGCTGTCGCGGACCTGCGCGAACGGACTCGGCACGAAATGGAAGCGTGCGGCGGGGATCGCGGCAACGATCCTTGCCAATACCGCGTCATGCAGCGGCAGCAGCTTGACCGCCTGCTGCGCGACGAAGAATTCGA
>JANOEA010000517.1:0-2026 GCA_031412975.1 Pseudomonadota bacterium | reverse complement strand
CTGAGCCAGGCTGTCCGGTGCACTTGACTGGAAGCCAACCGCCAAGGTCGCCACCAACCGACCAGCGTGCCCTGGAGGCGGCGCAACAGCGCCACTTCCTCGTTGAGCTTCAATGCCCATGCGGTACGCTCCTCGAACTCGATCCGCAGCTTCGCCAGTTCGGCACCGGTCGTCGCGCGCTCGTGTTCGAGTTCGCCCTCGATCTGCGTGGCCCAGCGGCTGCGCTCGCGGAACTGGCGTTCCATCGTTCCGGCCCAGGCAGCGTGGGTCTTCAATTCGGCCTGCAGCGCCACCAGCCGCGCCTCGGCCTGCGCGCGCTCGGCCAGCGCCTCGGCCACCACCATCGCCAGCGGCGGCGCCGCGGCCGCGGCCGGAAGGCCATTGCGCGCCTGCAGCGGCAGCGCCGCGGCATGGTCAACGGCCATCTGTACGCTGTCGCGCAACTCGACCGATGACAGCCGGTCGCGCATCGCGGCCAGCGCCGCCGGATCGTCGAGCAGCGCGCCGACGCGCGCCACGATGGCATCGGCGCGTGCCGCGACCGTCCACCCGTTCACGCCCTCGACCACGCGCTCGGCGAGGCTGCCGATGGCGGTGGCCAGCAGCGGCACGCGCAGCGCCTGCAACTCGCTCAGCGTGTAGCTCCAGGTCTCGGCCACGCTCGCCGCGACCAGGGCCAGGTCCGGTGCGATGCGCGCCACGTGCGCAGGCAGTTCGTCGCGCGCGTAGTCGAGCTCGATGTCGACGCCCGAGCGGCCGAACCAGTCGAAACCGGCGCTGCCGGCGCCGAGCAGGTGGAAGTCGCAGCGCGCGACCAGCGCCGGGATCACCTCGCGCAGCAGTTCCGCGCCCTTGCCGCCCTGGATGCGGCCCAGCACCAGCACGCGCGGCTTGCCGCCGTGGCGCGACGCGGGGGCGGCGGGCGGCGCAAACAGCCAGGGGCGGAAACCGTGCGCGATGACCTGCGGTGCAAGCGCGGCCAGGCTCGGCTCCAGGCGCAGCAGGTTGCGGCGCACGGTGTCGGTCGGGACCACGATTCGCGGCTGCGCGGCGAGCAAGGTGGCCACGTAGCGTTCGCGCAACGACCACCAGCCGTCGGCATCGCGTGCTTCGAAGGGAATCTCGGCCTGCGCGAGTTCGCGCTCGAGTTCGTCACGGTCGAAACGGCGCGCGCCGTCGCCGAAGTCGCAATGCAACACCGGCCACAGCGGGTAGTAGTCGTGGCACACCACAGCCGTGGGCAGGCCGGTGCGCAGCGTCCCGAGGTCGTGGCCGATCAACGAGGAGATGCTGATGCCGTCGACCGCGAACTCGCGCAGCACGGCGTGCAGGATCGCAGCCTGCGCGGGATCACCGTCGGTGGTGGCCGCCACGGCGCGCGGCAGCGTTCCCCCACCGAGATGACCGTTCAGGTACCGTTTAATGCATCTACAGGCCCCATTTCAGCCAGTAACTATATTGGCACTGCTACAGGTAATACTTTCACCGTACTACCCCCCCCTGGCATGTCGACAGCTGCCCCTAATGGTGGCCCCCCGGGAACAACAATCACGGTTTCTGGTGTTTTCTACGATTTGGACCAAAACAATTACGAGGTATCGTTT
Organism: Pseudomonadota bacterium; assembly: GCA_031412975.1. Lineage (GTDB taxonomy): Bacteria > Pseudomonadota > Gammaproteobacteria > Xanthomonadales > Ahniellaceae > UBA4656. The sequence goes on along the minus strand of JANOEA010000517.1, from coordinate 422 downwards.
AATGGTTCTCCCCGGGATGTCATTACAGGCGTCACAGCAAACAGCCTGACATTCACAGCACCATCCGATATCAGTACCTACAGCACCTATGTGGTGAAATACTATGGACAGCAATATTTTATATTCAACAGCTTTGCACTCTGGAACCTGCTGACCATGAACCCTGCAAGCCGACGGCTCCTACGGCGCGGAGGCCGCGGGCTACCCAGCGGTGCGCGACGACGACGGCGAGGTCCCCTACTCGCTGATGATGAACGAGGACGCGGTCGCCGACATCAATTCGGCCGGGGTCGACTTCGTGGTGATCAAGGGCGACATCGCCGACAGCGGCCGGCGCGAGCAGTTCGCTGCCGCGGCGAACACCTTCAACGGCTTCGCGATGCCCTGGCACGCGTTTCTCGGCAACCACGACTACTACGGCC
>JANOEA010000516.1:0-4583 GCA_031412975.1 Pseudomonadota bacterium | reverse complement strand
AAGCCGGCCCCGACTGTGCCGCCGCGGTGGCGCGCTGGCAAGTCGGGCCGGTTCGGCGGGGCCTGCGTTTCAGCGTGCAGCGATCGCCGCGAAGCGCGCGCCACCATCGACGGTGGGCCGGGCGACGATGTGCAACGTGCTGGCACCGCCGGCGCAGGCGCGCTGGGTCACCGCGCGCAGGTGCAGCTGGGTGGCCTGCAGCTGGTGCGGGTTGCGCTGGCCGAAATGGGTCGTCACTTCATTCGCGCTGGGCACCCCGGCGCGGGCGCAGTCCCACACCAGCGGCGAGTCGACTTCAGCCGAACCGGCGTTGACATGCAGGGAGACAGCGAGGCTGGCGGCAGCGATCAGACGGATGAACTGGTTCATGGTGGCTCTCCTGGGGGTTGGCGCCGCGCTTCGGGGGATCCCGTCGCTGCGGCGTGGAGCCAATGTCCGCCGATCGCGGCTGATGATCCTGCGGCGAGGATGGGGGCTCGATGCGGGCCAGGTTGGGGAATCGTGAGGTTCATGATTATGGTTTTGAATCAGTGGCTTGCGTGACTCGCGGTAGTATTCGATCGCGGATCTGATGCTAGATTCCGCGTAGTTGAAGGTCCAGCAAGGCATCCTGCGGATGGGCGAGGCCCCGGAAGACGACCGTCCTTATGTTTGCGGCGACGTGGTAGTCGATCCGCGCGCGCACCGGGTCGTGCGCGCTGGTGCCGACGTCGCGCTCGAGCCCAAGGCGTTCGCGGTGCTGCTGGTGCTGTTGCGCGAAGCCGGCGGCATCGTGCCGCGCGACGCGCTGCTCGACGAGGTATGGGGCCACCGCCACGTCACGCCCGCGGTGTTGAACCGCGTGATCGCGATGCTGCGCCGCGCGCTCGGCGACGACGCCGATCACCCGCGCCTGATTCGGACCGTATACGGAACGGGCTATGGATTCGTCGGCACTCTCAGCCGCAGGGAAACACCGGAAGCACCAGCGTCGACGCCGCCGCCCGCATCGAACGAGCCGCCTTTGCCGGCCCCCGTCACGCAGCCGGTGTCCGCGCCGGCAGCGACGACTGCCGCGATCGTGCCACCACCGCGACGGAGTGCACCCGCCGCAATCATCGCGCTGCTGGCTGTGGCAATCGTGATTGGCGTGCTGGTCTGGCACAGCAACCGCAGCGAACCCGAAGCCGAACCCGAGCCGGTGGCCCAGGCCGCAGCAGACGCCGCTACCCCGCGTGCCGATCCATCCGGACCATCCACAGACGCCGACGCACCGCTGCGCGTCGCCGTACTGCCGTTGCGCGCCGAAACGCCCGGCGAAGCTGCCGACGATCTCGCCGCCGGTTTGACCGATGGACTGATCGAAGCCCTGTCGCGGCAGCCGCGCATCGCGGTGACCGCGCGCGAATCGTCCGAACGGGTGGATGCCAGCGACCCGGGCGCGGCGTTACAGGCACTCGGCGTCGACCGCGTCGTCGCGGGCAGGCTCACGCTGCGCGACGACGGCATGGTGGCCGTAGACATCACCTTGCACCGCGCGCGGGGCCTGCCCGCATGGACGCAGCGTTACGAACGCCCGCGCGCGCAGGTATTCCGCCTGCTCGGACCGCTGCTCGACGATCTGCGCGGCGAGGCGCTGCCGATCGGCAGCGAAGCGGTCATGCGCGCGCTGCAGGGCGCTAGCGAGCGGGTGCAGGACCTGTACGGCGAGGCGTCGCTGCAACTTGCGCTGCTGGTTCGCGGCAATCCGCATTCGAATCCGGAGGCAGTGCTTGCCGCCATCGACCGCCTGATCGCCGAAAACCCGGAATTCGCGCTTGGACACGCGATGCGTGCCGCGCTGTTCACCCGACAGGCCAACGTCGGCGCGGTCGACCTCGGCACCGCTGCGCGCGAAGCGCGGGCGTCCGCCGACCGTGCGATCGCACTCGACCCCGACCTGCTCGATGGCCACATTGCCGCCGGCTTCGTGGCCACCATGCAGTGGCGCTCGATCGAAGCCCTGGGACCGGCCCAGCGCGCGCTCGAACTCGCACCGAACGATTACCGCGCGCTCTCGCTGATGGGGAACATTCTTGCCTACAGCGGGCGTGTCGACGACGCCTACAACTACGCTGCGCGCGCCGACGCGCTGAACCCGCTGCACCGGCAGGCTCTCGTGCGCCATGGTTGGACCAAGGTGCTGGGCGGCGACCGTGATGAGGCGCTGGCCGACATCGATGCGCTCGAACGCGAGATTGCCGCGCGGATTCCGTTTGGTTCGCGGACACGGATCCTGGTGGCGTTCGGCGAACCAGGGCGCGCGCTGAGCATCGAAGGAAAGCGCGTGGCGGGCGAAGCCGCGGTCGCGCGATTTGCACGCGCGGCCGCGCTGCAACTGGTCGGCGAGTTCGCGGCAGCAAGTATCGAGCTCGACAGCATCGCGCTGCGGCCGCCCACGATGCCGCTCTACCTCAACCTGCGCCTGCGCGAGGCCCTGCTGACGGGCGACGCCGCCGGCTTCGTCGCGCGCCTCGACGCCGCAACTGCTCCTCCCGCGCAGTCGCCATGGCTGGAGACGCTGCGCGCCGCGGCGCTGGCACATGCCGGCGACAGCGACGCCGCGCTGCGCGCTTTCGGCCGGGTGTTCGGCGAACCGCGCAACCGCGAATTGCTGGTCTACAGCTGGTTCGCGACCGGCAGCGGCATATCGTTCCTCGCCGACTGGATCGCATTGCGGCGCGCCGCGGGAATGTCGCACGCCGCCGAGCTCGCCGCGCACGACGCATTCCTGAAGCAGTTCATCGACGGTGGCGTGAAAGCACCGATGCTGTTGTATCACCGCGCTGTATCTGCAGCGCTGCACGATGACCCCGCGACTGCCGACCAGCTGCTCGGCGAGGCCCTCGCCGCCGGCTGGCTCGATCCGATCGCGCTGCGCTTCGACCTCGCGTGGACGCCGTATGCGGATGCCGCTTGGCTCGCCGCCCGCCGCGCAGAAGTGGCCGCGCGCGTGCTCGAACAGCGGCGGATCGCGGGGCTGCCGTAGCGTCTCGCCGCGAATTCCCTCATCGCGTTGTAATGCGCGCCGGCAACGCCATTTCTGGCCAGCAGGGCACGGATCCTAGGGCACGAAATCAACCGCGCGCGGGGTCTCCGGCTCGGTCTGATAGGTCTCCCACGGGGCCTTCGGCGGGTTCTTCATCGCCGCTGGCGGCACGTCGCCGCAGCCGCCGATGATCAGGATCCACGCGCAGCGCCATGTCGTGCCCCACGGCGTCTTGAACTCCTTCTCCACGATGACGCGGCGCAGTGCTTGGGCGCCGAGGGTCTCGTTCGAGGGCACCCAGTATTCGTCGAGGCGGGTCGGCTTGTAGGGAATCGGCGAGCGGATCGGCGCGATCGCCTGCGGCTGCGGCGCTGCGAAGTCGGGCGCTGTGACCACCGGCTGCGCGGCATCGATCACCGCCTTCGACAATCGCGGCGAGCCGTCGTCGTTGAACAACCGCAGTGTGTCCAGTTGCGCGGCCGCTGGTGCAGCGCTCGGGGCAGCGAGCGTCTGCGGCTGCGCGGGTAATAACGACGGTGGCTGTGCAGGCGGGGGTGCCCGCGCGACGACTGCAGGCGTGGGTGCTGGAGCGGCAGCCGGGGCCAATGGCAGCGGCAGGGTATCTGCAAGCACCACCGGCGCGCTCGCGGGCGGGTCGAAAAACACGACCTCGATGGATTCGTCCCGCGCGGCGGATTGCGGCAGCGCCTGCAACTGCATCGCACGATCGACCAGCACTGCACCGAGCAGATGCAGCAACACCAATGCCAGCACTATCCACCGGCGCCGCACCACGTCGACCGGCGCGAGCTCCCGCGACGGCCGCGCGATGTGCGGCGGCAATTGCGGCAGGATCATGGGTGGCAGGCCGTCTGGCATCGCGGGATGTTGAAGCCCAGGGGCGTAACGCGGCGTTAAAGCGCGATCGAAAGATTGCGGAGGTTTGCTGCCGTACAGGTTGATGCGGAGGCGAAAGTTGGCATCTGACATGCCGCCTTGTGCGACCGTCCTACCCGGATACTCGACACTCATCTTTGCGGTGCGGGTCGGGTGTAGGAGCGCACCCTGTGCGCGACCGCGCCATCCGGGCCGCCCTGCACTACCGATCGTCGCGGTCGCGCGCGCGGCGCGCTCCTGCAAATGCGGGGTCGGGTGGACGACGTGCGGGTCCCGTGTGGGAGCGCACCCTGTGCGCGACGAAGCCCCGCTGCAGGACCGTGGCAGTCCCAGTGCCGATCAGGCACCGGGCTGCCGCCCGATCACTGGCCCTGGATCAGAGTACCGGGGCTACCGAAACCGCGACCTGGATGCGGTCGCCCGGATGCGCATCGGTGCGCGTGTTGTAGGTGCGGCCGTTGTATTCGTAGGCCACGTTGTAGCCGATGACCTGCTCGCGGCGCTGGTAGTCCACGCGGGTCTCGCACACCTGCTCGCTGCTCTGACGGTAGTTGCCGGCGACTTCGCGATAACCGCCGCGGGTGGCACGGTTGTGACCGACGGTGCCGCCGATCAGCGCACCGGCGACCGTCGCTGCGCGGCGACCGTCGCCGCTGCCGACCTGGTTGCCGAGCGCACC
>JANOEA010000515.1:0-24127 GCA_031412975.1 Pseudomonadota bacterium | reverse complement strand
CGCTGCTGATAGTGCATGATGGCGACGACTACCTGAACTACACCGCGATGGGAACCGTTCTCGACAATTTGATGGGGCGTCTCGAGATTCCCGACATGATCGTCGCGTTCATCAATTCGTCGCATCGTCTGGTGGAATACGCCAACGATGAGCGTCACGCCCGCTACCTCACCGAGGAACTGGTTCCCCACCTGGAAGCGAATTACCCACTGCGCTCGCAACCACAAAGTCGCTGCCTGATGGGCGCGAGTTTCGGTGCGGTGGCATCGCTGTCGACCGCTCGGCGCTACCCGGGATTTTACGGACGTTTGTTGTTGCAATCGGGTTCTTTCGCATTTACCGACATCGGCGATCGTAATCGCCGCGGCCCGTTGTTCGATAATATCGTCAGGTTCATGAATGAGTTTCGCGACCAGCCCGCTCCGATCTCCGAGCGGGTGTTCGTGAGCTGTGGCACCTACGAGTCGTTGATCTACGAAAATCGCTCGTTGATTCCCTTGCTGGAGGCAACCGGCATGGATGTGCGCTTCCGCGAGGCGCGCGACGGGCACAATTGGGAGAACTGGCGGGACCGATTGCGCGAAGGCCTGTCGTGGCTGTTCCCGGGACCGTTCCTGTTGGTATACGAATAGACGCCGAACGCGCAGGCCGCACAGGGGGAAGACCACATGGCAAGCAAGAAAACCGAGAAGACCACGGCTGCGGTCAACGTATTGCCGGCAGCCCCGGCTGCCGAGCCGGACGCGACCTCGGACATGCAAACGCCACCGCCGCCGAATGCGGCACCAACGGTCGTCATGCGGAAGATCGGCTTGTCCCTCGGCGCCGATATCTGCTGGCCAATCTGCTTCGAACGCATCATGGCCGACCTGCAATTGTCGGTGGCGTGGAACGGCGAGCAGGTGGGGATCAACGTCGAACGCGTCACCATCGAACCATTCAGCCTTGCGCAGCCGAGCCGTTACGACGTCGTGCTCGACCGGCTGACCCATTGGTATCACCCCAGCCGCGAGTGGATCAAGAAAGCGATCCTGATGGACAACCTGTATGTGCTGAACAATCCATGGGCGGTTCAGTCCATGGAGAAGCACACGACCTATGCGGCGATGATGCATCTGGGCATGCCGGTTCCGGAAACCTGGATGCTGCCGCCGAAGGCGTACGCACCCCTGCCCGACCTGCAGCCGACACTGCGCAACTATGCGCAGCTGTTCGACCTGCGCGCGGTAGGCAAGCAGATCGGCTACCCGATGTTCATCAAGCCCTACGACGGCGGCGGTTGGAAGGGGGTGAGCCACATCGCCAATGAAAAGGACCTGCTGCAGCGCTACGACGAATCGGGCACTGCGGTCATGCACCTGCAGAAAGCGGTAGCACCCTACGACGATTTCGTGCGCTGCGTCGGCGTGGGTCCACAAACGCGACTGGTGCGCTATGCCCCCGATGAGCCGCTACACAACCGCTACACCATCGATAGCGATTTCCTGCCCGACGACGAGGCGCAACTGCTGCGTGACACCACCCTGACGATCAACGCCTTTTTCGGCTGGGATTTCAATTCCTGCGAAGCACTGCGCCGGAATGGCATCTGGCATCCGATCGACTTCGCCAATCCCTGCCCGGACTCGCAGGTCACCTCCTTGCATTTCCACTTCCCGTGGCTGGTGATCGCCAAGCTGAAATGGGCGATATTCTGCGCGGTGACCAAGCGCCGTTACCGCAAAACGCTCGACTGGGATGCCTTCTACGCGATTGCGGCGCAACCGGACATGCCTTATCGGGAAAAGTTGCGCGCCTATGCGGGCGTCGCCGCCGAGCGCTTCGATACCGTTCGCTTCAACGAGTTCTGCGCAACCCACCTGGCGCACCTCGACGAGGTCGCCTGGGATTTCTTCGGGACGCCGGCGGCGCGCGACGCGTTTCGCCAGAAGGTGGTGGCGCTGTACCCGCCGCATGAAATCGAGCTGTTCACCGAGTTCTTCTGGAATCGCGTGCAGCATTGGCGCGCCCACAATGTTCCAACGGGGAGACGGGCATGACCACCACCACCGATGACAAGATCGTCGCGCGCTGGCGCTCGGAGCGCCTCGGCCGCGAAGTGAGCATGGTGCGCTGGGGTCACTTCGGGCAACCGGTGCTGCTGTTCCCCACCGCCGGTGGCGATGCGGAAGAGGTCGAACGCATGTGGCTGATCAAGGCCGTGCGCCCCTTGATCGATGCGGGCGCGATCAAGGTCTACTCGTGCGATAGCGTAGCCGGCCAGGCACTGCTGAGTCGCGAAGGCAGTGCGCGCCACCAGATGTGGATGCAGGACCAGTTCCACCGCTATGTTCGGCACGAGGTGGTTCCGGCCATCCGTCTGGATTGCCAATCGCCGGAGGTCGACATCTGGGCCACCGGCGCCTCGATCGGCGCCTTCCACTCGGTGGCGATGGTTTGTCGGTTTCCGGATGTGTTTGCCCGCGCGATCGCGATGAGCGGCACCTACGACTTGCGACGCTTCTTCGACGCGCGCGAGTTTTCCGACGAGTTCTGGGTGTCCTCGCCCCTGCACTTCGTGCCGGGCCTGTCCGGCGTGCATCTCGATGCGCTGCGCAAGCGCTTCGTGTTGCTCGTTTCCGGCGAGGGGCGGGCCGAAGCCATCGGCGAGTCCTGGGCGATGGCGAAGGTTCTGGGCAACAAGGGCATCCCGAACCGCGTGGAATCCTGGGGCCGCGAGTGGCCCCACGACTGGGATACCTGGCGTGCGATGTTGCCGCAGGTCCTCACCTCCTGGACGCAGAAGGGCTGAGCCATGTCGACCCAGAAACACAAAGAGCTGCATGAAACCGGCGACTCCGCGACACATCGCGAGTTCATGTCGGCACTGCTCAACGACGTCACCGCGCTCGAGCGCATGCTCGAGGAGGGCACCTTCGAGTCTGGCGTTCGACGCATCGGCGCCGAACAGGAGATGTTCATCGTCGACCGATCATGGCGCCCCACCAAGGGCGTGCTGCCGATCCTGCAGCGCATCGCCGATCCGCACTACACGACCGAACTCGGCCAGTTCCAGTTGGAAGCCAACTGCGATCCGCAGTTTCTCGCCGGCGACGGCATTGCGCTGCTGCATGCGCAGCTCGACGACCTGGTCGACAATGCCCGCCGCGTTGCCCAGGAGCTCGACATGAATGTCGTGCTGATGGGGATTCTGCCGACCATGCGCAAATCCGATCTGGGCCTCGACAACATGGTCCCCAGTGCGCGCTACATGGCGCTCAACAAGATCGTCACCGCAATGCGGGGCGGCAAGTTCCGGCTGTCGATCAAGGGTTTGGACGAGCTGATCATCGAGCATGATTCGGTAATGCTGGAAGCGTGCAATTCCAGCTTCCAGGTGCATCTGCAGGTCGGGCCTGCGGAGTTCGCCCGGATGTACAACATCGCCCAGGTATTGGCCGCGCCGTTGATGGCGATATCGTCGAATTCGCCGCTGGCATTCGGGCGCCGGCTGTGGGCGGAAACCCGGGTGGCGCTGTTTCGCTACTCGGTCGACACGCGCAACCACGAGCGCCTGTTGCGGGAGACCGAGGCGCGGGTCAGCTTTGGTACCCGCTGGGTGGAATCGTCGGTCGCCGAAATCTACAAGGAGGATATCGCCCGCTTCCGGACCCTGGTCGGTCTGGACCTCGACGAGGACCCGCTGGCGATGCTCGACCGCGGCGAGGTCCCGCAGCTCAAGGCGCTGCGCCTGCACAACGGCACCGTCTATCGCTGGAACCGTGCTTGTTTCGGCGTCACCGCGGGCAAGGCGCATTTGCGGATCGAAAACCGGATCATGCCGTCCGGGCCGAGCACGATCGACGAGGTGGCCAACGCGGCGTTCTGGTTCGGGATGATGCACGAGTTCGGCGAGCGCCAGGAAGACGTGCGGCAACAGATCGAATTCGATCAGGCCGCCGCGAACTTCTATACCGCTGCGCGCGAGGGCATCGGGGCCCATTTCGAATGGCTCAACGGCCACCACACCACCGCGCAGCGCCTGATCCTCGACCATCTGCTGCCGATCGCAGAGTCGGGCTTGCATCGTGCCGGTGTCGATGAGCCGCTTGCGCGCAAGTACCTGGCTGTCGTGGAAGAGCGCGCACGCACTGCGAGAACCGGCTCGGCATGGCAAGCGCGCTCCTGGAATTCCCTGCGCGATCGGGGCACCAAGCTCGAGCGATCCAACGCGCTGGTCGCGGCGACCTTGCGCCGACAGATGGCCGCGCGGCCGGTTGCCCAATGGGAGCGCGCGCAACTCGACGAAGCGGTGATCGAGGGTGATGCCTGCAAACAGGTCGAGCAGTTCATGCGCACCGATTTGTTCACAGTGCACGCGGAGGATCCGGTGGAGATCCTCCCCAGCCTGATGGTCTGGGAGCGACTCAAGTACATCGCTGTCGAGGACAAGGATCATCACCTGCTCGGGTTGGTGAGCTACCGCGAGGTCCTGCGAATGCTGACCCTGCCGGCGGCCAAGCGCAGCAAGTCGGTCGGCGAGATCATGATCAAGTTCGCCGATCTGGTCACGGTCAACACCGATACGCCGACCACGGAAGCCATCCAGCTGATGCGTCGCTTCCAGCTCGGCTGTTTGCCGGTCGTTCGCGATGGTCAGTTGTTGGGCCTGGTCACCGAGGCCGAGTTCGTCGCAGTGGCCGGGCGCTTGTTCGGGTCGGAACCGGAATCAGAAGCGTTGACTGACACTGAGGCCAACGCTGCGCGCCGACCCATCTAGGGAGCCTCTGAACAAGCCCCGCGCACTGCGTGGCTCTGCAGCCGGACTATCCGGCGTACATCGTGATCTCGGTGGCGGCGATGTCCGCCAGTTCCTTGGTTCGATTCCAGTCGGGGTGGCGCAACATGATGTGGCCATCCGAGGTCAGCGTCTGTTTCCAGTTGCGACGATGGGTGCCTGGCGGAAGCAGTTTCTGCTCAACGACATAATCGCCGTGCTCGCGCAGGAAACTGTCCAGGCCATCGATGCGGCTGATGCGGCCCTGGCCGCGGGCGCGCTTGAAGATGATCGCAGCGTTGTACTTGCGCTCGGTCGGCGCGTTGAACGTGCCCCAGCAGCACACGCGCGCCCATTCGCGGAACAGGTCGATGTCGCAGGTGTAGTTCATCTGGTCGACCAGGTGGGCGCCGCCGGGACGACAGCCGATTTCGCCGAATACGACTTCGCCATCACCCTTGCGGAACCACTCCATATGCGTGAAGCCATCGCCCATGTGCAGGGCATCCAGCACGCCGAGTCCCAGCTTGATGCCGTTGGCGAGCCTCGGCTGCTGGAGGTCGCGCACCGTGATGATGATTGGACTGATCCATTCCTGGGTGCGCGCGATCAGCGGCGGCGGCAGGTACTGGCAGACATTCATGAATGCCGGCTTTCCGCCGATGCAGAGCGTGTCGAAGGTGAACTCTTCGCCCTCGATGAACTCTTCGCAACTGGCTTGCGGAACCCGGCGCATCGCCGCGAGCACGTCGGGCAGTTGCTCGGCCCTGTCCAGCCTGTAGGTATCGGCGCTGCCCGCGCCATCGATCGGTTTGAGGATCAGCGGATAGCCGATGGCGGCGGCCGCGCTGTTCGCCTCGGATACCGTTCGTACTCGCTGCGCAAGCGGCACGCGCAAGCCCGCAGCGGCGACTCTTTCCTTCATCAGTTGCTTGTCGCGAAAGCCATTGACCGTGTCCACGGACATGCCGGGCAGACCAAAGCGCTCTCGCAGCCGGGCGGCGGTGAGGACCAACACCTCCCAGTTGGCGAGAACCCGATCGACCTCGCGGCCGCGCAACCACGCATGCACTCGAGCAACCACATCGTCCTCGTCGAGAATCCTCGGGACCTGCAGGTAGTCGCTCAGATGCCGCTTGACCGAAGGGTCGAGCTGATGCGCGGGTGTGTCGCCGACGCCGTACACCGTCGCGCCGACCTCAGCCAGCCCGCGGGTGTATTGCTGCATTTCGGGAGGGTAGTTCGGAGCTAGGAATACGACCTTCATGCGAGTACGTTAGCGCATCCTCTGGTGGTCGGAAAGTGGTATGCGAAACGTGATTTTTGCGGCACCGTTCCAGTTGGACGCCACCTATCGATTCGTTCGCGCCGCTGCCGGATTGTCCAACGTGCGCCTGCTTGGTCTGGTCGCGCAAGCGCCGCGCGGCCCCGATGCGGGCATGTTCGCCGACTTCGAGATCGTCAGCGATCCGCTGGATACTCGGCAGCTGGTCGACGCCGCACGCAAGCTCGCCGCGCGTCATGGACCGATCCATCGCGTGCTCGGCATCCTGGAACCGCTGCAGGTCCAACTGGCACACATTCGCCAAGCCCTCGGAGTCGCAGGAACCTCGCCCGAAGTGGCGGACTTGTTTCGCGACAAGGGCCGGATGAAGGACGAGCTGCGCCGCCACGGATTGCCGTGTGCCCGGCATGCGGTGATCACCTGCGCGACCGATGCCGCGGACTTCGTGGCCAGAGTCGGCTTCCCGATCGTCATCAAGCCGCCCGCCGGACAGGGCTGCAAATCCACCTGGCGCATCACTCACGGCGAACAATTGCAGCAAGCGCTGCACGCGATCCAGGCCTCGCCTGCGCGCCCGGCGATCGCCGAAGAGTTCCTGCGCGGTCGCGAGTTCAGCTTCGAGACAATCACCATCGGCGGCGAAGTCCGGTTCACGTCGCTGTCGCGCTATCTGCCGACGCCGCTGGAAGTGATGGAGAATCCGTGGATTCAGTGGGTGGTGGTGTTGCCGCGCGAGATTTCCGGTCCGGAGTACGCCGACGCCCACGATTTGGGCCTGCGCACGGTCAAGGCGCTCGGGCTCGAGACCGGTTTCACCCACATGGAGTGGTTCCGCCGCGATGATGGCTCGCTGGCGATCGGCGAGATCGCGGCGCGACCGCCGGGCGCACAGATCGTGGTCTGCAACAACTACGTACACGATGCCGACTTCCACCGCGCCTGGGCGCGCGCGGTGGTGGACGAGGCCTTCGACGGCCCGTTCGAGCGCAAGTACGCCGTCGGCATCGCTTTCCTGCGCGGGATCGGCCGCGGCCACGTGATCCGTCTGTCGGGCATCGCTGCTGCGAACCAGCGCGTCGGCCACCTGGTGGTCGAATCGAGGCTGCCCGCAATCGGCACGCCGCGTGCCGACACCTATGAAGGCGATGGCCACGTCATCGTTCGACATCCGGATGTCGAAGTGGTCAAGGCGGCGATGAAGGTCATCGTCGAATCGGTTCGCATCGAATACGCTTGAATGATCGAGTCACCCCCAACCCACAGGAGGCGATCGATCTCGATCGTATCGTTTGCAGTGCTGCCCATCGCGGCCGGTTGATGCGTGTCCCGGTCTGGCGGTCCCGGTCCGGCGCCTTGCGAGCCGTTGCACGCGCCACGGTCAGAGCGCTGGTCACACCGCCGATCGCGTGTTTGGACACAGCCGCATCGAAGCCCGATGCTGGTCGAAATCCGCTCTCCGCGCTTCCCGTTGTGGGAGCCGCCATGGCGGCGATTGGGGCAGTCGCGAATCATGACTGCACCGGGATTGCCGGACTGACGCCTACTCGGCGCGAAGCGCCTGCGCGGGGTCGACTGCCGCCGCGCGCCGGGCGGGCAGCCACGATGCCAGCACGGTGGTGCCAACCAGCAGCCCGATCGCGCTCGCGAGCGCAACCGGATCCCACGCCTGGACGCCGTGCACCGCTGCGCGCAGGGACGTTGCTGCCAACGCGAATACCGGCAGTCCGATCAGCACACCGATCGAGGCCAGGACCAGGCCGCGCGCGACCACGGACCACGCGATGCGTTTCGCGTTCGCGCCCACCGCCATGCGCAGTCCGAATTCGCGCGTGCGCAGTGCGACCTGATAGGCCATCACGCCGTACAAGCCGATCATTCCGAGCGCCAGGGTGACGACTGCTGCGGCGGTGACCAGCGTGAGCATCAACCGCAGGCGCGCCATCGACTGCCGCACGACCTCGGGCATGTCGCGGACCTCGAATACCGGAACGCCCGGGTCCAGGTCGCGCACGATTGCGCGGATCGCGGCCACCAGCGACTCCGGGGCGCCGTTCGATCGCACAACCAGCACCATCCCCGGCAACGGGCCCGGCTGGGCGGCGACCGTCGCCACGACCTGCGGCCGAAACACCATCGCCGAAGGCGGCGTGGCCAGATCGTCGTATCGCACGTCACCTACCACGCCGATGACCGTGTAGCTCGGGCCGCCGGGCTCGAGCGTGAGGGTCCGGCCGAGGGATTCGGTCCCCGTGGGATCCGCGAACAGCTGCAATGCGGCACGCTGGTTGATCAGCAGTTCTTCAGGGCGTTGCGATTCGAGCGACCCGAAGTCGCGGCCGGCGCGCAGCGGAATGCGCATCGCCGCGAAGTAGCCATCGCCGACGACATGCACCGGCAGCTGCCGGGCGCGCACTTCGCCAGCGACCCGAAAAGCCTGCTCCGGGGCGCTGCCGGGCGTGAGCGGTAGCCGCGCGGTCAAGCCCGCGGCGAGCACCGACGGCAATGCCCGCACCCGTTCGGTGAGCCGTGCGTGGAATGCGACCCGCGCAGCATCCCCGTAGCGCGCGAACGGCAACAGGATCTGGAACGTGGTCACCTGCTCGGATTCGAAACCCGGGTGCACGTCGTGCAGCCGGTCCGCGGTGCGCAGCAGCAGCGCCGATCCCGTCACGACGACCAGCGCCGCGGCGATCTGCAGCACGGTGACGATCGCCCGCAGTCGTTGGCGCGCGATTCCCGGTGACTGGCCGTGAGCCCCGTCGCGCAAGCGGCGCGTCACGCTGCCCGGTCGATCGAGTCGGGTGAGGGCGATCAGGCCGAACCCGCTGCCAAGCAGTGCCATCACTGCGATGAAGCCAGCGCTCCAAGGCCCGATCGAGAGCTCCGAGAGGCGCGGCAGATCGGTCGGTCCGAACACCCTGAGTGCCTGCAATGCGGCGGTCGCCGCGACGACCGCCAGCAGCGCCGCCGCCGCGCCGAGCAGGAGCGACTCGCCAAGGAATTGCGCGGACGCGCGTAGTGGCGTCGCACCCAGTGCCTGACGCACCGCGACATCGCGCCGTGCCGCGTCGGCGCGGATCAGCGCAAGGTTGGCCACGTTCGCCCACGCCACCAGCATGACCAAGCCCGCCACGGCGGCCAGCAACATAAGTGTCGGCGCCACCTCGGCGGCGACGGCCTCGCGCAAGGCCTGCACGCGCGGCACAGGTTTCATCTCATCGATCCAGGCCGCGGTCGAACCGCCTGAGCCCAGGCGCGGGTACAACTCGGCCATCCGCGGCAGGGTCGCTGCGAGCTCGCGTTGTGCGCTTTCGGCAGAGGCCCCGGGCGCGAGTCGCGCCACGCCGGAATAGAAAAAGTCGGTGGCGGTCGTAGCGTCGGACGACTTGGCCGGCAACCACATCCGGATGCCCGCGTGGGGGAATGCGAAGCCGTCCGGCATCACGCCCACGATCTCACGCACGACATCGTTGACCACCAGCGTCCTGCCGATGACGTCGGGTGCCGCACCGAAGCGCGTTCGCCACTCCTGCTCGCTCAGAATGACAGCGTCCGGACCCCCACGACGTTCCTCGTCGTGCGTGAACGTGCGGCCGATCGATGGTGCGGCCTGCAGCACCCGCATCATCGACGCAGAGATCCAGCTCGCGGTGAGGTTCTCGGCGCCGATTGCGTCCTGCCCGGCACCCACGTTGGCGCGCCCGATCCGGTACAGCGCGAAGTCCTCGATCTGGGTGGCCAAGCGCCGGTAAGTGGCGTGGATCGCCGGCGAGTTGCCGATCCGGCTGCCGTCCGCCACTTCGAGCCGGATGCTCACCAGCCGATCGGACTGCGCGTAGGGCAAGGGTGCGAGCAGCACACCATGGACCACCGCGAACATCGCACCCACCGATGCAAGGCCGAGGGCCAGCGTGAGGATGACGGTGATCGAGTAGACCGGTGTGCGCTGCAGCGATCTCAGTGCGCGACGGAGCGGCATGCGATGGATGGACTCACGAACAAAAGATCCGTAGCGGTGCGATCCGGGACGTGCGATTCTGGACAAGCATGAAACTACACCGATCGTCGGCCACTGCGCCACGGGTTTACGGGTCCGCCACGATGGCGCACGTGCAAACCGAATGCGCAGACCGGGACAGGCATCAAACGCAATCTGATGCCTGACCCGGTTTCTGATCGCTGGACACGGGCCTGCTCGGCGATCTGGTGCGTACTCGAATCCATCCGCGACAACGCCTATCGCGAGCACGCTGTTGCTGTCGGTCGCGCTGTTGTTGGCCGCGTTCGGATCGCTTTGAGGCGCCTGTATGACGGCGCTGACCGTGGTCCCGACCACCGCTGGAGGTGTGCCACCAACGGTCGCGTTGACTGCGAAACTCACCGCGCTGCTGCGCGGAATGGCCAGAGCCTGGCTTATCACCCCGGTACCGGAAGCCGGGCAGGTTGCCGTCCCGCTGCCGGTACAAGTCCAGCTGATATTGGTCAGACCCGCCGAGGCGGTTTGCGTGATGTTGACTGTGGTGGCGTCGATCACGCTGCTGGTATTGGTCACCGCTACCAGATAGGTCGTGGTCAGACCCGTGGTTACGCCGCTCACGCCATCGCTGGCAGTGACCGCGATATCCGCGAACAAGTCGTCATTGATGATCGAGCCGATGCCCTGCGCCGTCGCGATCGTGACGCCCACTACCGAGGGTGTGCCCAGATTGACGAAGTAGCGCTCGTCGGCCTCCGCAACCAGGTCGCCGACCACCGCCACGCTCACGGTCTGTGTTTCGCCCGAGCTACCGGCGAAGACCACGTTTCCGCTGGCGCTGGCGTAGTCGGATGGCTGGGTGGCGCTGTCGTTGGCGGTGTTGAAAGGCACGTTGAAGCCGCCCTGCACGGCGCCGGTCAGGGAAACGGTGAATGCAAAATTGGTGCTGCCGCTGTTGCCTTCGGCCAGCGTCCGGTTGCCGATGGTGAGCGAAGCACTGTCGTCGTTGTTGATGGTGCCGGTGCCGCTGCCGTCGGCGACGGTGACTGCACTATTGCTCGGTGCGCCGAGATTCACGCTGAAGGTCTCGTTGATCTCGAGCACGCTGTCTCCGACCACCGGAACCGTGATGGTCCGGGTCTCGCCGGCCGTGCCGGTGAAGATCAGGGAACCGCTGGTGCTCGCGTAGTCGCCCGGCTGGATGGCACTGCCATTGGCGGTGCCAAATGGCAGCGCGACGCCGCCCTGCACAGCACCGGAAAGGCTCACGGTGAACACGAAGTTCGTGGTGCCGGAGTTGCCTTCCGCCAGTGTGCGATCGTTGATTGCGATCGAGGCGCTGTCGTCGTTGGTGATCGTGCCCTGCGCCGTACCGTCGGCAATGGTCGCGTTGGTCGGTGCCGACAGGGTCACGCTGAAGGTTTCATCGGGTTCCAGGACGGCGTCGCCGTTGATCGGCACCGTAACCGTGGCCGTGGCCGTTCCGCCCGCGGTGAAGTTGACCACCTGCGCTGCGATCGCGGCATAGTCCGAGCCTGCGCTGGCGCTGCCGTTGGCGGTGTCGACCTGCACGCTCACCGCATCGACGGTGTTCGAGCGGGTGATGGTGAACTGCGCATTGCTGGTGCCGCTGTTGCCCTCCACGATGCTGACATCGCCGATGCTCAGCGTTGGAATCGGCGTCGGGAACCGGTAGCTGACGATGCGGGTGCGCCAGTTGAAGGAGCCGTCTGCGAGGAGGTACTGGCCGATGTACCAGAATGTGGCGTCGTCGACCGGGTCGACCTGCATCGTTGAGTAGTCGCCCCAGCGGGTCAGCGTGCCGGTTTGCGAACCGGTGCCGGTGAAGGCCAGAATCTCGGATTGAAACGTGTTCAAAGGATCGGACGCTTCGCGTCCGGCAACGGCGATCGACGGCTTCAGTCCCGCACCGACATTGGAAACGCTATAGCCCGCCAACAGGTTGCCGTAGCGGTCCATCGCAATCGAACCCATCCAGCGGTCGCCGGTGGCACCGGGATCGAAGAGGGCGCTCTGGAAGATGACCGGGCGATTGGCGACGACCGGATCGGCTGGATTACCCAGGGGGTTGCGAATCTCCCACCAGCGAAACGCGGAACCCCGCGCGCCGGCAGCATCCGGATCGTTGGACTCGGCGACCACCATGCTTTCCACCCCGCCGCGGTTTCGAAATGCCAGGCGGTACATGAGTCGACTTCCCAGGGTGTCGAGCAGGTTCGTTGTCCCGACCTGGGCAATGCACGTGCCGCCGGTGCCATTGCATGCCCGCAAGACCGGCGAGGGCAGGCTGATGAAGGAGCCCGCGGCACCGCCAAAGCCATCTCCGATGGTGACCGTTCCTGCAGCGAAGTTGGGTTTGAGCTTCACGTAGTTCAGCGTGGTCGTGGTGTTCTGGCGCAGGAAGATGCCGCCCTGGGTCAGATCGCTGGGCAGGGTGGTGCCGTCAAGGTCAGCGGGAAGGAACGAGCCGCCGCCCGCGTAAAACGTGATCGGTGCGCAAAGCGTGGTGGCTGTGGCATCGCCCGCCAGCATCTTGACCCGGTCCGAGGCGCACAGCGCGACGCCGGTATTGCTGCCAGCCGGGGTCCCGCCGAAGATGTTGTAGGACGTGTAGTAGCCGTCATGCCAAACGCCCAGCTTGCCGTAGTCGTTGAGGCCGTTCGGAGACACCGAACCGAACTGCACCGAATAGCGGAAGTAGGTGCCGGTCGGACTATTGGTGGTCGACACCGCGAAACACTGGAAATAAGGCGCTGCGGGCGCCCCTCCGCTGACTGCAAAGGCGAACTGGCTGAGGATCCAGCGGTCGGCGAGGCGGTCGTACTGCAGGATCGGATCGCCACGGTTGGTGGTCTCGCACAAATTGCCCACACCGGTGAACAGACTGTTGCCATTGACCGGTGGCAACAGCACCGTTCCGGTCTTGCTGAACACCGCATACTGCGAGTTGACCCAGGCCACGATGTGGTTCGGCCCCACGGCCAGGGTCATGTCGGGTGGAGCCCCGGTCAGGGTAAACCCCGGCAGGCCGGTGCCCGGTCCTTCGAAGTTCGCTCCGGCGATCGCAGCGAACGGTTTCGGTGCTGCGGTTTGCACGAAGGGCTGGCCGAGCGCACCGGGCAGTTGCGCTGGGCTGGGTTCTTCGTACAGCGGCTCCATCTCGTCTTCGACCAGCTGCCCGTTCTCCGGCGCCACCGGGACCTGATTGCGCGCAAGGTCTGCCAGGGTGGGAGACACCCCGTGAAACGTCATCGTCTGCCTGAGCGTCTGTCCGCCGCCCGGTGCCGTTGCCTGGGCATGACCTGCGAGTGGACTCAAGGCGAGCCCGAACAACAGGAACCACGCTGACTTGCTCATGGTGCACCCCTGGCTGCCAAAACCCGTTGCTCGATGGGCAACGCCGCGTGACGTCATGTTGTTCCTTTCTCTTTCGCGAAGCAAACGGTGCAATCGTGTGCACAGGCGGTCCCAAGGCGTGCGCTCGGGGTGCCAAATTCCGCGCTGCAGAAACCCAGTGGCCGGCGGAAAGCGGCGGCGGAAAGCGGGGCGGAAAGCGGGACATCCACACTTGTCCCGACCGCCGGAAAGCGGGACATCCACACTTGTCCCGACCGTCGCCGGCTTCGGCCCATCACGCGATCGGCCTCGCGGTCCTTCGACTGCGCGCCTGCGGCGCTTCGCTCAGGATGAACGGGGGTGGGTGTGTCGGGGAAGCCGCGTTCCGCTGCGCTCAGGATCAACGGGGGGTGGGTGTGTCGCGGAAGCCGCGTTCCGCTGCGCTCAGGATCAACGAAGGGTGGGTGTGTCGATGAGGCGCTTCGCTCACCATGAACGGGTGGCGCCAAGATCGGGTTTGTCGTGATCTGCGGGTGCTGAACCCGGATCGTCGACTCAGGCGGCCGTGCCCAGCAGCACGCTCGCCGCCTGCGGCCGCGCGAACAAAAACCCCTGCCCGAACACCACGCCGAGGTCGAGCAGCGCGTCGCGCTGCAGCTCGGTCTCGATGCCCTCGGCGATCACCTCAAGCCCCATCGAATGGGCCAGCGCGCGGATCGCGCGCACCACCGCGATGCTGCCGCCGCCGCCGCCGGGCGTGAGGTCCTGCACGAAACTGCGGTCGATCTTCAGGCAGTGGATCGGAAGGCGATGCAGGTACGACAGCGACGAATAGCCGGTGCCGAAATCGTCGAGTTGGGCGAGCACGCCGGCCTCGCGCAGGCGCTCGAGCGTGCGGCGGATCTGGTCGGGATTCTCGAGCAGCGCGCCCTCGGTGACTTCGAGCCGGATCCGCGATGGCGGGATGCCGCGCACGCGCAGCAGGGCGAGCACCGCGTCGGCCAGATCCGGCGAGCGGAAATGGCGTGCCGAGACGTTGATGCAGACGTAGGTATTCTCGTCGGTCAGGCGCGGAATCTCGCGGCAGGTCAGGTCGAACATCTGCCAGTCGATCTGCTCCACAGCCCCGCTGTCTTCGGCCACGTCGAGGAAGTCGGCGGGCAGCAGCAGGCCGCGCTCGGTGTGGCGCCAGCGCAGCAGCGCCTCGTAGCCGACCGTGACCCCAGTGCGCAAATCGACGATCGCCTGGAAATGCGGCTCGAATTCGTTGCGCAGGATTGCCCGGCGCAGATCGCCCTCGAGGTCGAGCAGCTTGAGCGCCTCGGTGTGCAGCTGTTCGTCGAACACCTCGTAGCGCTGGCGGCCCCTGGCCTTGGCGCGGTACATCGCCACGTCGGCGTCGCGCAGCAGTTCTTCGGCGCGCACGTAACGCGGATGCGCGACCGCGATGCCGACGCTGGCCGAGGTGTACAGCTCCTTGCCCCCGACCCGGATCGGCTCGCCGAGCGATTCGATCACCCGTCGCGCGACGCTGAACGCATCGTGTTCTCCGGCGATGTCTTCGAGCAGGATCGCGAACTCGTCGCCACCGAGGCGCGCGACCATGTCCGGCGCGCGCAGCGCGGCAGCGATTCGCGCACCGGCTTCCTTGAGCATCTCGTCGCCGACCAGGTGGCCGACCGAGTCGTTGATCACCTTGAAGCGGTCGAGGTCGAGAAACAGCACCGCGAAATGCCGGCGCCGGTCGCGCTGATAGCGCGCCAGCGCATGGGTCAAACGATCCAGCAGGTAGGCGCGATTGGGCAGGCCGGTCAGCGCATCGTGCTGGGCCTGGTGCTTCAGGCGCAGCTCGGCGCGTTCGCGCTCGCCGATCTGGTCGCGCAGCTCGCGATTGGCATCGGCCAGTTCGTGGGTGCGTTCGCTGACCCGCTGCTCGAGTTCGGCGTAGGCGGCCTTCAGCGAAGCCTGCGCCCGCTTGCGCTGCAGGCCCTGCGCGATGTGGTGGGCGACGAAGGTCAACAGCTCCTGGTCGCGCGCACCGAACACGTGGTCTTCCGAGTAGCTCTGCACGGCCAGCACGCCGAGCGGGCCGAGATCGCCCGGCAGCGGCACACCGAGCCAATAGGTCGAGCGGGTTCCGAAGCCCTGCACTTCGCCCGCCTCGGTCAATGCAGCGATCGCGTCGCTGTCGGCGAGCAGCGCGCGATTGGTGCGCAGCACATACTCGGTGATTCCGTTCGACAGGCTGCGGCCCGGCCGCTCGCGATCGCGCTCGTCGACCGTATAGGGAAAGGCGAGCTCGGTGCCGTCGGCGCTGACGATCGCGATGTAGAAGTTGCGCGCATACAGCAGCTCGCCGACGATCGCGTGTACGTCGCGGTAGAAGTGCTCCAGCGAATCGGCGGTGCTGGACAGTTCGGCGATCCGGAACAGCGCGGCCTGCAGGCGCTCGCCGCGCTGGCGTTCGCTGACTTCCCAGGTCAGGTTCTCGTTGGCGCGCGCGAGGTCCCAGGTGCGTTGCTCGACGCGGCGTTCGAGTTCCTCATGCGCCTGCTTGCGCTCGACCGCGGTCAGGATGTGCTGGGCGACGTAGGTCAGAAGATTGCGGTCCTGCTCGCTGAACGCCATCGCCTGGTCGTAACTTTGCACCACGATCGCGCCGCGCACCTCAGTACCGCGCACCATCGGCACCCCGAGCCAGTCTTTGCTGTCGGGGCCCAGCGCCTCGTCGCGTTGCACGCCGAGCAGCGTGCGCACGGCGTCGGACGGGCCGTGCAGCGAGCGACCCAGGCGCATCATCCCCAGGGTCAGGCTGTTGCTGAACTGCGCGGTCGGCAGCTCGCGGTCGGGATCGATGAAGTTGTGGTCGAAGTGGTCGACCACGTAGACGAAACGCATGCTCTCGCGGGCGGCGCTATACAGCACGATGAAGAAATTCTCGGCGTACATCAGGCTGGCCACGATGCCGTGCACGCCGCGCAACATCTCGGGCATGTCGAGGTCGGCGGCCGCCATCTCGGCGATCGCGAACAGTGCGCGCTGCAGGCGCTCGGCCTGCGCGAGCCGGGTCACCGAACGGCGCAGGTACTCGATGCCCAGGTGCATCTGCAGCGCCGCGATCACCGCGACAGCCGCATCGACCTCGAGCAGGGTCGCACGCGAGGTTTCCAGCGAGGGTTGCGTCCACAGCATGGCGACGAAACCCGCATCGCCGCGTTCGACCAGCAGCCGCGCATGGGTGCAGGTGCCATCCAGCAGGTCGCCGCTGGCCTCGCTGGCTCCCAGCAACGCCCGCTCGACCAGCGCCAGTTGGGCGGTGGAGGGTGCGCCGGTCGCGCAGCGCCACGCCGCGCGATCATCCGCATCGCTGCCGGCGGCCCACACCAAGGTCACCCAGGGGCAGGCGATCAGGCGCGCGAGGATCGGTTCGGCAGTGGCGGCCAGCGATTCGATGCCGGCCGCGCGCAGCAACGCGACCGGATCGGAATCCGGATCGGATCGCGCCGGGTGCTGCGCCGCAGTCGGGCTTGGGCGAAAAGCGGCCATGACAATCCAGGGATGGCTATCGCCGGAGTGTAGCAAGGCCGGGCGCCACCCTTTGGCCGTTTAACCCCAAACCGCTTTGTGGCACGTTTGATTACCTGAATGGCCAATTCGCGTACGCTTGCCTTGGTGAGTACGGAGCGCAGCGATGAATCACTGATGCAGGCCTGGGTGGGCGGCGATGCAGCCGCCTTCGAGGCGCTGTACGCCCGCCACAGGGGCATGCTGTTCCGCTACCTGCTGCGCAGCCTCAAGCAGCAGACCGCCACCGAGGAGCTGTTCCAGGAAACCTGGGTGCGGGTGGTGGCAGCCCGCCAACGCTGGCAGCCACAGGCCAGGTTTTCCACCTGGTTGCTGCAGATTGCCCACAACCTGATGGTCGACCACTGGCGCCGCCAGCGGCCGGCCGAATCCGACCCGGAGACCGTACTGGCCGCGCTCGATGCGCCTGAGGAAGACCGCCCCGATGCCCAGTGGACGCAGTTCGAACAGCGCCGGCGACTGCAGCGCGCGCTCGAGGCCCTGCCGGACGAGCAGCGCGAGGCGTTCCTGCTGCGCGCCGAAGCGGGCCTGGGGATCGAGGAAATCGCCGAGGCCACCGGGGTGGGGCGCGAAACCGCCAAATCGCGCCTGCGTTATGCGATGGCGCGCCTGCGCGAGCTGTTGAACCCATGACCGATCCCGACGATCTCGACGAACAGCGGCTGCTTGCGGCCTACCGCGCGCTGCCGCGCCCGGAACCCTCCGCGGCGCTCGACGCGGCGGTGCTTGCGCACGCGCGCGCCGCGCTGCCCGCGGCCCGCCCTGCCCGCCCGCGCTGGGTCACCGGGCTCGCGACGGCGGCGGTGCTGACGCTGGCGGTGGGAACCGGCTGGCAGTTGCGCGAGGCGCCGCTCGGCGACGGGCCGTCATCGCCTGCCCCGATCGAGTCGGATCAGGGCAGCGGGAGCAGTGAGCCAGCGGTGGCGGAAGCATTGACGACCGACGACGACGTTGCGAACAAGGCCGAAGCCAAGCTGGGCACAGCGGAAGCTGAAGAGCAGCCTGCGGACCGAATGCGCGATTCGGCACCACGGCAAATCCGCGAGGAGCGGCAAGCGGCGACCCAGGATCCAGCAGCCGGGCGCGCGCAGGCGGCGCGTCCGCTGAGCGTTCCCGAAGCGCCGGCCGCGGCAGCGGTTCCTGCACCCCGGTCTGCACCTCGCCCTGCCGCGGCGCCGCCTGCGCCGGCCGCGCCACCCGCGCCGGCCGTAATGCAGGAAGCGCCAGCGGCGCCGGCGGCCTCGACGCTGCCCAAGGCCTCGGGCCGCGCGGTCGAGGGCGGCGCACGCGACAAGCGGGGCACCATCGACACTCCGCTGGCCGATCCCGCGCCGCGCGCAGACCGCGCGCCGAACGAGCCGGAGGCCGACGAACTGCAGTCTTACGAGGGGCAGGCCGCCACCCAGTCCGCACCGCGGACGCTCAGCCCGCTAGAATGGCTCGACGCCATCCGGCGTATGCGCGACCAGGGCGACGCCCGCCGCGCAGCGGATGCATTGGCGCAGTTCCGCGCCGTGTATCCGGATGAACCTGTTCCGGACGACCTCAAGAGCCTGCTGCCTTGAATCCTGCAGCAACAAAGCCACGCAGCCCGCTCGCCGGCTGCATTCCGTCCGTGCCCGCCTCCACGCGGGCGCAGGCTCGCGCGGTGCTTCGACTCCGCGCCTGCGGCGCTGCGCTCAGCATGAACGGGGGTTTTGACGAGCTTGGTAATTCGAGAGGGCTTCGCATCGACGGGGATTTTGGCGAGCTCGGTAATTCGAGTGGGCTTCGCATGAACGAGGGTTCTGGCGAGCCTCGCGAGATCGGGAAGACGATCGCGCCGACAGTCCCGCCTTTCCCAAACCCCGTCCTCCCTGAGCGAAGGCCGCGCAGCGGCCGCAGTCGAACGGCGCAAGCTCGCGCGATGCGTCGACTCGCCTGCCCTGCCGGGCTCACGCTGGCAGCACCCAGTGGAATCTTCCGATGAGCAACGTTGAAGCGCGGCCGAAGAGCCAGCAGGGACTCAAGCCGCTGGCATCCGTGCTGCCCTATGTGCGCCGCTATCGCGGGCTGATCGGGGCTTGGCTGATGTTCCTCGCGCTGTCGTCGGCGGCCACCCTGGTGCTGCCGATCGCGGTGCGCTTCATGATCGACGATGGCTTCTCGGCGGCGGACGCTGCGTATGTGGATCGCGCGTTCCTGGTCCTGCTCGGGGTCGCCATCGTGCTCGCAATCGCCACCTCGCTGCGCTTCTACTTCGTCAGCACGCTGGGCGAAAAGGTCGCGGCCGACTTGCGCAAGGGCGTTTACGACCGGCTGCTCGCACTGGATCAATCGTTCTACGAGACCACCCGCACCGGCGAGCTGCTGTCGCGGCTTACCACCGACACCGAACTGGTGCAGACCGTGGTCGGCTCCAGCGCCTCGATCGCGGTGCGCAGCGCGGTGACCCTGGTCGGCGCCTCGGTGCTGCTGGTGATCACCAGCCCGAAGCTGGCCGGTTATGCGGGACTGGTGATACCGCTGGTGGTGATGCCGATGATCCTGTTCGGTCGCCGCGTGCGCGGCCTGTCGCGGCAGAGCCAGGACCGCATCGCCGACACCTCGGCGATGGCCAGCGAAACCTTGAACGCGATCCACACCGTGCAGAGCTTCACCCGCGAATCGACGATGTCGGCGCGCTTCGGTGAGGTGGTGGCGCGCACGCTGGCCACCGCACGCCGCCGCATCGCGATGCGCAGCCAGCTCACTGCGGTGGTGATCCTGCTGGTGTTCAGTGCGATCACGGGCGTGCTGTGGGGCGGTGCGCGGGAGGTGCTGTCGGGCGCGATGGCGGCCGGCGAACTCGCGCAGTTCCTGCTGTTCGCGGTGATGGCGGCAGGCTCGGTCGGTGCATTGGTCGAGGTGTGGGGCGACGTGCAGCGCGCGGCCGGCGCGATGGAACGGATCGGCGAGCTGCTCGGCAGCCAGCCGGACATCGCCGATCCGCGCGAGCCGGCCACGCTGGTACCGCCGATCCGCGGCGGGCTGCGCTTCGAACACGTACGCTTCAACTATCCGTCGCGGCCCGATACCGCAGCGCTGGACGACTTCAGCCTCGAGATCCGGCCCGGCGAGACCGTCGCGCTGGTCGGACCGTCCGGCGCAGGCAAGAGCACCGTATTCCAGCTGCTGCTGCGCTTCTACGATCCGCAGCACGGGCGCATCACCCTGGATGGCCAGGACCTGCGCAACCTGCCGCTGATGATCGTGCGCGGGGCGACCGCACTGGTGCCGCAGGACACGGTGATCTTCGGCGCGAGCGCGGCCGACAACATCCGGATCGGGCGTGAATCCGCCAGCGACGACGAAGTGCGCAGCGCCGCGCGTGCGGCCGAAGCCCACGAGTTCATCGCCGCGCAGCCGGAAGGCTACGATACCTTCCTCGGCGAGCGCGGCGTGCGTCTGTCGGGCGGGCAGCAGCAGCGCCTCGCGATCGCGCGTGCGATCCTCAAGAACGCACCGATCCTGCTGCTCGACGAGGCGACCTCGGCGCTCGATGCGCAGAGCGAATCGGTGATCCAGTCCGCCCTCGAGCGCCTGATGGAAAAGCGCACCACGCTGGTCATCGCGCACCGCCTCGCGACCGTGCTCAAGGCCGACCGCATCGTGGTAATGGACCGCGGGCGGATCATCGCGACAGGTCGCCACCACGAACTGCTCGCGCAGGGCGGACTCTACGCGGAGCTCGCGCGGCTGCAGTTCCATTCGCCGGTGCTGGCCGCGTAAGTCGCGCAATGAACCAGCGCGTGCGCATCGCCTGCGTGCAGTGGCGCTTCGACCGCGTTGCTTCGTTCGAGGAATGGGCCGCGCGGTTTGCCGACCAGGTCCGGATCGCCGCCGAATACGGCGCGCGCTTCGTGGTGTTTCCCGAGTACGTCAGCGCCGAACTGTTGTCCGCGGAGTCGCTGCGTCTCGACGGCCCCGCGAGCATCGCGCACAGCAGCAGCCTGACCCGGCGTCTCCGCGACCTGTATGCACAGCTCGCGGTGGCCCACCGGATCCACGTGATCGGCGGCTCGCACCTGCATCGCGCGGCCGACGGCAAGGTGCGCAACACCTGCTTCGTGGCACTGGCCGACGGCAGCCAGCATGCGCGCGACAAGATCCACGCGACGCCCAACGAGGCGCGCGCATGGGGGGTCGAAGGCGGCAGCGAAGCGGGCATCATCGAAGCCGACGGGATCCGCTTCGCGATCGCGATCTGCTACGACAGCGAGTTCCCCGAACTGGTTCGGCACCACGTCGCGCAGGGCGCGCAACTGCTGTTCGTGCCGTTTTGCACCGACGACCGCCCCGGCTACCTGCGCGTACGCCATTCCTGCGCGGCGCGCGCGATCGAGAACCAGATGTACGTGGCGCTCGCCGGCAACGTCGGCCTCCTGCGCAACGTGCACAACCTCGATCTGGTCCATGCGCAGTCGGCGATCCTGACGCCGTGCGACCACGGTTTCGCGCGCGACGGCATCGCGGTCGAAGCCGCACCCGGCGTGGAGACGATCGTGGTCGCGGACCTGGACTTCGGCGCACTGCAGGTTGCGCGCGAGTCCGGCACCGTGCGCAACCTCAACGACCGCCGGCTGGATCTGTACGAGAGCCGCTGGAAGGCACCGTAGCGCTGCGCTACCCGCGCTCCGCCAGGTTCGCATCGAGCAGTTCCTTGACCAGCTTCGCGGCGAGCGTCGCGGTGATGCCGCCGCTGTCGCGCGACGGCAGCACCTCGACCACGTCGGCGCCAACCCACGCAACCGGCAGACGCTGCAGCAGCCGGATCAGTTGCCGCGGTTGCAGGCCGCCGGCCTCGGGATGCGCGACGCCCGGCGCAAACGCGGGATCGAAGCCGTCGATGTCGATCGAGATGTACAGCGGGCCTGCGAGGCGTGCCGGATCGAAGTCCCCGATCGCATCGGGACCGAACTGCCGCACGTTCCAGCGCTGCGCCATCGCGCGCTGCGGCGGCGTGTTCGCGCGGATGCCCAGCTGCACCAGTGCGCCGATCAGTCCCTCTTCGAGACCGCGCGCGAACGGCGAGGCGTTGCTGTAGCGGCGGCCGTCGAGTTCCGGATACAGGTCCGGATGCGCGTCGATGTGCAGCACGTTCAACGGCCCGTGGGTGCGGGCCGCCGCGCGCAGCAGCGGCAGCGTGACGCTGTGATCGCCGCCGATCGCAAGCACCGGGCCCTCGCTGGAGGCCTGTTCGGCGGCCAGCTGGATCGCGGCCAGCGCGGCGGCCTCGTCGTGCGGCAGTTCGGCATCGCCGCAGTCGATCAACGCCGCCAGCGCGTCGCGGCCGGATTCGGCGTGGCCGTTGCCGGCAGCGCTGAACAGCCGCGCGCGCACCGCGGCCGGTCCCGCAGCAGCGCCGCGTTCGAACGACGAACCGCCATCCCACGGCACTCCGAGCAAGGCGATCATGGTGGGTACCCTGGGCAGTCGAGAATCCACCGAGTATCGCAAAACGCGCCGCCGCACACCCGCTTCACCCGCATCGGCGACAATGGCGGATGCGCGAGTCCGCCCTGATCGAACTGCGCCCTGAAGGGCTGTACTGCGCGGCCGGCGATTTCCACATCGATCCTTGGCGCCCGGTGCCGCGTGCGGTGATCACGCATGGGCACTCGGACCATGCGCGCAGCGGTTCGGCGCACTACTTCGGCGCCCGCAGCGGACTGGGCCTGCTGCAGGCGCGGCTCGGCGCGCATGCGAGCATCGAGGCGCTCGACTACGGCACGTCGATCACGCTCGGCGCGACCCGCGTGAGCCTGCATCCAGCCGGGCATATCCTCGGCTCCTCGCAGGTGCGGGTCGAGCACGCCGGCGAAGTATGGGTGGTCACCGGCGACTACAAGCGCGATCCGGATCCGAGCTGCGCGCCGTTCGAGCTGGTGCCCTGCGACACCCTGATCACCGAAGCCACCTTCGCCCTGCCCGTCTACCGTTGGCCCAGTGCCGAGCGGGTCACGCGCGAAGTGATCGCGTGGTGGGATCGCTGTGCGGCCCGCCGCGTGCCCGCAGTGCTGTTCTGCTATGCGTTGGGCAAGGCACAGCGCCTGCTCGCGGAACTGGCGCTGCGCGTGGATCGCCCGGTGCATCTGCACGGCGCGATGGTCGAGCTGGTGCAGCGCTATCGCGATGCGGGCGTGACGATGCTGCCGACCGAGGCGGTCAGCGAATCCGCGCGCGGACGCGATTTCGCGGGCGCGCTGATCCTCGCGCCGCCATCGGCCGCCGGCAGTCCGTGGATGCGCCGCTTCAAGGATGCATCGACCGGCTTCGCGTCCGGCTGGATGCTGGTGCGCGGCAATCGGCGCCGGCGCGGGCATGATCGCGGCTTCGTGCTGTCCGATCACGCGGACTGGCCGGCTTTGGTGGCCACCGCGCGCGGATGTGGCGCGCGGCGCATCCTGGCCACCCACGGCAACACCGATGCCTACGTGGCATGGCTGCGCGAACAGGGCATCGATGCCGCGCCGCTGCGCACGCCGTTCGGCAGCGAAGAGTCGGCCAATTCATGAAGGCCTTCGCCGCGTTGTATGCGGAACTCGATGCGAGCACTTCGACCCGCGACAAGATCGCGGCGATGGCGGGCTATTTCGTGCAGACCGCGGCGGCCGATGCCGCATGGGCGCTGTGGTTCCTCTCCGGCGAGCGGCTCAAGCGCATCGTCGGCTCCGCGCTGCTGCGCGAGTTACTTGGTCGCGTGAGCGGCTATCCCGCCTGGCTGGTCGAAGATTGCTACGCGCATGTCGGCGATCTGGCCGAGACGATCACCCTGCTGACCCACGGCGATCAGGAGGGCGTACCCGACCTGCCGCTGCATGCATGGGTAGTGGCATTGCGGGAACTGCCGACACTGGCGCCGGAGGTTCGCGAGCAGCGCATCCTCAACTGGTGGAAGACCCTCGCCGCTGACGAGCGCTACGTGCTCAACAAGCTGCTCACCGGCGGCCTGCGGGTCGGCGTCTCGCAACGGCTGGTGGTACTCGCGATCGCACAGGCATTCGAGTTGCCCGCCGACCGCATCGCGCAGCGCCTCGCCGGCACCTGGGAGCCGACCCCCGAGTCGTGGGCACGCCTGATCGCGGAGGCCGCGATCGATGATGATCGCAGCGACCAGCCCTACCCGTTCTTCCTCGCCTCGGCGCTG
>JANOEA010000514.1:0-2567 GCA_031412975.1 Pseudomonadota bacterium | reverse complement strand
TCGAACCAGGAGCGGTTGTACTCGAGCTTCGGCGCGAGCGCGAGCGGCCGCGTCGCGCCGCCGGCCGTCATCGAGCGCGCGTCCGCCGCGATGCGCGCACCCGCGATCCGTTCCGGCGAGCCCAACCACACGAGCGGCGGCCGCGGCATCGGACTTGCCTTCGCCGCGGGCGTCGCGGCCCAGGCGCGCAGGTCGGCGAAAGCGTCGACGCCTCGGGCGTAGTCCGCGACCGGCACGTCCGTGCGCGGCTCCGCGATCCACTCCTTCGAGAAGTAGAGCTTCGCCGACGGCGAGAGCCGCGAGTCGTCGCCGGTCGTGACGCGGAAGTCGCCGGCGGGCGCGAGCCCGTAGCGGACGTCGGCGGGTGCGTCGGCGTGGGCCACGGCCGACGCTACCACGAGCGCGGCGAGAGCCGCGCGCCGGGACCGATGCGCGCGACGTCGCGCCGCATGCCGGAGCACGACCATCCGGTCAGCGCATCGCGGCGATGCACATGCGGTTGCGTGCGACGTCGTCCGGCGCGAGCGGATGAAGCCGGTGATGCAGGTCGCCCACGTGGCCCCCGATGCCATCGCCACCCCCTTCAGCGCGACATCGCGCGCCGCAGCGCGTAGGACAGCAGATCGACCAGCGCCACGAGCAGGATCATCGCGATCAGGACCGAACTCGTCTCGCGCATGTGGAAGAGGCCCATGTGGAACGCCAGCATCTGGCCCAGGCCGCCGGCGCCCACCACGCCCAGCACGGCCGCGGCGCGGATGTTGTTCTCCCAGCGGTACA
Source organism: Pseudomonadota bacterium (assembly GCA_031412975.1). Lineage (GTDB taxonomy): Bacteria > Pseudomonadota > Gammaproteobacteria > Xanthomonadales > Ahniellaceae > UBA4656. Next base: position 1,787 of record JANOEA010000514.1, on the reverse strand, counting down.
GCGTGTAGGACAGGAGCTGCGGCAGGATCTGCGGCAGGGTGGCGTACAGGAACACGCGGCCTTCGGCCACGCCCTGCGTTCGCAGCGCGAACGAGGGGCCGGACGGTGCGTTCTCGATCGCCTCGGCGAACAGCCGGCCGAGCACGCCGGTGGTGTGCATCGCCAGCGCCAGCGTGCCGGCGAACGGCCCGAGTCCGGCCGAGATCAGCAACAGCGCGGCCCACACCAGTTCGGGGATCGAACGCAATACGTTCAGGACGAGCCGCGTGGGCGCGCGCGCCAGCGCGCGGTCACCGGCATGCGTGCGGCTGGCGGGCAGGGCCAGCAGCAGGCCGAAGATCGCCGCCAGCAGCGTGCCGACCGCCGACATGGCCAGCGTCTCCAGGCTTGCCACCAGCAGCTTGCCCAGGAAGCGCGAGTCGGTCGCCGGCACCAGCAACTCGCCGATGAAACGGCCCATCTTGCGTGCGGCGTCGAGCGAGAAGAACTTCGCCCACTGCAGGTCGAGGCTGGCAAAGCTCGCCACCACCAGCGTCAGCGTGCCCAGGATGATCCAGCACGCCACGCAGCGCGCGTGGAAGAACGGCGGCGGCGCATCGAACGGCGCGAGGGCGGCCGGATCGGTGCCGCCCGGGCCCGGCGGCGGCACGGCGGGTGCGTTCATCCGAGCGCCTTGCGCAGCCCGCTGCTGACCAGGTCGGCCAGCCACACCAGCGCGATGAACACGAGCAGCATCGTGCTCACTTCGGCGCCGTTGAACATCTTCATCGAGGTGTCCATCTGCTGGCCCAGGCCGCCGGCGCCGACGAAGCCGAGCACCGCGGACGAGCGGATCGCGCACTCCCAGCGGTAAACGGTGTAGCTGGTCAGTTCGGCCGCGTTCTGCGGCAGCAGGCCGTAGAAGAACGCCTGCAGGCGGCCGGCGCCGTTGCGCAGCAACGAGGTGGTGGCGTGGGTCTCGCCGCTTTCGAGGATGTCGCCGTACACCTTGCCGAGCATGCCGCTGTAGGTGAGCGCGATGGCCAGCACGCCCGCGGTGGGGCCGAGCCCGACCACGCGCACGAACACCAGCGCCCACACCAGCTCGGGCACGCTGCGCAGCAGGATCAGCAACAGGCGCACCGACTGTCGCAGCGCGAACGGCAGCACATGCATGCGGCCGGACAGCGCCGACACGGACAATGCCGCGGTCGAGACCAGTGTCAGCGGGATCGCCAGCAGCAGCGCCAGCGCGATGCCGGCGGTGGCGATCGCCACCGTGCGCCAGGCCTCGCGCGCCACCATCGCGAGGAACTCGGGATCGACCTTGGGCGGCAGGAAGTCGCCGAGGAAGCGCAGCGTCACCTTCAGGTTGTCGGGCGCGAAGAGCATCCAGGGCTTGAATTCGGTGGCGACCAGCATCGGCACCAGCAGCACCACAGCGACGCTGGCCCAGAGCACGCGTCGCGCCCAGGCCGGGTCGCGCAACGCGGGCGCGGTCAGGGCAGTGTCCGTCATGCGCGCCCGCCTAGCGGCAGACCAGGGTCACGGCCACCGGCGCTGCAGCCGGCGCGGCCTCCCGCGGCGGCGCCGCGCCGGTCAGCTCGTCTTCGTGCTGTGCGTACAACTGCACCAGACGCTCGCGCGTCACCTCGGCACCCGGGAGATCGAACGCGAGCATGCCATCGCGCAAGCCGATCACGCGCGGAAAGCGGGTGGCGACATCGACCTGATGGAACGTGGTCACCAGGGTGGCGCCGCGGTCGGCGGCCACCTGGATCAGCGTGTCGACAGCTTGGCGCGCTCGC
>JANOEA010000513.1:0-3239 GCA_031412975.1 Pseudomonadota bacterium | reverse complement strand
CCTACCTCAAGCGCCTGCCGATCGACACCCTCAAGATCGACAAGGAATTCGTCGGCGACATCACCACCGATCCCGACGACGAGGCGATCACCGCCACCATCATCACCATGGCCCATTCGCTGGGTATGGACGTGATCGCCGAGGGCGTCGAGACCCAGGAGCAGCTCGACTACCTGCGCGAGCAGCGCTGCGACGAGGTGCAAGGCAATTTCGTCTCGCTGCCGATCGACGGCGAGCGCCTGTTCAAGTTCCTGCTCGACCGCAAGGCGGCGGCGGAGAACAAGGGCGATGTAAGGGAGTTTCCCGGGCGGCGAGGGTCATGAGGCGGGGCGAATGGCGAATGGCGAATGGCGAATAGGAAGCAGGCCCGCTGACGGCTTTTCTGTAGGAGCGCACCCTGGGCGCGACTGCCCCGTCCAGCGGGCGCTGGGTCGGCGGTCGCGCACAGGGTCCGCTCCTACAACAGCAGGTGCCGTCGGCGCCGGATGCGTTGACGCAGCGCCTGCTTCCTATTCGCCAATCGCCATTCGCCATTCGCCATTCGCAGCCTTAAGGCGCCCCCGCCCGGTTCCGATTGACCCGCCCGCCTTCCTGCCTTAGCTTCCACGCATGTCCGAACCCGCCTCCACACCCCAGCTGACCGAGGTATTCCGCCAGGTCGACCAACTGATTGCGCTTGCGCAGCGGCTGGCGGAGGAAAACCGCAGCCTGCGCACCAGCCAGGAACAGCTGATGGCCGAGCGCGCGAACCTGCTGGCCAAGAACGAACAGGCCCGCTCGCGGGTCGAGGCGATGATCAACCGCTTGAAATCGCTGGAGCAGAACGGATGAGTGCCACCGCGCCGCAGCCTGTATCGGTCGGCATCCTCGACCGCGACTACCTCGTCGCCTGCACGCCGGAGGAGCGCCCCGGCCTGGTCGCGGCCGCCGCATTCCTCGACGGCCGCATGCGCGAGGTGCGCAGCGCCGCGCGCAATGCCACGGTCGACCGGATCGCGGTGCTCGCCGCGCTCAATCTCGCGCACGAATTGCTGCAGCAGCGGCAGGCCGCCAGTTCATCGGGCGGCGCGATCGAGCAGGAGCTGGCCGCGCTCAAGGGTCGGCTCGACGGCGCGCTTGCCGCGCTCGCACCGCGCTGACGGTTCCGCTCGGTTCTCCGCGCGAGGCGCCATCGTCGCATCGACGCCACGTTCATGAATGGCGCATCGACCGCGCGAAATTTCTGCGCAATGCAGCACGCGTCCGGCTCGCACGATGCTATGCTCATGCCGCACCTCTCTGCTGCGTTCGACAGTGTCACGCTTCATATTGCCTTGGCCCTGTTTAACGACCCCGGGACGGCAGTGCAGGGGCTGGCGTGCAAGTCCGCTACGAGCGGAAAGCCCGAGGCCCCGCGAGCCCTCCCACCTGATCCTAGGGATCAAGGTCGTCGCGTGCCACACCGGCGTGGCGGGGGGTGCATTCTCTCTCCAGCGCGGGCCTTCGGGCCCGCGCGTCGTTTGACGCAGCGGAACCGTGGTCATGAGCGAGTCCCTGCGATCCGTGCTGCGGCGTGACATCAAGGCACGTCGCGCCGCACTCGATCCGCCCGCGCGGATCGCGGCTGCCGATTCGCTCGTCGAGCAGCTCGACGCGCTGGCCGAATGGCACACCGACCAGCGCATCGCCGGATATTGGTCGACCGCTGGCGAGCTATTGCTGCATCGCGCGGCCGCGGCGTGCGCCCGGCGCGGCGCGACCTGGCTGCTGCCACGCATCGACGGCCGGATGCTGCGCTTCGCGCCGTGGCGGATGGGCGAGCCGATCGAGGCCAACCGCTTCGGCATTCCCGAACCAGCCATCGCGCTCGATGACTGCCTCGCGCCGGCCGCGGTCGAACTGGTGCTGCTGCCGTTGCTGGCTTTCGATCGACGCGGCAACCGGCTCGGCACCGGCGGCGGCTACTACGATCGCAGTTTCGCTTTCCTGCGCGAGGGCGAACGCCCGCGCGAGCCGCTGCTGGTCGGCATCGGCTATGCGTGGCAGGAGGTCGAGGCGCTCCCGTCCGAGGCGTGGGACGTGCGGCTCGATTTCATCTGCACGGATCGCGAGTTGATCGAGTGCGCGCCAACTGCCGCCCCCTGAGGGATCCCCCCATGAAGCACTGGCTGATGAAAACCGAGCCGGACGAGTTTTCGATCGACGACCTGGCCAGGCGCGGCAGCGAACCGTGGACGGGCGTGCGCAACTACCAGGCGCGCAACTACATGCGCGATGGCATGCGGGTCGGCGACCGCGTGCTGCTCTACCACTCCAGCTGCGCGATGCCCGGCGTGGCCGGCATCGCCGAAGTGATCGCTGCCGCGCGCCCCGACCCGACCCAGTTCGACCCGCGCAGCGACTACCACGATCCGGGCAGCAAGCTGGACGATCCGCGCTGGCTGTGCGTGGAAATCGGTTTCGTGCGCAAGCTCGGCGCTATCGTCACCCTGGATGCGATCCGCGCACAGGCGGCGAAGCTCGAGGGATTGATCCTGCTCCAGCGCGGCAACCGGTTGTCGGTGTTTCCGGTCGCCAAACGCCACTTCGACACCATCCTCAAACTGGAACCCAAGGCATGAGTCAGGACGAGCAGAAGCGCGCCTCCGCGATCAAGGCGATCGGCTATGTCGAGGACGGCAGCATCGTCGGCGTCGGCACCGGTTCGACGGTGGCATTCTTCATCGAGGAACTGGGCAGGATCCGCGATCGCATCGAGGGCGCGGTATCCAGCTCCGAGCAGAGCACGCGCCTGCTCGAAGCCCAGCGCATCCGCATCTTCGATCTCAACGCCACCGGCGGCCTGCCGCTGTACGTCGATGGTGCCGACGAATGCGATCCGCACAAGCGACTGATCAAGGGCGGCGGCGCGGCCCTGACCCGCGAGAAGATCATCGCCGCGGCGAGCAAACGCTTCGTGTGCATGATCGACAGCAGCAAGCAGGTCGACGTGCTCGGCCGCTTCCCCTTGCCGATAGAAGTGGTGCCGATGGCGCGCAGCTATGTCGCGCGCAAGATCGTCGGCCTCGGCGGCCAGCCGGTGTGGCGCGAATCGGTGACCACCGACAACGGCAACTGGATCATCGACGTGCACAACCTGCGCATCACCGACCCGGTCGGACTCGAGCGCGAGATCAACCAGATCGCCGGCGTGGTGGCGGTCGGATTGTTCGCGGCGCGCCCGGCGGATGTGGTGATCTGTGCCGGGAAAGTGGTCTAGC
>JANOEA010000512.1:0-4132 GCA_031412975.1 Pseudomonadota bacterium | reverse complement strand
CAAAAAATTCTGGAGAAAAATAATTTCTATTGGGGGATAGGCCCAGGACAGTTGAATTTCGCCTCGCGGGGGAAGGGCTGGGGATGGGGGGCCGCAAGTTCACAGGAAGCCCGCTCTACTCCCCTCCCCCCTGCGGGGGACGGGCTGGGGATGGGGGGCCGCAAGTTCACAGAAAGCCCGCTCTACTCCCTTCCGTCCGGCCCGCGCTACTCGCGCGGGCGTTCGGCGGTCCCCGGCAGTGCCGCGGAATGTACCCCCACACCCCACGCGGGGGGAGGGCTGGGGATGGGGGGCAGCAAGCTCGCAGAAAGCCCAGTCCCAGCCGCACCACGACCGCCACACCGCTCAACTCCACCACCTGATCCAATCTGACCCACCCCGGGCGCGACCACCGCGACCACCGCCATCCAACACCCAACACCCACCACTCAACATCAACGCATCCGGAAGTCCCATGGCCATCAAGATCACCAAGAAGATCAAGGCGTACGCCGTCGCCAGACCGGAAGACAAGGCCGCCGCCAACGCCGCGCCGCCGGTCGACGCCGACGAAGTCCTCGAACTCCCCAAAGCCGAAGTCATCCAGATGCACGAAAAGGTCGAACGACCCGACGTGCTGATCGGCAGCACCTACAAGATCAAGAGTCCGCTGTTCGAGCACGCCCTGTACGTGACGATCAACGACATCGTGCTCAACCGCGATACCGAGTACGAATCCCGCCGGCCGTTCGAGATCTTCATCAACTCGAAGAACATGGACCACTTCCAGTGGATCGTCGCGCTCACCCGCATCATGAGCGCGGTATTCCGCAAGGGCGGCGACGTCACCTTCCTGGTCGAAGAAATGAAAGCCGTATTCGACCCGCGCGGCGGCTACTTCAAGGGCGGCGGCGTCTACATGCCCTCGATCGTCGCCGAGATCGGCGCGGTGGTCGAAGAACACCTGAAGATGATCGGCATGATCGTCGACCCCGACATGAGCCCCGCGACCAAGGCCCTGATCGCCGAAAAGCGTGCCGCGTACGAAGCGCAGCAGGCCAAAAAAAAAACTGATGTAGCCGAACTGCCGCCGCCGGTTCGCGCCCTCGAGCCGGCCGCTCCCGCGGCGCTCAGCGACTCCGACGCGATCCCCGGCGCCATCCTGTGCCCCAAGTGCAACGCCAAGGCCATGGTGATCATGGATGGCTGCGCGACCTGCTTGAGCTGCGGCAATTCCAAGTGCGGGTAAGCCCCACATGATCGCGGGCGACAAGGGCGAGTAACCCGGCGTGTGCTGGATCGCTCGCCACGGGAGTGCTCCCTGTGCGCGAAGAATCCCATGCCGTGTCACCGACCGAGCCGGATAGCTGGCGACATCCGCAGTCGGCAAGCCGACGACCGGGCGCTCAGGCACTCACCGCCCGACCGGGTGCGGCGTAACCTCGACGTATCCCCGATCGGAATCCGCTCATGACGAACCGCCCGCTCTTTGCGCTGTTCGCGCTGTTTGCCACTGCGGCTTGCGTGGCCGAACCACCGCCCGCCAATCCGTTGATCGATTCCACGGCGTTCCAGCGTACCGTGCGCGAATCCACCACGCAGCGTGAGACGCGGCGGCTCGATGAGCAGGCCTTCATCGCGGCGATGCGCGAGCCCGGCGTGGTGGTGCTGGATGCGCGGTCGGCCGCGCGATACACGCAGATGCATCTGGAAGGTGCGGTGAGCCTGCCGTTCACCGACTTCACCGCGCAGTCGCTCGCGGCGATCCTTCCGGAAAAGCACACCAAGGTGCTGATCTACTGCAACAACAACTTCCGCGATGGTCCGGTCGCGTTTCCCACCAAACTGCCGGCGGCCTCGCTGAACCTGTCGACCTGGGCCGCGCTGTGGGGCTACGGATATCACAATGTCTGGGAACTGGCGCCGGCGGTGTCGGTGCACGCGACGACGCTGCCGCTGGTCGGGACCGAGCGCGACGCGATCGCCGAACGTTGATTACTGCTCGAGGGCGACCGGCGCCGCACCGGTAGCCCGAATGTCACCCTTGCGTCGGGCGTATTCGCCAGCATGACTGCCGGACGCGACTCCCGCGCCCGGAGGACATCACCATGCTGGTCACCACCACCTCGACCCTCGAAGGCCACCGCATCGGCCGCTACCTCGGTGTCGTCACCGGCGAGGCGATCCTTGGCGCCAATATCTTCCGCGACTTGTTCGCCGGCATCCGCGACATCGTGGGCGGTCGCTCGGGCTCCTACGAGAAGGTGCTGCGCGAAGCGAAGGAAACCGCGATGCGCGAGATGGTCGAAGAAGCGCAGCGGCTGGGCGGCAACGCGGTGATCGGCATCGATCTGGACTACGAGACCGTGCAGGTCGGCAATGGTGGCGGCATGCTGATGGTCTCGGCATCGGGCACGGCAGTGCTGGTGGATTCGGTCTGAGATCCCGGCGCTGCGAGTGGCGGCGCTGCTGTTGGCGAGCGACGATCTGCACGATCAGCCGGGCACCGACCAGGTACAGCCCGGCCATGCGGATGACGTTGCGGCGCTTGGGTTCGGCGAGGAAGTTCAGGATTCCTGTTCTGCAACCGAACGCTCGTAGGCCGCCTTCAAGCCGAGGTAGCGCGGATGCGCGCGGATCGTGTCGAGGCCGGGGTCAATCGAGAAGCGCAGATAGTGTGCAGGGCCAAGCAGTTCGGCGATGGCTTCCAGGTGGCCCAGGGCACGCTCGGCATCGCCGGCGCGGGCCAGCGCCGCGGCCAGGGCCAAGCGGACTTCGGCACTCGCGTAGACATCCCGCGGTGCGTTTTCGAGGTAGTCGCGTTCGGCGGCGATTACGCCGTCGAGATCGCCGAGCAGGCCGGGCAGGTCGCAGGGCCAGTAGTGGCCGTTGTGCGACCAGCCGCCCGGATAGGGCGCATCCAGTGCCTGCAGTCTGGCCTCGATAGCGCGCAGCGAAACCATGGCCAACTCGCGCTGACCAGCCATGAGCAGCGCTTCGGCCTGCGCCAACGCATAGGCCTCGGAATATCCCGGCGGGCTGTGCAACTCCTCCGGCCACAGCGATGGCGACAAGCTCAGCGCAATGCGTTCTGGATCGCGTGTTGCCAGAGCGGCGCGGTAAGGATAGGTCAGCCAGCTCTGCTGGGCGCGACCGTCCACCGCGGCCCAGGCCCGTTCCGGGTCGCCACGCAGAAGCCAGTAATGAATCCATTGTCCGCCGACATCGGCGCCGAGCCGCGTGGCTTGATCCAAAATTGCGGCGGACTCGTCGAAATGGCCAAGCACCGAGAGCGTGTGACCAAGATCGATCAGTCCTTCGCGATTGACCGGATCGACCTCCAGCGCGCGTCGCAGTGCACGCAGGGCGTCTTCGAAGCGGCCGTCGCGGCGCGCCACGAAGCCGCGCGCCAGCCACGCTTCGGCATGCTCGGGCGAGCGCGCGAGCACGCGCGCCAGCAGTCCCTCGGCGAGTGCATAGTCCCGCTGCACCCAGTACGCGTAGTAGGCCTCGGCCATCAGGTCTCGGTCGTATCGGGCGCCAGGCGCCTGGCTTCAGCCAGGGTCACAGCCGAAGCCTCGCGCAACGCGGAGTCACCGAGCGCATACCAGTAACCCGCCATTTGCGCCCGCGCCTTGCGTGCCCAGGCATCGGAGAAATTCGGATCGAGCGCGATGGCCCGATCGAACTGCTCCAGCGCGCGATTGAGGCGCTCGGTCGACAAACGGTCGTAAGCCAGCAAGAGATTACCTTGCAGGAAGGCGTCATAGGCTTCTACGTTACGGGTCGAACCGACAACCAGCGCCGCTTCCTCGGCGGGCGTCAGCACCACCTGCAGGGCGCCGGTGACCACGCGGGCGATGTCGGCCTGGATCGCGAACAGGTTGTCCGCGGTCAGTTCGCGGTCGTAGGTCTCGGCCCAGAGGTGCTCGTCGCTGGCGCCGTCGATCAGCTGCATGTTGATCCGAACCTGCTGTCCGGAGCGCTGCACCGCGCCTTCCAGGATCACCGCTGCGCCGAGTTCGCGGGCGATCTCCGGGATCGATTTTTCGGAGTTCTGATAGCGCATCATCGAGGTGCGCGAGATCACCCGCAGGCTGGCGACCTTGGACAGCTGGGTCAGCAGGTCGTCATGGATGCCCTCGGCGAAGAA
>JANOEA010000511.1:0-2275 GCA_031412975.1 Pseudomonadota bacterium | reverse complement strand
TGCTGCTGATCGCGCTGATGGAAGACTGGGAGCACCCGATCACTGCGGCCGACGCGGCGGCCACCTTGCTGCGCTTTGCCGGCGACGATGGTGCTTCGGCGGTGGAGGGGCATATCGTGCACGGCCAACCTGCGGTGCCGGCCAAACCGAAGCGCGTACGGCGCAAAGCCGCCCGCGTTTCCCGCAAGGCGACTGCCGCAGCAGCGCCGAAGGCTGCAGCGGCGACCGCAAAATCTCGGGCAGTGCGCCGCGCGAGGGCGGAAGCCCCGCCGCCCGCGGGCAGCGTCAGCGACGACTTCGCGAGCGAGATCGAACGCTTCCGGCTCAGCCAGCGACCGGCGTGACGTAGTCCAGAGGCGCGCCGGGGCCGATCGGCAAACCCAGTGCGTACCAGATCGCGAACATCGTGGTCCAGCCGATCAGGAACACGATCGAATACGGCAGCATGGTCGAGATCACCGTGCCCATGCCGGCCTTGGGCTCGTAGCGCTGCATGAAGGCGATGATCAGCACGAAGTAGGTCATCATCGGCGAGATGATGTTGGTGCAGGAGTCGCCCACGCGGTACGCGGCCTGGGTGACCTCGGGCGAGATGCCCAGCAGCATGAACATCGGCACGAACACCGGCGCCATCAATGCCCACTTCGCCGAGGCCGAACCCATCGCGAGGTTCACGAATGCAGTGAGCAGGATGAACTGCACCAGCAGCGGCAGCGGACCGACGCCGGTCGCCGCGACCACCCGCGCGCCCTCGACCGCGAAGATCAGCCCGAGGTTGGTCCAGTTGAAGAACGACACGAATTGCGCGGCGAAGAACACCAGCACGATGTAGCTGCCGAGCGTGGCCATCTGCTGGCTCATGCCCTTGATCACGTCGTTGTCGCTCTTGATGGTGCCCGCACCCACTCCGTAGGCGACGCCGAGCACGAGGCCGGCGAGGAAGATCACCGCGACGATGCCGACCAGCAGCGGCGACTGCAGCACGCTGTCGCTGCCGACCACGCCGATCTTGCGCAGGAAACCGCCCTCGGGGACGATGCCGATCAGGGTGATCGTAGTAAGGATCAGCAACGCGACGCCGGCCCAACGCAGTCCGCGGCGCTCGGCATCGCTGAGCGGTTCGAGCTTGTCGTCCGCGTTGACCGTGGTGGTGTCCGGCCAGCGCGGGGCGACGATCTTCTCGGTGACCCACCAGCCCATCAGGGTGAGGACCGGAGTCGAGGCTGCCATCAGGTAGTAGTTGGCGGCAGGACTGACCACGTACGCGGGATCGATCAGCCGCGCGGCCTCCTGGCTCAGGCCCGCGAGCAGCGGATCGATGGTGCCCAGCAGCAGGTTCGCGCTGTAGCCGCCGGACACGCCGGCGAACGCGGCAGCCATGCCCAGGATCGGATGCCGCCCTGCGGCCTTGAACAGCACGCCGGCCAGCGGCACCAACAGCACATAGCCGATCTCGCTGGCCATGTTGCTCATCACCCCGGCGAACACGGTGACCGGCGTGAGCAGGCTGCGCGGCGTGATGAACAGCAGCTTGCGCAAAGCGGCCTGCATAAGGCCCGAATGCTCGGCAATGCCGATGCCGATCAGCGCGACCAGCACGGTGCCCAGCGGCGCGAAGCCGACGAAATTGGCGACCAGCCCGGTCATGATCCGGTGCAGCCCGGCCAGCGTCAGCAGGTTGACCGGCTCGACCAGGGTGCCATTGGACGGATGGGTGACCGACCAGCCAGCCCAGGAGGCCAGTGCCGAGGCCACCACGACCAGCACCGCCATCGAGGCGAACAAGGTGGCCGGATGCGGCAGCGCGTTGCCGGCGCGCTCGATGACGGCGAGGAATCTTTCGACTGCGGTCTTGCGGTGCGTGCCTGCGCTGCTGGTCATCCGGTTCGATGATCGAGTGGGCGAGCGCCCGATGGTAACCCAGTCGCCGCTGTCGGTGAACGCCGCCGCGGCAGCCGCGGCGGCGCGCGCGTGCTACTCGATATGCGACTTCGCGGTCATCGCGTCGAGTGCCTGCATCGCCTCGATCGGCTTGAGCTTGCCGGCCTTCGCATACGCGATCGCCGCATCGTCCTCGCGCTTGTCGCCGTACAGCAGCAGCAGCACGTTGCCGGTCTCGAGCCACACCACCGGCGCATCGGCGGCGAGCTTCTGCGCGGTCTTCAGGTGCTCCTCGGCGGTCGCGGCCTTCGCGCCATAGGTGAGGCTCGCGATCATGCCGCCGACCTTGGCCACGATCTCGGCGTGATAGGTCGCCATGGCCAGATGCGCTTCG
>JANOEA010000510.1:0-12356 GCA_031412975.1 Pseudomonadota bacterium | reverse complement strand
CGCGCTGCTGTTCGCCGGCGTGGTCGGCCTGTGTTTCGTTGCGATGGGTCTGTACCAGACCCATTCCCGTGAAGGGATCGTGGGTCAATGGGCGCGGATGTTGACCGGCATCGGGCTTGCGGGCGTCGCGCTTGCGGTGGCGTTCTACGCGATCCCGCAGGCGCACGTGGGTCGCGGCGTGTTGCTGCTGGCGCTGTTGCTCGGGTTCATCGGCACCGCGCTCGGCCGCTTGCTGGTCTCGCTGGTGGTCAGCCGCGAAGCGCTGCGCCGCCGCGTGATGGTGATCGGCACTGGCCGCAATGCCAACCTGCTGGTCAGCCGCATGCGCCGCCAGACCGACCGCCGCGGTTTCCAGGTGGTCGGCTTCGTGCCGATGGGCGAGCATGCGGCTTCGGTCGACGCCGCGTTCCATCTCGATCGCACAGCCGGGCTGGCCGCGCTCGTCGATGAGCACGATATCGACGAGATCGTGGTCGCGGTAGACGATCGCCGCGGCGTGCTGCCGATGAAAGAGCTGCTGCAGTGCCGGGTGGCGGGAACCAACATCGTGAGCCTGGCCGACTTCTTCGAACGCGAGGCGGGCAAGATCAAGCTCGGCGTGCTGGACCCCTCGGTACTGGTGTTCGGCGACGGCTTCAAGTGCGACAGCATGCGCCAGGCCAGCAAGCGGTTGTTCGACGTGATCTCGTCGACCGCGCTCCTGGTTCTGGCTGCACCGGTGATGATCCTGACCGCTTGGGCGATCGTGATCGAGTCCGGCTTCGGCCAGCCGATCCTGTATCGGCAGGAGCGCGTCGGCGAACGCGGCCGCAGCTTCCCGGTGCTGAAGTTCCGCAGCATGCGCACCGATGCCGAAAAAGACGGCGTGGCGCGCTGGGCGACCACCAACGACGACCGCATTACCCGCGTCGGCCGCTTCATCCGCAAGGTGCGGATCGACGAGCTGCCGCAGATCTTCAACGTGCTGCGCGGCGACATGAGTTTCGTCGGGCCGCGGCCCGAGCGCCCGCAGTTCGTCGAGCAGCTGACCCGCGAGATCCCGTACTTCGGTCTGCGCCACTGCGTCAAGCCGGGCATCACCGGCTGGGCGCAATTGCGCTACGCCTATGGGGCTTCGGTCGAGGATGCGGCCGAGAAGCTCAAGTACGACCTCTACTACGTCAAGAACAACTCGCTTTTGTTCGACATCGCGATCCTGCTGCAGACCGTGGAGGTGGTGCTGTTCGGCAAAGGCGCGCGCTGATCCTTACTGCGAGCTGCTTTCGGCGGCGGGCTTTCGCGAGCTGTCGTCGACCGCAATGGGCTTCAGCGGCGAGCTGTACCAGTCGACCACCCGGCCATCCCTGAAACGTACATGCGAAGGTCCGTAGTCCCATGTGTCGGCGCTGGAGACGATCGGCGCACCGAGGATCCCGCGCACACGGCGCCGGTCGTCGCCGATGCGAACCGCGTCGGTACCTGCGGGACTGCGCGCGCGCAGGTCGGCGGGCGTGGACACCGCGGCGCGCGAGTCGGGAATCCGCGCAGGCGCGGCGGTCGTCGGCCGTGCCGACGGGAAGGACGTTTGCGGCGGCGACTGGCGGTCGGACAGCAGCCAGATGCCGACCGCGGCGAGCAGCAGCACGATCGTTGCCGTGATCGGGCGGCGCCGCGTCGGGCCCCGCGTGGGGTCCGGCAGCGGTGGTGTGCGCGGCGGGATCGCGCCCGGCGTGCGCGGTTCGCCGGGAAGGCGACCGAAGTGGCGGTGATAATCGTTGAGTCGGCGAAACGCCGACAGCAGTTCGCGCAGATGGCCCTGCGAGTACTGGTCTTCGGCAAGGTCGGGATGGAGGTCGGGATGCAGCTCGCGCACTGCACGCCGATAGCAGCGCTTGAGTTCTTTGAAGTCGCAGCCGATGCGCGCGCCCAGGCGCGCATAGTCGGCGATGAAATCGCCCGGCTCAGGCTGTCCCATCGGCTTTGATCCGTTGTCGCTCGATCCACTCACACTAACACGATCCTCGAACATGACCGGATTCCGAAACACCTGCCGCCGATACGCGAACCGCGCCTTGCATCGCGGCCTGTGCAGCATCGCCCTCGCCCTCGCCGCAGTCGCCTGCGCGCAAGCGCAGGAGGCGCCGGACGCGGCCTCCGCAGGGGCATTCACCGAGGAGTACCGGATCGGTGTGGACGACATCGTGCAGGTCACGGTGTGGCGCAACCCCGACCTCGGCGTGACCGTGCCGGTGCGTCCCGACGGTCGGATTTCGGTGCCGCTGATCGGCGACGTGATGGCCGGTGGTCGCACACCGCAGGAGGTATCCGGCGAGATCGAACAGAAGCTGTCGAAGTACATCCGCGACACCAAGGTCGCGGTGATCCTGACCGACCTGCGCAGCCACGAGTACCTGTCGCGCGTGCGGGTGACAGGCGCGGTGCAGACGCCGGTGTCGGTGCCCTATCGCCAGGGCATGACCGTGCTCGATGCGGTGCTCGCCGCGGGCGGCACCACCGAGTTCGCCGCTGCCGATCGCACGCGGCTGTACCGGCGCGCTCAGGGTGCGGCCAGCACCAGCACCCTCGATGTGCGGTTGGGAAAGATCCTCAAGTCGGGCGACCTGGAAACCAACTTCGCGGTGTTGCCGGGCGACGTGATCACCGTCCCCGAACGGGCATTCTGAGGCGCACGTGGAACAGAAATCGGGTGCATTGGATGTCCTGCAGCAGCTGCCGGTGGTGGCCGGCGAAGCGCGTCGCCTGCGCATGCCCATGGCGGCGCTGTTCGCGCTGTTCGCGATGGTCGCACTGGGGCTGGGGGCGGTTTGGCCGAAGACGTACGTCTCGCACACCACCATCCTGGTGCAGGAAGACAACATCATCCAACCGCTGATGGAGGGTCGCGCGGTCGCTACCAGCGTGGTCGACCATTCGCGCATCGCGCGCGAAGTGATCCACAGCCGGCGCATCCTCGCCGCAGTGCTCGAGGAAGGCGGCTGGCTGGCCTCGAAGCCGGGACCAGCCGAGCAGGAACGACTGGCCGAAGACCTGAAGGGTTCGATCCAGGTGCGTGGAGCCGGCGAGAACCTGATCGAGATCTCGTATCGCGATTCCGATCCGGATCGCACCTTCCGCGTGACCCGCATGCTGGCCGACATGTTCATCGCCGAGAGCCTCGCCGCGAAAGAGCGCGAAAGCCGCGAGGCCTACGAGTTCATCGCCGCGCGGGTCGAGGAATACCACCTGAAGCTCACCACGGCCGAGGATCGCCTGAAGGAGTTCCGCTCTGAAAACCAGGATGCTCGCCCCGGCACCGCGACCGACGTGAACACCCGCATCGGCGAGTTGCGCCAGCGCATCGAGCAGGCGCAGACCGAGCTGTCCGAGCTGCAGATGCGCGAGCGCGAGATCAACAACCAGCTCACCGGCGAGGCCGCGCTCAGCGCCAGCCAGAATCGCGAAAGCCAGTTCCGCCAGCGTGCCGCCGAGCTGCAGTCGGAGCTCGATGCACTGCTGTTGTCGTATACCGACGACTATCCCGACGTGGTACGGGTGCGCCATCAGCTGGAAGACCTGCAGACCGAGATCGCCGCCGAAGGCGTGCGCCGCGAATCGGCGCGCGGTAGCACCGCGGGCGGCGATGCGATGACCGTCAATCCGCTCTACCAGCAGCTGCGTAGCGAGCTGTCGGGCGTGCGCACCAGCGCCTCTGGCCTGCGCGCGCGGGTCGACGAGAACAGCGCACTGCTGGAGGCCGAGCTCGAGCGCGGACGCCGCGTGGCCGACTCCGAAGCCGCGCTCGCCGAGCTGACCCGCGACTATGAAGTCAATCGCGATCTCTACCAGGACCTGCTGCGCCGGCGCGAGAACGCGCGGGTCTCGATGAGCCTGGATTCGGAAGGCCGCGGGATGAGCCTGCGCATCCAGGAGCCGGCCGTGTTGCCGCAAATTCCGTCGGGCCTGCGCTTCATGCACTTCGTGCTCGCCGGGATGGCTCTGGGACTCGCGGTGCCCGCCGGCTTGCTGTTCGCCAGCACCAAGCTCGACCCACGGGTGCGCTCGGCGACCGATCTGAGCACGAGCCTCGGCGTGCCGTTGCTGGTCTGCGTGCCGCGCCACCTCGATGCGCGGCAGCTGCGTCGCGAGCGCTGGCGCAGCGTGCTCACCGTGCTCATCGTGATCGGTACCTTGTCTGCCTATGCAGTCGTGGGTTGGCTCCGTTTCAGCAGGACGTTGTGAACATGCCGCGCGAATTCCCAGCTCCGCATCGCACCGAAGCATTGGCCGCCCTGAGCGAGCCGGTGGGCGACAACGCCAACGCCCTGCAGTCGCAACAAGCATCGCGCGAGCTGATCCTGCGCATGGACGAGCCCGCGCCGAAGCCGGCGCGCGACCTGGATGCACGCGGCCTGATCCGCCACGATATGGCCGATCGTCGCCACGCCGACGTGTTCCGCGACCTTCGCACCCAGCTGCTCGCGCACGGCCGCGGGCGCAATTTCGTCACCCTGGTGGCACCGGTCAGCGCCGGCAGCGGTGCGAGTTTCGTGGCCGCCAACCTGGCTGCGGCATTCGCGTTCGACGAGAGCAAGACCGCGCTGCTGGTCGACTGCAACCTGCGCGCACCGACGCTGCACGAGCGCCTCGGCGTGCGCATGTCGAACGGTGGGCTGACCGATTTCCTCGACAACCCGGCGATCGGACTGGACAAGGTGATCTACCCGACCGGCGTGCGGCGGTTGCGCCTGATTCCGGCCGGCGAGCGGCGCGAAGCCAGCGGCGAATACTTCACCTCGTATCGGATGATGGGGCTGATCGGCAATCTGCGCTCGCGCTATCCGGATCGGTACCTGATCCTCGATGCGCCGCCGATCGGCAGTTCACCCGATGCGCGCATCCTCAGCGACCTGGCCGACATCGCGGTGGTGGTGGCAGGGCATGGCGTGGATACGCTGCCGCAGATCAAGGACTCGGTGGCGGTGCTCGATCCTGCGCGACTGGCAGGCGTGGTGTTCAACGGGGTGCCCTGATCGCGGTCCGCCGCGATCGGACACGGTTCCACGGGGGCAACGAACGATGAAGACACCGGTGTTGCGGGTCCTGGCAGCTGCGGCCGCGGCGTTCGTCGCACCTGCGCATGCATGGGATATCGACTGGTCGCTGGGCCTGGGCTACGAGCACAGCGACAACCTCGGCCGGCGCGCTATCGACCCGCAGTCGGGCAGCCGGGTGTCGCCGTTCGCCGACATCTCGGCCAGCGAAGATGGCGAGGCGCTGCGCGCGAACCTCATCGGCTCAGTCAGCTACAGCCGCTATTCCGGCGTGGACTTCGATCCGAACTTCAACATCCGGCTCGGCGCCGAGGCAGTGTGGTCTATCAGTCCCGAGCGCCTGCTGTGGACGGTGAGCAATTCGGCCAGCCAGCAGCCGATCGACATCTTCGCGAGCGCAGCACCCGACAACGTGCAGAACAGCAACGTGTTCTCGACCGGCCCGACGCTGCTGTACCGATTCTCCGAGGCGATGGGCGGACGCACGGAGCTGCGCTACGTCAACAGCTACGCCGAGTCCGCCGACGCATTCAACAGCGATCGGGTCGTATTGACCTCGCGCCTGCTGCGCAATCTCAGCCCGGTTACCACGCTGTCCGGCAATGCCTCGCTGGAATCCGTGCGGCTGGACAACCCGACCGCCACGGCGAGCGACTTCCAGCGGTTGGGACTGTTCGGCGGATACGACTGGCGGTCCTCGCGCACCACCCTGCGCGCGGAGCTGGGCTGGAACTGGGTCGATCTCGACAATGGGCTGGAAAATCGCAACGGGCTGCTCGCGCGCGCCACCGGCATCGTCGCGCTGACCGATATCTCCAGTCTCGACCTCGGCTTGCGCCATGAGCTGTCCGACAGCGCCACCGACCTGGCCGGCAACGCGCCGAACGTCGACGAGTTGCTGTTGCCCGACAGTGTCGGCGGCGTTGCGGGCGCTGCCACCCTCAACTCCGAGGTCTACGAGCTCGACCGCATCGACATCGGCTACAGCCGGCTCGGCCAGCTGTTCACGGTGCGCGCCGGCGGCTACTACTCGGGCCAGGATTACGACAATGCCTCGACTTCCGACCAGCGCAATCGTGGATTCAGCCTGACCATCGACTACGCGCTGTCGCAGCGCACGTCGCTGGGCGCATTCGCGATCGCCAACTGGCTGCGTTTCGCCGACACCGACTTCGACAGCCGCGAGGACGAATACGGCCTGCGCACGCGTACCCGCTTGCGCCGCGATCTCGACCTCAACTTCGAGGTCACCCATGCGGAGCGCGACAGCAGCGACCCGACCGGCATCTTCGACGAGAACCGCGTCTACGCCGCGATCGTCTGGCGCAACCGGTGAGCCGCGACCTGCATTCAGGAGTCGGCGAGCAGCTCGATCCGCAGCAGCTTGCCCGACAGCGCATCGGTCAGCAGATACAGCGCGCCGTCCGGACCCAGCCGCACGTCGCGGATGCGCTCGCCCCGCGTGCCGAGCAGGCGTTCCTCGTGCACGATGCGATCGCCATCGAGCTCGAGCCGGATCAGCGAGGATGCGACCAGCGCGCCGAGAAACAGATTGCCGCGCCACGCTGGCGTTCGCGCGTCGGTATGGAATGCCATGCCACTGAGCCCCGGCGAAGGCACCCATGCGTGGTGCGGCTGCTCCATGCCGGGCGCTGCCTTGCCGGTCGAGCCGGGCACCGGCTGGCCGGAGTAGTCGATGCCGTGAGTGATCAGCGGCCAGCCATAGTTGCGTCCCGCCTGCGGCAGGTTCAACTCATCACCGCCCATCGGGCCATGTTCGGTGGTCCACAGCGCGCCGGTATCCGGATGCAACGCCGCACCCTGCATGTTGCGGTGGCCGTAGGACCAGATCTCCGCGCGCGCATCGTTGCGACCGACGAAGGGATTGTCCGGCGGCACCTTGCCATCGGGAAAGATGCGCACCAACTTGCCCTGCAGCTTGTCCAGCTCCTGCGCCAGCGGAGCCTGCCGGTTGTCGCCCTGGGTCACGAACAGATGACCGCTGCGATCGAACACCAGGCGCGCGCCGACGTGGCTACCGGCCGACAGCTTGGGTTCCTGGCGGTAGATCACTTCGACCTGGGTGAGCGCGCCGCCGGTGAGCACGCCGCGCGCTACCGCGGTGCCGCTCAGATTGCCGCGCAGGCTGGGCTCGGCGAATGCGAGATAGACGAGTCCATCACGCGTGAAATCCGGCGACACCACCACGTCCAACAACCCGGCCTGCCCGTCGACATACGGTCGTGGCACACCCGCAAGCGGTGCCGACACGCTGCCGTCGACGCCGATCCGGCGCAGGAATCCGGGGCGCTCGGTCACCAGCATCGAGCCATCGGGCAAGAAGGCCAGGCCCCACGGATGGGCAAGGCCGGTGACCAGTTCGGTGACCCGCACGCGGCCGCGTTCGCTGGGGTACTCGGTACTGCTGTTGCCGGCAGCCGGCTGCGCTGCGCTCGGCGGCGGCGGCGCGTGGCGCTGACAGGCGGCAAGCGACGCGAAGATCAGCAATATCGGCAGCGCGACGTGTGGGGCCCGCATCGGCGAGATCCTCCTTCCACCAGCCGCCTACGATAGCGCCACCGATGACCGCCGTGAACCGTCAATCATCGTCTGCGACATCACGCCACTCTCACGCTTGCGGCATAATCGCCGCCTTTCCACGGGACCTCCATCGCATGGCCATCGCGCATCGCCCGCTGGTGCGGAATTTCATCCTGAGCAATTTCCTGTTCACCGATGAGCAGTCCGCGCTGACCGACAGCGGCTCGTTGATCACCACCGGCATCGTCGATTCGACCGGCGTGCTGGAGCTGATCACGCACCTCGAGGAGGCGCTCTCGATCCGTGTCCCGCCGGAGGAGATGGTGCCGCAGAATTTCGACTCGGTCGACGCCATCTGCGCCTACCTCGCGCGCAAGACCGCCGGCTGACCGGCGGCCACCGGCGATGTCCTTGCTGCCTGCACGGCTCGCCGCACACGCGCATTCGCAGCGCGTCGCGATCGCGGAGTCGACGCGCTCGATCAGCTACAGCGCGCTGTGGACGGCGGCACGGCGTTTTGCGGGCGCGCTCGCACTGCGCGGTATCGGCAGCGGCGACCGCGTGGCGATATTGTTGCCCAATTCGATCGAAGCGGTCGTCGCCTGCTACGGCAGCTGGCTGGTTGGCGCCGCGGTGGTGCCACTGAACGCGCAGGCCCGCGCGCGCGATTACACGGTGTGGCTTCGGCATGCCGCACCGCGTCTGCTGGTGCATGAAGCCGCGAGCGCCGATGTCGACGAAGCGCTCGCCGCGCTGGAATCGCCGCCGCTCGCGATCGTCGTCGGTGCGGAACCAACGCGCGGCGAAAGCTGGGCGGCGGAAGTCGATGGATGCGCGGCCCTGGCGCGCGTCGACAGCGCGCAAGCCAGCGATCTGGCGCTGATCCTCTACACCTCCGGCACCACCGGCAGTCCCAAGGGCGTGATGCTCAGCCACGCCAACCTCGCCGCGAACGTGGCGTCGATCCTCGACTATTTGCAGCTGCGGGACGACGACAGCATCGTCAGCGTGCTGCCGTTCTACTACTCGTACGGCGCTTCGGTGCTGCACACCCACCTCGCGGTCGGGGCGCGCGTGTGCCTCGAGGCCAACGTGGTGTTCCCGCAGGTGCTGGTCGAACGCCTGTCCAGCGAGCGCGCCACCGGTTTTTCCGGCGTGCCATCGACCTACGCGCTGCTGCTCGACCGGGTCTCGCTGGCTTCCCACGACCTCGGTGCGCTGCGCTACCTGACCCAGGCCGGTGGTGCGATGGCCCCGGCCACCACCGCGCGGCTGCGTGCGGCGTTGCCCCAAGCGCGCCTGTTCGTGATGTACGGGCAGACCGAGGCCACCGCCCGCCTGACCTGGCTGCCGCCGGAGCAGCTCGAGGCCAAACTCGGTTCGGTCGGCGTGCCGATCGCCGGCGTGCGCATCGCCATTCGACGCGAGGACGGGGCGCCCGCCGCCAGCGACGAAGTCGGCGAAGTCTGGGCCCAGGGTGCGAACGTGATGCTCGGCTATTGGCGCAATCCCGAGGCCACTGCCAGCGTGCTGCACGAGGGCTGGCTCAAGACCGGCGACCTCGGACGCATCGATGCCGACGGCGTGCTGTGGTTGGTCGGGCGGCGCAGCGACATGATCAAGACCGGCGCGCACCGCGTGCATCCGCTCGACGTCGAAGAGGCGATCGCGGAGCTCGCGGGCGTGCTCGAAGTCGCCGTGGTGGGCATCGACGACGCGGTGCTCGGCCAGGTGATCCGTGCCTGCATCGTGCGCCGTGGCAACCTCGATGAGAACACGGTGCGCGCACACTGCCGCGCGCGCCTGGCCGCATACAAGATCCCGAAGCAGGTGATATTCGTCGACGCGTTGCCGAAAACCGCCTCGGGCAAGATCAAACGGGCGGAAGTCGCCGCGCAGGCGGCATCGACAGGGGCAAACTGATGCAACTCGACTGGAACGTACTGGACATCGACTACGCGCAGGAAGCCGACCGCATCGCGCAGCGCCTGCGCGAGGTCGTGTCGCGCACGTTGCACCGGCGCGGCCTGGTGGTGGCGATCTCCGGCGGCATCGACAGCTCGACCTGCCTGGGTCTCGCGGTGCGCGCGCTCGGGCCCGACAAGGTTTTCGCGCTGATCCTGCCCGAGCGCGATTCCAGCGACGACAGCGCCGCGCGCGCGACGATCCTCGCCGAACACCTCTGCGTGCGCACCCAGACCCACGACATCCAGCCCGCGCTGGCCGCGATCGGCTGCTACGAGCAGCGCGATGCCGCGGTGCGCCGCGTGTTGCCGGACTATGGTCCGGGCTGGCGCTTCAAGATCGTGATCGCCGGCGGCAAGCAAGGCCGCATCAACTATTTCCGGCTGGTCGCGAAAGCACCCGACGGCGCGGACCACGACGTGGCCCTGCCGCTCAACGAATACCTCACCATCGTCGCTGCCACCAACTTCAAGCAGCGGCTGCGCAAGTCGCTGGAGTACTTCCATGCCGATCGCCTGAACTACGCGGTCACCGGCACCCCGAACCGTGTCGAGTACGACCAGGGCTTCTTCGTCAAGAACGGCGATGGCGCCGCCGACGTCAAGCCGATCGCGCATCTTTACAAGAGCCAGGTCTACGCCATGGCGCGCCACCTGGGCCTGCCCGAACGGGTTTGCGCGGCGGTGCCGACCACCGATACCTACAGCCTTGCGCAAGGCCAGGACGAGTTCTATTTCGCGCTGCCGTATCGTGCGATGGATCTCGCGCTGTGGTCGCTCAACCACGGGGTGCCGGCGCTGGAAGTCGCGCGCGTGCTCGGCATCACCCACGCCGAGGCCGAAGCGGTGTACGCCGACATCCACGCCAAGCGGCGCACCACGCGCTACCTGCACCTGTCGCCGGTGCTGGTCGGCGAAGTGCCGGAGCTGGACCTGGGCCATTGAACGCCCCGGCGCCCACACCCGTGTATGCCGTTGCAGCGGCCGACCCCGCCCGTGATCGCGACGCCGTGCTCGGAATCTGGCAGGGCAACCTCGGTCAACCGGCGCGGATGCAGGCGAAGTTCGACTGGGTGTATCGCGACAGTCCGCTCGGCGCGCCGTTGACGATGATGCTGCAGCATCTGCCCACCGGCGAGGCGGTGGGCGTGGCGACCGCCGCGCCGCGTCGGATGCGCATCGGCAGGCGCGAGATCCGTGCGGGGGTGCTGGTCGATCTGGCGGTACTGCCTGCGCATCGCAGCCTCGGCCCTGCGTTGCAGTTGCAGCAGGCCTTGCTCGAAGCCGCGCCGAGCCGCTTCGATTTCGTCTACGGCTTTCCCAATCGCAAGGCCGCGCCGGTGTTCAAGCGGGCCGGCTATGTGTCGCTCGGTCAGTTGGTGCGCCACGCGCGCGTGCTGCGCCACCGCGACTATCTCGCCCAGCGCATCCCGCGGATGCTGGCAGCGATCGCCGGACCGCTGTTCGACCTGGGCGCACGCTTTCGCGACGGCTGGCGCGCACGCAGCGATCCGGACTGGCGCATGCAGTGGGTGGATTCGGCCGCGAACACCGGGGCCCGGACCGATCACGAGGCCGAGGTGCTGCATGGCGTGCACGATCGGCAGTTCCTCGGCTGGCGTTTCGACCCACGCCCGATCGGCGCCACCCGCACGCTGCACCTGGACGACCACGCCGGCGCATTGCAGGCGTGGTTCGTATGCCAGGTCGAGGAAGGCGTGCTGCACGTAGCCGACTGCGGTGCGGCGTCACGGTCGCTCGGCGTGTCGCGCGCGCACGTGGATGCACTGCTGCATGCAGCGCGCGCTGCCGGCTATCGCAGCGTATCGGTTCAGCTGGCCGCGCCGCCGGACTCGCTGGCTGCATGGCGCGACTGCGGCTTCGTGCAACGCAGTGCGCGCCCGATCTTCGGCCGCTGGTTCGGCGCGGGGCCGCCACCGGACAATCTCTACCTGACCGCCGCCGACGAAGATGAATAGCCTCGTTGGCATTTGCGAACATCCCTGGGGAAGCACATGACCATCCGCACCACTTTCGCTCTCGTCGCCATCGCGGCCGTCGCTTGGGCCGCGCCCATCGCTGCGCAGTTGCCGCCCGAGCCCAGCGGTCCGCATCCGCGCCTGTTCAACGAGCCGGGCGTGACCGAGCGCTTGCGCGAACTGGGTGCCACCCGTGGCACCGCGACCGCGGGTGCGATCGCCGACTGCCGCCGCATCGCCGGCGCGCCCGCGCAATTCGCCCGCGATGGATACATGGGACTGGACTGGGCACGTTCGCTGCAGACGTGCCTCGTCGCCTGGCGCGCCACCGGCGAGGATCGCCACGCCGAGACCGCATTGATCTACTTCCGCGCCCTGCTCGACGACGTGACGCAGATCGGCGATGGCAAGGGCGGCGACAAGTCGGCACGCCGCGACAGCGGTTATGCGATGCGCGCCCTGGGACCGTACACCGCGCTCGCCTACGACTGGCTGCACGATCACCCGCAGATGGACGAAGCGCTGCGCGCCACCGCGCGCCAGCGCTTCGATGCCTGGACCCGCTGGTACACCAAGAGCGGCTATCGCGCGCACGATCCGGGCAACAATTACCACGCGGGCTACGTCGCGGCAGCGACCCTGATGGCGGTAGCGCAGGGCGGCGAGGCCGGCGAGGACGGCGCGCGCCTGTGGCGCACCGTGGTCGAAGACACCTTCAACAAGGAGCTGCTGCCGGCTGCGCGCGACGGCGTGTTGGCCGGCGGCGACTGGGGCGAGGGCTGGCAGTACGCGCCGCTGAGCCTGGCCAACTATGCGCTCGCCGCGCGCGCGGTCGCGCCGTA
>JANOEA010000509.1:0-1692 GCA_031412975.1 Pseudomonadota bacterium | reverse complement strand
ATCCCCAACCCTTCCGTCCGGCCCACGCTACTCGCGCGGTCGTTTTGAGTCGCAGCGGTCACGCTCCCGTCTCTGTAACATCCCGGCAACAGCACGGAAATAGCCTCGAGGCTCGCGTCGGGAATCCCGGCGACACGCACGGCGTCGATGCACAATCCTCATATCCACGCCCGGCAGGACATCTCCGCGTCCGCGCCATCGCTCCGCCCGCACGCTGGTCCGGATGGTCCGCATGCGCGACATGACATCACGTTGCCGGCCAGTGCCGCGTTCGTGGCGGTGGCTGGCATCGTCGCGTGGTTCGCCGGCAGCCAGGCGCTTGCGGTCTGCGCGCTCGGCTTCTGGCATTACTTCCTGTATTGGCTTGCGTACCGTTACGGGGCAGTGCCGCTGCCGATCTTCAAGCGCGACGCGGTGCTGATGAAAAGCGTCGCGCTGCTCGCGCTGGCGTCGGCGTACCTCGCAGCTGAGCTCGACTACGCATCGCTCGCGGTCGTGGCAGCCGGGTTTTTGCTCAACATGCTCGCGGCATCGGCGCTGGGATCGGACCGCACCTACTACGGCTATGAGGTCGCCGACCTGCCGCGGCTGCAGGTAACGCGCTTTCCGTACTCGGTGATCTCGCACCCGATGCTGGTCGGCAACATGCTGGCCTACGGCGGCACGCTGCTGAATGCCGGATTCCGCGAGCAATGGTGGCCGCTCGCATGCGCGCACGTGGCGTTGAATCTGGGCTTGCTGGCGATGGAGCGCTACGTCGCGCCGCTGCGGCTTTCCATCGATGGCCTTGCACGAACGGCGCGTCGCTGGTCGTGGCCGAGCCTGCTCGCGATGTCTGCCGCGGGGGCCGCGCTCGCTGGCGGTGCAGCATGGCTGACGGCGTCCGCTTCGATCGCGCTTGCCGGTGCACTCGGCGCTGCGGTCGTGATCTACGGCTACACCTTGTACTTCGCTTACACGTCGCCCGCAGCACCCGCTGCCGTTCGACGCTCAGATGAATCGGAGAGCACGCCATGAGCCACGCAACCGAACTGACCCGGCTCGACGAGCCGCCGCACCGCCCGCGCTCGCTGTCGCGGTGCTTTCCCGCGACCTTCGGGACGTTCGCCGACCCCGCGGAGCGCAGCATCGTCGATCAGTTGGCGAGCTGGGTCGAAGCGCGCTACCGGGAGGACCTGCGCCAACGGCCGTCGAAGCACGCCTACACCAGCACGTTGCCGGCTGATGCGTTGGCCTGGATCGACCGGCTGCGCAACAGTCCGGTGATCACCGACGCGATCCTGCAGCAGTTCGATGCCGACTCGGTGATCACGCCGATGCAGCACACCGACGAGCTCTATATCTCGCATTACAACAAGGATTTCGGCGGCGACCACGGTCTGTTCGCCAAGCACTACGACGGCAATTTGCGCTTCGTGCCGGTGGGCGCGGTCGTGCGCGCGCTGATCTATCTGCGCTCGGATGCCAGCTACACGGTGGTGTTCGGCGACAGCAAGGTGCAGAAGGCGTTCCAGACCTACGATTTCGGCCTGCTCGATTTCCACCGCGAGCTGCACTGGGTCGAGGGCGAGTACCAGCCGGGCGGCGAGCAGCGCATCCTGCTCAAGTGCAACTACCTGGTGGCACCGCGCAACGCGGCGCTGACCACGCGAGTGCTGCTGGGCGCCAACACCGCCGTGTTCTATCTGGTCA
>JANOEA010000508.1:0-3798 GCA_031412975.1 Pseudomonadota bacterium | reverse complement strand
TGCGGCGCGTCGGTTGGGCGAGGCGCCGGTACTGGTGGGTGCGAGCCTGGGTGGGCTGCTCGCGATG
Source organism: Pseudomonadota bacterium (assembly GCA_031412975.1). Lineage (GTDB taxonomy): Bacteria > Pseudomonadota > Gammaproteobacteria > Xanthomonadales > Ahniellaceae > UBA4656. The sequence goes on along the minus strand of JANOEA010000508.1, from coordinate 3,731 downwards.
ATCAGCGCGACCGTGGTGGATGCGCGCGCGCTGGTGCTGGTCAATCCGCTGCCGCCGGCGCCGTGGCATCTGGGGTTGCCCACGCTGGATGCATCGCCGCCGGTGATTGCGTGGGGATTGACGGCGTCGCTGGCTTCAACGCGGCGCGCGCTGCCGGATGCCGATGATGCGACCTGCGAATGGGTTTGGCGGCGTTGGCGCGATGAATCAGGTGCGGTGGTGGATGCGGCGCGCAGCGGGGTGATGGTTGGGCGGCCTGCTTGCCCGGTGCTGGTGATGGCTTCGGAACTTGATATGGATGTGCCGGTTGAGGTGTCGGTGGCGTTGGCATCGGGATGGGGGGCTGACTTGATTCGGTTGCCTGGGGCGAGCCACGTAGGGCCACTGTTGGGGCGAGGCGCGGCGGGGTGTGCGGAGCTGGTGCATCGATGGTTGGGGGCTGTGGTGGGTTGAGCAGGACCGATCGCCCCGCCTCACCTGCATGAGGGGAAGGAAGCGACGTTGCCGCAAGATCCGACCCCCATCCCCAGCCCTTCCCCCGTGGAGGGGGAAGGGAGCAACGCGGCGCATCGATGAGATGGAGCTGCGAGATTGCGCCCCCCATCCCCAGCCCTTCCCCCGCAAGGGGGGAAGGGAGTTGTGTCGCCGCAAACGTGGACCGCGCGATCAACCCGATGGCGCGCGCTTTGCTCCCTTCCCCCCTTGCGGGGGAAGGGCTGGGGATGGGGGGCGGGAGTGCAGCAAGTACACCGACGAAGCAGCAACTCACTACGGCGCGCTTTGCTGCTTTGCGGCATGATGCGGCCATGGCGCGCGAAATTCCGTTCGAAGCGAAAGACCTGCCGCTGAAGTCCGACGTCAGCGTGCTCGGCGCGATCGTCGGTGAGGTGGTGCGGGAGCAGTGTGGCGAGGCCTTCTTCGAGCGGCTCGAGAGGGTGCGGCTGGCGGCGATCGATCGGCGCGAGGGGCATGAGTCGGCGACCGATGCGCTCGACGGTGCGCTGGGTGATGCCACTGCCGCGATCGCCGACGATCTGGTGCGCGCGTTTTCGGCGTGGTTCCAGCTGGTGAACCTTGCCGAGCAGGTGCACCGGATCCGTCGTCGCCTGGCTTACGAGGCACACGAGTCCGCGCCGGTGCCCGGCAGCGTGCACGAGACGCTCGAGCGGCTCCGCGATGCGGGCGTGACACCGGCGCAGGTGATCGATGCGCTGTCGCGGATCCGCCTCGAGCCGATCTTCACCGCGCATCCCACCGAGGCGGTGCGGCGCACGCTGCTCGACAAGGAAAAACACATCGCGCGCAAGCTGGTCGAGCGCATCCAGTCCAACCTCACGCCGACCGAAGAGCGCCGCCATCGTGCCGCGATCCGGATGCAGGTGAGCTCGGGCTGGCAGACCGCCGAGTACGCCTCGGTGCGCCCTTCGGTGGCCGAAGAGCGCGAGCACGTGCTGTTCTATCTCGGCGATGTGCTGTATCGCGTGCTGCCGGCCTGCTACGAGTCGCTGTCGCGTGCGCTGCGCCACGTGTGGCCGGAGCACGACTGGCAGGAACTGCCGCTGATGATCGCGTTCGGCTCGTGGGTCGGCGGCGACATGGACGGCAATCCCGGGGTCGGTGCCGACACGGTGCGCGATTCGCTGCTGAGCCATCGCGCGCTGGTGGTGGCCCGCTACCTGGAGGAGTTGCAGGAACTCGCGCGGCAGCTCTCGCAATCGCTGTCGCGGGTCACGGTGGCCGCGGGCCTGCTGAAGAAGCTGGAGGAATACCGCAACCGCATGCCTGCCGCAGCCGCAGCGATCGCGCCGCGCCATCGCGAGATGCCGTATCGCTGCTTTGCGCACTTGATCGCCGCGCGCCTGCGCGACACCCTGGTCGACGGACCCGACTCCTACGCGCACCCCGAGGAGTTGCTGGCCGATCTGGATCTGATCGGCGACAGCCTCGAGCGCCACGGCGGTCGCCACGCGGGCCTGCATCTGGTCCTGCGGATGGGCTGGCGCGTGCGCACCTTCGGCTTCCATTTCGCGGCGCTCGATGTGCGCCAGCACGCGGGCGTGCACCGTGCGGCGTTGGCCAGCCTGCTCGCCGATCCGCAATGGGCAAACCGACCCGCGAACGAGCGCACCCAGCGGCTGCGCGAAGTACTGGCCGCGCAGGTTGCGGTTGCCGCGCGCAGCGACGACGAGAACCTGTCGCGCACGCTGGAGGTGTTCCGCGCGTTGGACTGGGCGCGCGGGCGCTTCGGCAACCAGGCACTGGGCCTGTACATCGTGAGCATGAGCGAGGATGCCGACGACGTGCTGGGCGTGCTGGCGCTGGCCGAGGCCGCGGGCATGCAGCCGCCGGCACTGGATGTCGCACCGCTGTTCGAAACCGTCGATGACCTCGAACGCGCACCGGCGGTGATGACACGGTTGTTCGAGGATTCGCACTATCGCGCGCATCTGTCGACCCGTGGCAACCGGCAGACCGTGATGCTCGGCTACAGCGACAGCAACAAGGATGGTGGACTGGCCTCGGCGCGCTGGGCGCTGCAGCGCGCGCAGGCGGCGCTGAGTGCGATCGCGCGCGAGGCCGGCATCGAGCTGGACTATTTCCACGGTCGTGGCGGCACCGTCAGTCGCGGCGGCGGCAAGACCGAGCGCGCGATCCGCGGTGCGCCGTCCGGCGCGTTCAGCGGGCGCCTGCGCGTGACCGAACAGGGCGAGGTGATCCGCCGCAAGTACGGCATGCGCGCGATCGCGCTGCGCACCATCGAACAGACCTTCTCGGCGCTGATCGCGCGCGAGTGCGAACCGCAGCGCGCACCGAGCGACCCGCGCTGGGCGCAGGCGATGGATGCGATGGCCACGGCATCGCGCGATGCCTACCAGGCGCTGATCTTCGACACGCCGGGTTTCGTCGACTACTTCCGCGCCGCGACCCCGATCGACGTGATCGAGCGCATGCGGATCGGCTCGCGGCCCAGTTCGCGCGCACCGGGCGAGTCGAGCGTCGCGCAACTGCGCGCGATCCCGTGGGTGTTCGCGTGGTCGCAGAGCCGCCACGGTTTGCCGGGCTGGTACGGCATCAGCCATGGCCTGCAGGCGGCAATCGATGCGGTGGGCGAGGACGTGCTCGTGGCGATGGCGCGCGAGTGGCCGTTTTTCGAGAACCTGCTCGAAGACACCGAGATGGTGCTGGTCAAATCCGATCTGGGCATCGCGGCGCGCTATTCGGCGCTGGCCGGAGATCTCCATCAGCAGTTCTTCCCGCAGATTGCGGCGGACTTCGAGAACACGGTCGCGCTGATCCTGCGCCTGCGCGGTACGCGCGAGCTGCTCGATCGCGATCCGCGCCTGAAGATGACGCTGCGACTGCGCAACCCCTATGTCGATCCGCTGAGCCTGCTGCAGGTCAAGTTGCTGGCCGAGTGGCGCGCGATGGGCCGGCCCGACGGCGACAACCTCGAGGCGCTGGTGTCGACGGTCAGCGGCATCGCGCGCGGGCTGCAAAACACCGGCTGAACGGGTGCATGGCGGAACGGTTGAGTTAAGAACGAATTCAGCCCCACAACGCTTCAATGGTCCCACGGCAGCGCACCGTGCGCGGCGGTATCGGAGAATTGCCATGAAGCGTGTATTGCAAACCATCGGTCTGTCGCTGGCGCTGGCCGGCGCCGCGGTCGCGCAGTCCTACGGTGACGACGCCCGCTTCGTCGGCGATGCCGAATACGACTGGGCGCGCGT
>JANOEA010000507.1:0-3467 GCA_031412975.1 Pseudomonadota bacterium | reverse complement strand
GATAGAAGACGCCACAAGCGACTACGACCGCGAGAAGCAGCAAGAGCGCGTGGCCAAGCTGGCCGGAGGTGTGTCGATCATCAAGGTCGGCGCTGCCACCGAAGTCGAGATGAAGGAGAAGAAGGCCCGCGTCGAGGATGCGCTGCACGCCACGCGTGCGGCGGTCGAGGAAGGCGTAGTGGCGGGCGGCGGCGTGGCGTTCATTCGCGCCAAGCAGGCGCTGGAAGGCAAGATCAGGGGCGACAACGACGACCAGAAAGCGGGCGTCAAGATCGTGATGCGCGCCCTGGAAGAGCCGCTGCGCATCATCGTCGACAACGCCGGCGCCGAGCCTTCGGTGGTGATCATCAGGCCTGCGATCGAGGCTGCGTTCTGCAGCGCGGTGCGGGTGACCTTGGTCGGGTCGAGGATGCCGAGTGCGACCATGTCGCCGTACTCGCCGGTGGCTGCGTTGTAGCCGAAGTTGCCGGTGCCCTCGTAGACCTTGTTCAGCACCACGCTCGGCTCTTCACCGGCGTTGGCCACGATCTCGCGCAGCGGTGCTTCCATCGCACGCTTGGCGATCACGATGCCGTGGTTCTGGTCTTCGTTGTCGCCCTTGAGCTTGGACACCGCCGCCAGACCGCGGATCAGCGCCACGCCGCCGCCCGGCACCACGCCTTCTTCCACCGCCGCACGCGTGGCGTGCAGGGCGTCTTCGACGCGCGCCTTCTTTTCCTTCATCTCGACTTCGGTGGCAGCACCGACCTTGATCACCGCCACACCGCCGGCGAGCTTGGCCACGCGCTCCTGCAGCTTCTCGCGGTCGTAGTCCGAAGAGGTCTCTTCGATCTGCGCCTTGATCTGCTCGATGCGCGACTTGATCGACTTCGCATCGCCCGCGCCGTCGATGATCGTGGTGTTCTCTTTCGAGACCACGATCTTCTTCGCGGTGCCCAGATCCTTCAGCGTCGCCTTCTCCAGCTGCAGGCCGACTTCCTCGGAGATCACTGTCGCGCCGGTGAGCACGGCCATGTCTTCGAGCATTGCCTTGCGACGGTCGCCGAAGCCCGGGGCCTTGACGGCCACCACCTTGACGATGCCGCGGATGGTGTTGACCACCAGGGTCGCCAGCGCTTCGCCTTCGACTTCCTCGGCGACGATCAGCAGCGACTTGCCGGCCTTGGCCACGCCCTCGAGCACGGGCAGCAGCTCGCGCACGTTGGAGATCTTCTTGTCGTGCAGCAGGATGAACGGACTCTCGAGCTCGGCCGACATCGACTGCTGGTTGTTGATGAAGTACGGCGACAGATAGCCGCGGTCGAACTGCATGCCCTCGACGACGTCGAGTTCATTGTCCAGGCCCGAGCCTTCCTCGACCGTGATCACGCCTTCCTTGCCGACCTTGTCCATCGCCTTGGCGATGAGGTCACCGATGTTCGGATCGGAGTTGGCCGAGATCGAACCGACCTGCGCGATTTCCTTGCTGGTCGAGCACGGCTTCGACAGCTTCTTGAGCTCTTCCACCGCCGTGATCACGGCCTTGTCGATGCCGCGCTTGAGGTCCATCGGGTTCATGCCGGCGGCGACCGCCTTCATGCCTTCGCGGATCAGTGCCTGGGCGAGCACGGTCGCGGTGGTGGTGCCGTCGCCGGCCACATCGGAGGTCTTGGAAGCGACTTCCTTGAGCATCTGCGCGCCCATGTTCTCGAACCTGTCCGCCAGCTCGATCTCCTTGGCGACGGACACGCCGTCCTTGGTGATCGTCGGTGCGCCGAAGCTCTTCTCGAGCACGACGTTGCGGCCCTTCGGGCCAAGCGTTGCCTTGACGGCATTGGCGAGGATGTTGACGCCGCGCACCATGCGGGCGCGTGCATCTTCGGAGAAGCGGATTTCTTTGGCTGCCATGTGTGAGTCCTCAGTTATTGCTTAGGGCCCAGGGCACAGGGCCCAGGGCACAGGATGGGAAATGGGGGCGCTCGCGCTCTTCACTGGGCCGTGGGCCCTGAGCCCTGGGCCCTGGGAGACATCAGGCCAGAATGGCGAAGATGTCGTCCTCGCGCACCACGAGGTACTCGGTACCGTCGAGCTTGACCTCGGTGCCGCTGTACTTGCCGAACAGGACCTTGTCGCCGGCCTTGACCGACGGCTTGCGCACGCTGCCGTTGTCGAGTGCCTTGCCTTCGCCGACGGCGATGACTTCGCCCTTGATCGGCTTCTCGGTGGCGCTGTCGGGGATCACGATGCCGCCGGCCGACAGCCGCTCTTCTTCCATGCGCTTGATGACGACGCGATCGTTCAATGGCTGAATCTTCATGACAACCCTCGCTGTAAGTGCTTGATTTGAATGAAACCCGAGCGAATTATCAGCACTCGCCCCGGGTGAGTGCCAAGTTTAACCGACAAACATGTCGGAAAGAACGTCTTTTGTGGACGGGCCGTGATCTGGGGCGGCCGGGCTGGGCTTTCAAGGGGGCGCTAGCAACCTCATCGGCGCCAGGGGCAACCACGTTAGGACGATGTGGCGCCTATCATGGCCGCATGCACCTGATCGATATCGTCCGCTCGGTGATCGCTGGGTCAGCGGCGTTTGCGCTCGCCATCATCGCGGCGTCAGCCGCGGATGCGGCGACCATCCGCGGACGCACCGTCGATGAGACCGATTCCGCGCCACTCGCCGATGTGGCAATTCGGGTCGACGGCGAGCTCTCGCCGCGAGCGTTTTCCGATGTCGACGGACATTTCGAGTTCGACGCGCCGGGACCAGAAATCTGGATTCGGGTTTCGGCGTCGCCACGGCAATACCTCGACTCGGGCACGGTCTTGCAGGGTATCGACGCCGACGCGGTGGTCGACGGTGTGAACCTGGCGCTCACGCGCGCGGCGCGCCTCAGCGGTCGGGTGCTGCGTGAGGATGGCTCGCCCGTGGCGTTCGCCCAAGTTGCGCTGGTCGGACCGCCGACCGCGCCATTGGCGCTGAATCCATCCCGCACGGGCAGCACCGACGCCGAGGGTAGGTACAAGATCAACAACGTTCGTCCGGGCAGCTATGTGGTTCATGCGTACAGCAGCGGCATCCTGATTGGTCAGACGCTGGGCGGCGCCGAATGCCCATCGCTGCGGTTTTGCGCGCGTGAGCGGATCACCACGATTGCGCTCAAGGGGTTCGATGAGATCGTCGACGTCGACTTCAGACTTCGACCCGGCGCGATCCTCGCCGGCGAGAACGCGGGGGCCGACGGCACGCGACTGTTCGGTCAGGTCACCGCGTTCGACGATTCATTGCGGCCCGTCGCGTCGGCACAGGGGCCGGTGTGGCAACTGCCTGCACTGCCCGCCGGACGTTATCGGCTGGCTGCGAGTTCGGCGAATGAGGGAAGATTCGTCGCTGTCGTATACCCCGACCATGCGTGTCCTGCGACCGGATGCGACATCGCCGCGGGATCACCGGTCGATGCGGTGCAGGGCGGTCTGACTTTGGTCGACAT
>JANOEA010000506.1:0-2980 GCA_031412975.1 Pseudomonadota bacterium | reverse complement strand
CGTGAGCACCCCGCAACTTCCGCTCGGCCTGCATTTCCCGGCCCACCAGCGGCTCGACAGCTACTACGCCGGCGAGAACCTGGGTGCGGTCGCCGCGCTGCGCGCCGCCGTACACGAACCGGGCGCGCCGTGGGTGTATCTGTCCGGTCCGGAAGGCTGCGGCAAGACCCATCTGCTGATCGGCGCCTGCCAGGACGCGGGCCCGCGTCGCGCGCAGTTCCTGCCGCTCGCCGCGATGGGTGCGGCGGCCGAAACCGCGCTGATTGGCATCGAAGAGGCAGCACTCGTGTGCATCGACGACGTGCACACGATCGGCGGCGACCGCGGCGCCGAGGTCGCGTTGTTCGACGCCTACAACCGCTGTCGCGCGAGCGGCACCGTGATGCTGTTCGCGGGCCGCAACCCGCCGGGCCAACTGCCGCTGGTACTGCCCGACCTCGCCTCGCGCCTGTCCGCCTGCACCCGCTTCGCGCTCAAGCCGCTCGATGAAGCCGCACGCCGCGAAGTCCTGCGTCAACGTGCCCACGCCCGCGGCTTCGAAGTCGACGACGCGGTACTCGATTTCATGTTCCGCCGCAACGCCCGCGATCTGGGCACCCTGCTTGGCCTGCTCGATCGCGTCGACCGCGAAAGCCTCGCCGAACAGCGCCGCATCACCGTGCCGTTCCTGCGCCGCGTGATGGGATTGCCGTCGCGGGTGGACAAGCCGCGGGAGCCGGGGCGGTAGAGTCCCCGGGATCGCCGGCGTGGGCAGCGCCTACACCACGCGGAAAGCCGTCTTCCACCACCAGCACGCCTGTCATCCAGATCGTCGAGCGACTGGTAACGCGCTCAATCCGCCTGGTCGACCTGCCGGTCTGCGCGCGCGATCAGGATGAACAGCGCCGACAGCATCGCGAACACCGCGCCCATCGCGATCGCGACCTTCCAGCCGAGCAGCGCCGCGACGCTGGACAGCAGCAGTGCATTGACGAAGCCCATCAGGTTGGCGCCGGTATTCATCAGGCCGAAGGTCGCGCCGGAATGGCGCCCGCCGATCGCCGCCGCGTTGGCCGCAAAGGCACCTTCGGTGGCCTGGTTGAAGAAGAAGCACAGTCCGAGCATGGCCGCTGCGGCATAGGCGTTCGGATGCAGCGCCACGCCGACCAGCAACGCGGCCGAGATACCGCAGCCGATCACGACCGGCCAGCGGCAGCCCCAGCGCAAGCCCAGCCGCCGGCACAGCAGGTCGCAGATCCAGCCGCCCGCCGCGGCACCCGCCGCGCCCATGATCCATTGCGCCGAGGTCAGGAAGCCTGCTTCCTGTGCGGCGAATCCGCGCACGGTGACCAGGTAATAGAAGCCCCAGCTGAACACCACGTAGAACACGAAGTTCATCGCGGAATAGCTCAACATCATGAACAGTGCGTCGCGGTTGCGCAGGATTCGCCGCCACGCCGCGATCGTCGCCGTTCCGCCCGCGATCCGCTGCTGTCCGCCGACGATCAGCGCGACTTCGGCCTGGTTGATCGACGGATGCTGCTCGGGTCGGTCGCGGCCGTACCACCACCACAGCGCCGCTGCGATGAATCCGAACGGTGCGAGGATCAGGAACGAGCTGCGCCAGCCGAACTGGCCGATCAGCCACGGCAGCAGCGAGGCCGTCGCTGCGAGTCCGATGGTCAGTCCGCTGCTGGTCAGGCCATTCGGCAAAGCCCAGCCGCCGGTCGGGAACCAGCGCTCGATCGCGCCCACCAGCACCGGGAACACCGGCGCGTGCGCGATGCCGACCAGGAACTGCACGCTCACCAAGGTACCGATCACCAGCAGCAGCGGCGCGACCCCGGCGGCAGGCACCAGGCTGGTGATGGCGATCAGCAGGCCCCATGCGATCGCGATCAGGGTCAGCGTCGAACGCGGCCCGCGACGATCGCCCCAGCAGCCTCCCGGGAACTGGAACAGCGCATAGCCCAGCGGAAACGCGGCCATGACCCAGCCCCACTGGATCTCGGTCAATTGCAGGTCGGCCACCATCGACGGCCCGGCAATCGACAGGTTGCCGCGCAGCAGGTACGACACGAAGCTGATGAAGATCATCGCGCCGAGAAGGCGCCAGCGCACGTTGGTGGGCCGCGCAGCGGGACCGGCAGCGCTGGCAGGCGAGGGGATCATGCGCGGCGGGTTCTGGTTGGCGTGACTGGGCCGATCATGGACCAGTCGACGACGCGGCTCAATCGAGCCGACGGCGAACTGCCAAAGGCGGCAGGCGCTCGGCGCCTGCCGCTGTGGTTCAGGCGTGACTCAACCGCTCAGAAGCGATAGACCAGCGACACGGCCGCGGTCCACACACTGTAGTCGGGGGTATCTTCGCCGAGCAGGATCACGTTGGCCAGCTGGTTGGCTGGCACGTTGTCAATCGCCCAGTCGCTCGACTCGTAGTTCTCGTAGGCGAAGCGCAACCGTACGGTCAGATCCTTGCGCCATGCCCAGTCGCCGTAGACCGACGCAGAAGTCAGGTCGGTGCGGGAAGTCGGCAGCGGCGCCGTTACCAACGCCGGCCCGACCGTAGTGGCCACATCAGCATCGGTCTTGGCACGGACATAGTCGATGCCGAGCGTAACTTTGCCGTCGAGGACACGGCTGTTGGCGCCAAGTCCCCAGGTGTCGATGTCGTCGCGGCTGCTGTTGGTCCAGTTGCGGTTCGGATCGAACGCCTGCGTCGCGCGTGCGGTGCCGGTGTAGGCGCGGCCGTCGACGTCGTTCTTGTAGCGCTCGGCGGAGTAGAAGCTGTACAACGAGGCCGACTCGATGGGCGACCAGGTCAGGTCGGCGTTGAAGCCGTTGACGCGGCTGAACGTGAGGCCGAACTGCGAATCCGTGTAATCGTCTTCGCTGTAGTTGCCGCTCAGGCCCAACTCAAGCGTGTCGCCGAACGCGATGTTGGCGAACAGCTCGGCCTGCTGGCGCTCGCGGTCGGCCTGGTTGAACTTGCGCATGCCGG
>JANOEA010000505.1:0-19547 GCA_031412975.1 Pseudomonadota bacterium | reverse complement strand
TATTCGCGGGAATGCGCTCGACCGTGTTCAGGTCCAGCCGCACGCTGCGAATGCCGTCGGCGGCCAGCGCCTGGCCGAAGCGACCGAGATCGAAGTTGGCCTCGCCGTCCGGCGCGCGTTCGCCATGGCCGGTGATGAAGGCGACCACGCGTTCGGCGCCGCGCGACAGTCGCAGCAGCGCGAGCGTGAACTCGCGCTCGTTGAGCGCGGTCAGGCGCTGACTGCGGCCGTCGTAGTGGAGTTCGAGCTCGCCGTCGAGGCTGATGCCGCGCGCGCGCATCGCGCCGGGATCGGTATCCGGATCGACGAAGCGCAGCGTCAGGTCGGGCTTGCGCTGGCGATAGCGCGCAACGAAGGCGGCGATCGTCTCGCGCAGCGCGCCATCGGGGCGTGCGTAGGAAATCACTTCCACCGGGCCGTCGAGCGCGGCCAGCACGTCGAGCGTGGCCTGCGACAGGCTCGCGCGCTGGCCGAAACTGAAATCGCCGCGCCACTGCCAGTGCACCGACAGCCAGCCCGCCAGCGCCACGGCCAGCACCAGCAACAGCGGTTGCAGTACGCGGATCAGGCGCGCCATCAGCCCAGCTCCCGCAGGCGCGCCAGCCGCATCGCCGCAAGGCCCAGGCACAACACCACGAGCAGCATGAAATACACCACGTCGACCGAGGCCACCACGCCGCGCATGAACGCGGTCAAGTGGGTCGGCAGCGCGAGCCAATTGAGCAACCCCTCGGTGATCCCGCGCTCGCGCGCGGCCGCATCGGCGATCCAGCCGATCAGTCCGGCCGCCATCGCGGCCAGCGCCGCGCTGGCCGGATGCTGCGCGTAGGCCGAGCACAGCACCCCGAGTGCGGTCAGCGCGCAGGTCAGCAGCAGCAGGCCGAGTGCGCCTGCCGCGACCTTGCCCAGGTCCAGGTCGGTGCCCACCGCCAGCGACAGCGGCATCGCGAGCAGGATCGCGAGCAGCACCAGCGGCACGCCGAGCGCGCCGACGAACTTGCCGAACGCGATCTGGCTGCCGGACGCGCCGGCTGCGAACAGCAGCGGCAAGGTGCCGTCGCGGCGCTCACCGACGATCGCGCGCATGGTCAGCAGCGGCACCACGAACACCATCAGCGCGGCCAGATTGGCCAGCATCGGTGCGACGACCAGATCGGTCACGCCGGGGCCGTCGGGTCGATCGGCGTAGCGCGGCGCGAGCGCGACATACGACTCGATGCCGAGCAGCAGCAGCCACGCGCCCAGCGCGCTGATCGCAGCGAGCACGGTCCACGCCAGCGGCGAGGCGAACGTCGCACGCCATTCACGCTGCGCGATGGCGAGCCAGGGGCTCATGCGGCGCGATCGAGCACGCGCGCCATGAAGCGCGCGCGCAGTGCCGCACCATCGCCGACCGCGAGCGGCGCATCCAGGGTGCCCGCGTGCAGGATCGCCGCGCTGTCGCAGCTGGCCTGTACTTCGGCCAGTTGGTGGCTCGACAGCACGATCGCACGCCCGGGCTTGAGCTCGGCCAGCAGGCCGTGGAAGCGCTGCGCCTGCAGCGGATCAAGGCCCGCGGTGGGCTCATCGAGCAGCAGCACCGGCGGCTCGTGCACGATCGCCTGCGCCAGGCCCACCCGCTGCGCGAAACCACGCGACAGGTTCGCGCACAGGCGTTGCCGCACCTCGCCCAGGTCGCAGCGCTCGATCGCGCGCGCCACCGCCTGCTGCGCGGCCCCGCGCGCCAGCCCGCGCAGCCGCGCTGCGAAAGTCAGTACCTCGACCACGTTCAGCTCGGGATACAGCGGCGCCCGCTCCGGCAGCCAGCCGATCAGACGCCGCGCGGCGCGCGGCTCCTCGTGCAGGTCCACCCCGGCGATCGTGATGCGACCTGCATCCGGCGCGAGCACCCCGGCCAGCATCCGCAGCAGGGTCGACTTGCCTGCCCCGTTGATGCCCAGCAGCCCCAGCGCCATGCCGGCCGGCACATCCAGCGCCAGATCGTGCACCACCAGGTGCGCTGCATGCCGGCGGGCCACGCCGCTGGCGTGGATCAGGACCTCATTGGGCATCGGATTCGCTCGACCTTTCACGGTTACCGTACATGGGCGGCAGCGGCAATGGTCTATGCTGCGCCGGAATCCCGATAATGCCTCGTCCCGCCCCATCGAGCACCCCATGACTCCCGAGATTTCCAACTTGCTGGCTTTTGGCACCACCGGCTCGCCCTGGTGGGTGGTCCTGGTCTATGGCCTGCTGGCCACCCAGCTGACGATCTTTTCGGTGACGCTGTTCCTGCACCGGGGTGCTGCGCACCGCGCGGTCGACTTCCACCCGCTGGTATCCCACGTGTTCCGCTTCTGGACCTGGGCGACCACCGCGATGGTGACCAAGGAATGGGTGGCGATCCACCGCAAGCACCACGCCAGATGCGAGACCGCGGAAGACCCGCACAGCCCGGTGCACTACGGCATCAACCGCGTGTTCTGGCACGGCGTGGAGCTGTACCAGGAATCGCGCCGCGACCAGGGCATGGTCGCGCAGTACGGCATCGGCACCGTCGACGACTGGCTCGAGCGCAATGTCTACGCGCGCTTCCCGGCGTTGGGCCCGACCCTGCTGCTGTTCACCCTGCTCGCGCTGTTCGGCGCGGTGGGCCTGGCCGTGTGGGCGATCCAGATGCTGTGGATCCCGTTCTGGGCCGCCGGCGTGGTCAATGGCCTGGGTCACTGGTGGGGCTATCGCAGCTTCGAGACCCCGGATCGCTCGACCAACCTGATCCCGTGGGCGTTCTGGATCGGCGGCGAGGAGCTGCACAACAACCACCATGCGTTCCCGAGTTCGGCCAAGTTCGCGCTGAAGTCCTATGAGTTCGATATCGGCTGGACCGTGCTGCGCGGCCTGGAACGTCTGGGTCTGGCCAGGATCCTGCGTGTCGCACCCGGACTCGCGGTGCGTCCCGAAGTCGCACAGCCCGATGCCGAAACCCTGCGCGCGCTGCTCGCCCACCGCGCGGCGGTGATGACCAGTTATTTCCGGGTGGTGATCCGACCCGCGCTCGGCGAAGAAGCGCAGCACGCGCGCGATGCGGCCGAGCGCCTTGGTCGTCGATTGCGCAAGGCGCTGGCCAATGATGGTCGCTGGCTCGACGACCAGCAGCGCGCGCGCCTGGCCAGCTGGGTCGGCGAGCGGCCATCGGTCGCGCGCGTGGTCGAGTACCGCCAGCGCCTGGCCGCGATCATGGAACGTTCCGGCAAGCGCTCGGACGAGATGCTGCACGCGCTGCAGGCGTGGTGCCAGGACGCCGAGCGATCGGGCATCGCCGCACTCGAGGAGTTCGCCCGCACCCTGCGCGGTTACGCGCTGGCGCCCGCGCGGCGTTGATCGCGCCACCGGTGCCGCGAATCACGCGGCACCCGCTTCCACGCTGATCGGTTGCGAAAAAAAAGGCCCGCGCAAGGCGGGCCCGTGGTTCCATTCGGATGGCTCGACCAGCCGCTTTGGAGCGGCTTCGCGCATGACCGCGCGTTATTTGATCTTGCCTTCCTTGTAGGCGACATGCTTGCGGACGACGGGATCGTACTTCTTGATCTCCATCTTGTCCGGGGTCGTCTTCTTGTTCTTGTCGGTGGTGTAGAAGTGGCCGGTGCCGGCCGACGAAATCAGGCGGATCTTGTCGCGCTTGGAAGCCATGTGATCCTCCTCAGACCTTCTCGCCGCGCGCGCGAAGATCGGCGAGCACGGCTTCGATGCCGTTCTTGTCGATCGTGCGCAGTGCGTTGGCCGACACCCGCAGCCGCACCCAGCGCTTCTCGGCGGGCACCCAGAAGCGGCGCTCGTGCAGGTTGGGCATGAATCGACGTTTGGTCCTGTTGTTGGCGTGGGAGACGTTGTTGCCGCTCGTCGTCCGCTTGCCGGTTACCTGGCAATGTCTGGGCATGACGTTTTCACCTGTGGTCAGTGCGCTTCTGGGACCGCCCATGGCCTGGGCGGATTCGGCCCCGCGGTGCGGATGGCGCACCGTTACGCGGATCGGGATGCTGGCTATCTTGCCGGCCGCCGGACCGGCTCCGCGCGGAGGGTCGGGCTGCCGGGATGCATTCCGGCGGGCTGGCTAGCCGCGCTTTATAGCCGATTGGCCACCCCTGGGCAAGTTTTGCGGTCCCGGCGCGGCGTGCGATCGCGTTCAGGCGTCGCCGCGGCCGGGGTCCCAGTGATTGCGCGTCTTGGCCCAGCCGCGATGCCGCACGTCCAGCCACAGGCTGTAGAACGCGGTGAACGCGGGGAACAGGTTCTGCAGTACGCCGACCGAATCGGCCTTGGCCGAGAACACGAAGTAGCTCAGCGTCATCGCGCTGCCAACCACGCTCATGTACCAGAACAGCCGCGGGATCACCGGCCGGCCGGCGCGGCGGGAGGCGACGAACTGCACCACCCAGCGGGCCCCGAACATCAGCGCGCCGGTGTAGCCGATCAGCTTCCACGGGGTGACGTGAATGCCGGTCCAGTCCAGCCACAGGATTTCCTGGTTCATTCGCCGACGAACTCCTCGATGGCGGTGGGGCGCGAGCGGCGGATCAACCAGCCCATGCCGCGCAGGTCGATGATGCCGACCCACAGGCGGTTCCAGGTGCCGTACTTGGACACGCCGCGCAGGCGCGGCCGATGGTTGACCGGCACACTGAGCACCTGCCAGCCGTCGCGCTGGAACAGCGCCGGCAGGAAGCGATGCATGTGATCGAAATAGGGCAGTTCGAGGAACGCGGCGCGCTCGAACAGCTTCAGCCCGCAGCCGGTATCCGGCGTGGCGTCGCGCAGGATGCGCGAGCGCACGGCGTTGGCGACCTTCGAGGACAGCCGCTTGATCGCATCGTCGCGGCGATTGACGCGCCAGCCGGCGAAACACTTGACCCGCGCATCCGCGGTCGCCCGTGCGGCGATCAGCTTCGGAATATCGGCCGGGTCGTTCTGCCCGTCGCCATCGAGGGTGGCGATCCAGGCGCCGCGTGCGGCCTTGACACCATTGCGCACTGCCGTGCTCTGCCCGCTCTGCCGCGCGTGGTGCAGCACGCGCAATTCCGGGAATCGCGCACAGGCCGCGCGCAGTGCGGCCAGCGTGCCGTCGCGACTGTGATCGTCGACGAGCAGCATCTCGAAGGAGAACTGCCCGCGCAGGGCCTGCGCGATCTCCTCGACCAGCGCGACCACGTTGTCCTCCTCGTTGAAGGCGGGCACCACGACCGACAGTTCGGGCGCGGGGACGGTGTTCATTCGCGTGCTCCGTGGGGCGCCGGCAACGCCCCCATCCAGCTGGCCTGGAGGTGCGTATCGCAGCGCGGCGAGGGCCGCGAACGGTAGCCGAATCGGCCCGAGACCGCCACCGTCGCGCGGCGCAGACGCATTGTCGACCGACCACCCATCAGCCGCATTCCGCAGAACAACGTATCGAACCTCGACAACTAGCCCAGCTCCGCCAACGCCTCCCGCCACAGCGCTTCGCTGGCGGCGGCCACCACCCGACCGTCGGATGCCGTGGTCAGCGGCGCGGCGCGCCAGTCGCTGATGCGTCCGCCCGCGGCTTCGATCACCGCCACCGAGGCGAGGTAGTCGTAGGGCTGCAAGCCGGCTTCGACCACCAGGTCGATGTGGCCGGAGGCGAGCAGCGCATACGCATAGCAGTCGCCGCCGAAGCCGCGCTGTCGTGAATCTGCGCCAACGACGTAGCCTGGCCGGCCTGGACGCGCGCTTGCATGACGTCACCGGCGCACACGCGGTGCTGGCGCTGATGGGCCCGCGCGCGCGCGACGTGCCGGCAGGCCTCACGCGCGACGACGTGTCCAACGCCGGGTTCCCGTTCGGCACCGCGCGGCGCCTGTGCGTGGCCGGCGCACCGCTGCTGGCGCTGCGCGTGACCTACGTCGGCGAACTCGGCTGGGAGCTGCACATCCCGGTGGAGTTCGCCGCAACCGTCTACGACGCGCTGCACGAAGCCGGCACTGCGCACGGCCTGCGCGACGCCGGCTACCGCGCGATCGAAACCCTGCGCCTCGAAAAAGGCTATCGCGCCTGGGGCAGCGACATCGGCCCCGACCACACACCGCTGGAGGCCGGGCTCGCTTGGGCGGTGAAACTGAAATCAGCCCGCGACTTCCAGGGCCGCGCCGCGCTGCTCGCGCAGCAGGCGCAGCCGCTGAAGAAGATGCTCGCGACGTTCAGCGTCGATGATCCGGCAGTCGTGCTGCTCGGCCGCGAAACGATCTATCGCGACGGCGAGCGCGCTGGCTGGCTGTCCAGTGGTGGTTTCGGCCACACGCTGGGCAAGCCTATCGGGCTGGGCTATGTGCGCCGCTCGGACGGGCTTGATCGCGCTTGGCTGGAGTCGGGCCGCTACAAGCTGGAAGTCGCCACGGAGCGGGTGCCGTGCACGCTGCACCTCGCGCCGCTGTACGACCCGAAGATGCTGCGGATCAAGGTCTGAGCGGGGTGGTGTGGCTCGTTAACCGGGACAGGCATCAAACTACACTCACCAAGGACCGCTGCTCTACGGGCTTGCGGGCCCGCCACATTCAGGACGAACAGCGAGGCGGACGGCAATCCGCGACGGCAATCCGCGACGGCCACAATCCGGGCATTCCGGAACAGTCATGATTCGCCCCCGCAGAATTGTGCCTGTCCCGGTTTTCGTCCCTGTCCCGGTTTTCGTCCCGGTTTTCGCGTGTTCCGATTTGCGCGGTTTGCGGCGCGATGGCGGACCGCTGAAGGCGTGAAACGGTGAGAGCCCCTTGCGGGGCGCAGCGTGCGCCTCGCATACTCGCCCGCAGTCGCCATGCGACGAACGTCGACCGGGTCGATGGACTGCGACCGCTGTTGAAGGTAGAGGGAGTTGCCGATGAACGTCCGGTTCCCCGTTTTCGCCCGCCGCGGTGCCGCCGCTGCGCTCGCGCTCGCAATGGCCTGGCCTGCGGCCGCGGCTCAGCAGTTCGTGACAGGACCATCCGGAAGCGAGGCGTTCGGTCGCCGCGTCCTGGTGTTGCCGAACGGCAACTTTGTGGTGGCCGATCCGCTGTTCGATGCGGGGGGCTTGCAGGATGTCGGTGCCGTGCATCTGTACCGGCCCGACGGTGAGCGCGTGGCCTCGCTCGTCGGAAACAGCGCCATTGACCGCGTCGGCAGCGGCGAACTGCGCGTGGTCGGCGACAGCAACGTGCTGGCGTGCAGTCCGGACTTGGACCGCGGCGGCGCGGTCGATGTCGGTGCCGCAAGCTTCATCCACGGCGAGCACGGCGTCGAAGGCGTGGTTTCCGAGACCAATTCCCTGGTCGGCACGCGCGCTGCCGATCGCCTGTGTTCGCTCGGCATCGTCGTTCTCTCCGACGGTGATGCGCTGGTGCGAAGTCCCGGGTGGGATAACGGGACACAGATCGATGCCGGTGCGGTGACCTTCGTCGATGGCCGGATCGGGCGCAGTGGGGCGGTTTCGAGCGCGAATTCGCTGACCGCCGCCACCGGGTTCTCGAAAGTCGGTCTTTTCGAGCCGGTGGCGCTACCGAACGGAAGCTACGTGGTGCTCACGCCTGAGTGGCGATCCGCCGCAGGAATCCAGTGCGGTGCTGCGACGTTCGGGAGCGGCGCGGGCGGCATCTCTGGCGCGATCTCGGCAGCCAACTCGCTGATCGGCAGTCAGGACGGCGACAGCGTTGGATTCTTCGCCGACGTTCTCGCGGATGGCGACTTCGTCGTGCGCAGCCCACTGTGGGACAACGGCGCAGTGCGCGAGGCTGGGGCTGCTACGTTCGGCTCCGCGGTCGGCGGAGTCTCCGGTGTGGTTGGGCCTGGCAATTCACTGGTCGGCGCCTCGGAGTTCGACCGCGTGTCCAACGGTGGCGTTGTTACCTTGTCCAGCGGCCACTATGTCGTGCTCACACCCGAATTCGACGCATTTCCCGCCGCGAATGTTGGGGCGGTGACCTGGGGCTCGGGCGTATCCGGCGTCAGTGGGGTGGTGTCGGCGACCAACTCCCTGCTAGGCGGTGGCGACTCCGACCGCATTGGATCGCTCGGTGCCATAGCCCTTGCAAACGGCAACTACGTGGTGCGTTCGCCGGAGTTCCGCTCGTCGGCGTTCCGTGGCGGCGCTGCCACACTGGTGAATGGCGGCGGTCCGGCAATCGGCACCGTCAACGTCGACAACTCACTTTACGGCGCGAGTGCGTTGGACCGCGTGTCCGAACGTGCCGTGGTCGCTTTGTCCAACGGAAACTACGTGGTCGCGAGTCCTTCCTGGGACAATGGCGCGCTGCGCGATACCGGTGCGATCACATTCGGCAATGGAACGACCGGCATCGTGGGGCCGGTGAGCGCCGCGAACTCGCTGGTTGGTGAGGTCGTCGACCAGCGGTTCGGTTCCGCACCACCGATCGCGCTCGCCGACGGCCGTTACGCGCTTGCGAACACGCAGTGGGCGCCTGCCGGGGGCGTCGCGCGGGGCGCGGTGATCATCGCCTCCGGTATCGGCGGCCTCACCGGTACCGTGAGTGCGGCCAATGCCGCATTGATCGGCGCCCAGGACTTCGACCAGATCGGAAGCGGTGGGCTCTGGGGCCTACCCGGCGGTGCGGTCGCCGTTTCCAGTCCACTGTGGCGGTTCGGCGCGCTCGATGCAGCAGGCGCGGTGACGGTTGTGCAGCCGGGCGCGGGGGCGGGCGTGCAGGTCTCCAGCTTGAACTCGCTCCACGGCACCCAGGAAGGTGACCGGGTGGGACTCGGCGGCCTCGTCACGCTCGCCAACGGCGATTTCCTGGTGCGCAACACCGACTGGAACATCCGCGTCGCGTTCGCGGGCGCGGGCGCCATCACGCTGGCGCGCACCACCGGGACGACGGTCGGACCCGTTACGGCCTCGAACTCCATCGTCATCGCTCTCGGCGCGATCCCGACACCGACGCGTGTGCAGACCTACGCCAACGGAAACTTCGTGGTACGCAATGCCACCAGCGCAGTGCTGGGCGTCTCGGACGGTCGCGTTGTCGGCGTGCCGGTGCCTGTCCATGGCGTCGGAAACATGGAAACGCTCGGCCCGAACACCGCCGACTTCGGCTACGACCCGCAGCGCAACCAGCTGATCGCCGGCCAGCCGCAAGTCAATCGCGTCGTGCTGCATCGCACGGGCCTTGCGACCACGCTATCGGCGCCCAGCGGCTCGCCCTCGCCCTCGGGCATCGGCAATGCGGTCACGTTCGCGGTCACCGTCTCCGCGAGCAACGCGCCCACGAACGGGCTGGTGACCCTGCGTGCGGACACCGGCGAGTCGTGCGTCGACATGACGCCCGAAGCGGCCGGAGCGGGTGCGGTTGCATTTGCCTGCGTGCTGCGCCTTTCGGTCGCGGGTTCGCGCAAGATCCAGGCCGAGTACACCGGTTCGGTCGACTTCGCCTACTCGCGGTCGCCAACTTCCCAACACCCGGTGATCGACGATCGCGTGTTCGTCGACGGATTCGAGATCGCCGTTCCCTAGGTGGTCACTACAGCGCTACAGCGGTTCGGGAAGCGGTTGGGGGCCGCCACAATTCTGCGGACGAGAATCACGGCTATTCCGAAATGCCCCGACGAGAATCATGGCTGTCCCGGCATCCCCCGGCATGCCTCCATCAGCGTTCGATGATCACCCTGCGGCCGTCTCCGCAATCAGCACATTGGCTGGGATGCCCAAGGTCTTGTGCAGTCTGCGGATCATGGCGAGCGTCAACGGGCGCTTGCGGCTCAGGACTTCGTAGACGCGGTTGCTTTTGCCAATGATCGGCTCGAGATCCTTGACGGACAGTCCGCTCTGATCCATCCGGAATTTGATGGCTTCCACTGGATCAGGCGCGGCAATAGGCACGTGCTTGGCCTCGTAGGCTTGCACCAGCGTGGCCAGGATGTCCAGGCGATCACCCTCTGGCGACCCCAGATCCGGGTCGGAATCCATCAAGGCCGAAATCTCCTTGAGAGTGGCCTTGTAGTCTGCTTTGGTGCAGATAGGGCGAATGTCCATGTTTTCCTCCGTGGCCGGTCAGGCCACTTCAACGGTTTCTGCGTCCACGGACCGCAATCCGGGACAGGCACGAAACAACACAGATGAATGCAGCCAATCCGGTGTATGCATGCCTACCAATGCCAGACCGGGAATCGTTAGCCCCGGGGTAACTTGTGGCTGTCCCAGACTGCGTCCCATACCCCCTCAAACCAATAGACGTCAGGCCTGGCCCAACGGCAGATACAGCGTGTAGGCCTGCTCGGATGTATCGCGGAACCCAAAGGCCCGGTAGAACGCCGCCGCGCGCTCGTCCAGCGCATCGACCACCAGCACCCGCACACCCAGCTGCGCGCGTAGAGCCATGCTGCAGTTCGTGGCGTGGCCCAGCAGCAGCCGACCATAGCCCTTGCCTTGCGCCGCGCTCGCCACCGCCAGGCGGCCCAGTCGCACGGCAGGCACTGGGTATGCGGGCAGCCGCCGGCGATCGGCTGGTTGGAGGTCGTGCAAATTCAGCTGCGCGGCCGCCAGACTGCAATAGCCGAGAACCTGGGTCGGATCGCCATCGTCAATCAGGACGTGGGTAGTGGCGATGCCATCACGCTGATGCTGGCTGGCCTGCTGCTGCAGGTAGGTATCCAGCACCGGTACTCCGCAGCGGAAGTTGGCGCGCTTGTGCAGCCGCGTATCCAGCGGCGCGCACTGCAAAGCCACGTCAGCGGATCAGCTTGGAGGCGTCCTGCATCGCCTTCTTCAGTCTGGCGTTGGGCTTGAAGGGCGCGTCGAGCGCCTTCAGGAAGCGGCGCGACTCAGCAGCCGACAAGCTGACGGTCAGTTCCGCGGCCATGACGCTCTCGGCCTCGCGCAAGACGGCGTCGCGCACGAATGCCGACAGCGGCACGCCACGCAGATCGGCGGCGCGGGCGATGCGGGCTTTGTCGGTCGGGTTCAAGCGCAGGTCGAGTCGGGCGGCGCTGTTGGTCATGGCGGTTTCTCCTTGTACGGCAAGATACCGTACAGCTCCTGCCGACGCCATGACCAAGGCTGATGAGACCGGTTCGAGGACACCCAAGGCATTCTGGAACAGTCAGGACTCGCCCTCGCAGAATCGTGCGTGTCCCGGTCCGCCTAGTCCCGGTCCGCCGTCCGTTGTGAGCTGATGCGCCGCGTCGCGCGCTGAGCGCAGCGCCCGGCGCCTACGAGATCGCCACCGCCGAGGTCGATGCCGTGTTCGCCGATGGCTCCGAGCTGGTGGCGCCGCCGCTGTGAGTCGATGTGCCGCGTCGCGCGGTCAGCGCCGCGCCGCCTCGAGCACGCCAAGCCACTCCGACTCGAGCTGGTCGAAGGCGCCGTCGGTGGCTGCCAGCATCACCAGCGAGCCGCTGGCCAGCGGCACGCTGCGGCCCTCGAAACCAGACTGCTGGAAGTCCATCCGCGCCGATTCCACCCGGCCGGGCACGTAGTAGATCGTGACCGGTCCAGCGGGCTGCTGGCTGACCAGATGCACGGACATGTCGCGGCCCAGCTCGCACAGGTTCGCGTAGTACACCGCGTCCGGTACCGTGTCGAGGATCATCCCGCTGCGCGCGAACAGCGCGCGGACCTGCGAGGGTGCGACCCGCGCGGTGCGCGACGTGGCATGCGGTTCGTGGGTCAGCGTGTGCTCGACGGCGAGGTCCGCCAGTGCCTGCACCGGCGCACTCGAGGACAAGAACAGGCCGAGTCCTCCGACCGCCAGCGCGAACACGGCCGCGATCCGCCATACCGGCGAGGCCGCGCGCACCCGCGGCGCGTGGCGCGCTTCGGTGGTCTGTCGCAGCAGGATCGATTCGACCAGGTCGTGCGGCACCTCGACCTGCATCGCGCGCAGCAGGCGCGCCTCGAATGCCGGATCGTCGGCGCCGTCGTGCGGCGCGCCGAACGCGATCACGTTGTGATTGTCATGCGAACTCATAGGATTCTCCTGCTGCCCCACCGGCCAGCATGGCTTTCAGTTTCTGCCGCGCGCGAAACAGCTGGGTCATCACTGCCTGCGGCGTGATGCCCAGCTCGCGCGCGATCTCGTCGCAGGTGTAGCCGCACAGCACCTGCAGCAGCAGCGGCTCACGGTATTTCCGATCGAGGCGCGCGATCGCGCGCCGCACCAGGTTGTCCTCGCTGGCATCGTCCGGCGCCTGCACCAGGCCGTCGTCGTCGGGCAGCGGCGCGACCAGCTCATCAATCGATTCGAGCGCCGGCGTCTTGCGCTCGTACAGCCGTGCATGCTCACGGCGCAGGATCGTGATCAGCCAAGCCTTGGCAGCGCCGGTTTCGCGCAAGTCGTCCAGCGAGCGCCATGCGCGCAGGTAGGTCTCCTGCACCAGATCGTGGGCCAGCGTGGGATTGCGGCACAACCAGTGGCCGAAACGGTACAGATCGGCCGAAGTGGCGCGCACCAGTGCATCGAATTGGGATTGTTTGCCGGCCATGTGCAAACACGGACCGGCAAGCCGCCGATTGCCTTTCAGCGGATCCGCTGGAGGATGCCGTCGAGCTCGTCGAGGCTGAAGTATTCGATCACCAGCTTGCCGCGGCCGGCCTTGCCGGACTGGATCGATACCCGCGCGCCGAGCTTTTCGGCCAGCTGGCGCTCGAGCTGGCTGACGTTCGGATCGGCCACCGGATGCGGCACGCCGTTGCCGCGCGCCCCGTTGCCGCGCCCGGGCTTGCTGTCGCCGGCGGCATCGTGCGCCTTGCGCGCGCGCTCTTCGAGCTCGCGCACCGACCAGCCGTTGTCGGCCGTGGCCAGCGCGAGCCGGCGCGCCTCGGCAGCCGGCAGGGTCAACAGCGCGCGCGCATGGCCCATCTCCAGCCGATGCGCTTCGAGCAGCTGCTTGATGTCGGGCGGCAGGTCGAGCAGGCGCAGCATGTTGCTGACCGCCGCGCGCGAGCGACCGACGGCTTCCGCGGCCTGCTGGTGGGTCAGGGTGAATTCGTCGATCAGCCGCTTCAGCGCGGCGGCTTCTTCGAGCGGATTGAGATCCTCGCGCTGGATGTTCTCGATCAGCGCCATCGCAATGGTCGCCTGGTCGGGCACCTCGCGCACCACGCAGGGCACCTCGGTCAGATCGGCCAACTGCGCTGCGCGCCAGCGGCGCTCGCCGGCGATGATCTCGTAGCGATCGCGCGCGACCGGGCGCACCACGATCGGCTGGATCAGGCCTTGCGCACGGATCGAGTCGGCCAGCTCCTGCAGGCGATCGGGATCCATCCCGGTGCGCGGCTGGTAGCGGCCCGGCTGGATCGAGCCCACCGCGAGCGTGCGCAGATCGCCGCTGGCGGCAGTGTCGGCGCCCGAAGCCGTGCCGCTGTCGATGCCCAACAACGCATCGAGGCCACGACCGAGTTTGGATTTCTTTGCAGCGGCCATCGTGGGTTCCGTCAGGCGGCGCTGGTTTCGGTCTTGCCGGCGCCGCGCTCGCGCCGCAGCACCTCGCCGGCCAGGCCCAGATAGGCGATCGCACCGCGCGACTCGCGGTCGTATTGCGAGATCGGCTTGCCGTGGCTGGGCGCCTCGGCCAGGCGCACGTTGCGCGGCACGATGGTGCGGTAGACCTTGTCGCCGAAATGCTTGGTCAATTGTGCCGACACCTCGTTACCGAGATTGTTGCGCACGTCGTACATCGTGCGCAGCAGGCCCTCGATCTCGAGCTCGGGGTTCAAGCGCGCCTTGACCGCCTTGACGGTGTTGAGCAGCGCGGTGAGCCCTTCGAGTGCGAAGTACTCGCACTGCATCGGAATCAGCACGCCCTGCGCTGCGGTCAGCGCGTTGAGCGTGAGCAGCGACAGCGCGGGCGGGCAGTCGATCAGGATGAAGTGGTATTTCGCGCGCACCGGCTCGAGCACCTGGCGCAGGCGCATCTCGCGCGCGATCGCGTCCATCAGCTTGACCTCGACCGCGGTCAAATCGGCGTTGCCCGGCAGCAGGTCGAAACCGGCGCTGGTGGTGACCAGCGCGCGTTCCAGCGGCGCTTCTTCGAGCAGCACCTCGCAGCCGTTGGGCTTGGCCGTCGCCTTGTCCACGCCGGAGGCCATCGTCGCGTTGCCCTGCGGATCGAGATCGATCAGCAGCACCTTGCGGCGCGCCTCGGCCAGCGCCGCGGCAAGGTTGACGGCGGTGGTGGTCTTGCCGACCCCGCCCTTCTGGTTGGCAATGGCGATGATGCGCGACATGGAAGACTTATGACCGGCTGGCCGACTGCTGCTGCGATGGAACCCGCGACCCCGGATTGCGGGGGCCTGCTGGACACTGGGGACATCAACTTGGGAACCGGCGCGGCATGCCGCGGTCGGAAGTCGAAAATCAGGACTGCCTTAGTACCACCAAAAAGCGTCCCGCGTCCAAACCGGGAACGGTGATTGCATGCGATGCGACCACCGACCAGCCCGCGGGCAGGCCGATCCGCTCGTCTTCCCAGCCGGGCCCCTTCATCGCGAGCAGTTCACCGCCGGGTGCCAGCCAGCGCGTGGCCAGCCGCACCAGCTCGGGCAGCGGCGCGAGCGCACGCGCGACCACGCAGTCCAGTGGCGCGGCGCGATCCGCACCTTCGGCCCGCGCCTGCACGACCTCGACATTGGCCAGCCCCAGCCGCCGCACGGCCTCGCGCAGGAAGCGGGCTTTCTTGCCATTGGCCTCGACCAGCAGCACGCGCCGCTGCGGGGCGGCGATCGCCAACGGAATCCCCGGCAGTCCGGCGCCGGTGCCCAGATCGGCGATGGTGTCGCCGTGCACGTAGCGCGTGATCGCGAGGCTGTCGAGCAGGTGCCGGTGCACCATCTGCGCGGGCTCGCGCACCGCGGTGAGGTTGTAGGTCGCGTTCCAGCGCACCAGCAGCTCGAGATAGTCGAGCAGGCGCGCACGCGCATCGGCGCCCACCTCGAGGCCGAGTGCCGCGATGCCGCTGGCCAGGGATGCATCGAGGCTCGAACGATCGGTCACGCGCGCCTCGCCGACAGCAGGTCGCGGAGTATCCGCAGCACGGGGCCCGAGGTCCAGCGCGGGGCTTGCCGCGCGGATGTTCAGCGGTGCACCGAACGCCGGGTCAGGGCAACGCGCCGCGCTGGAGTTCGCTGCGGGTGATCAGCAGCCCGTGCGGGCGCAGGCGCTGGTTCATCGCGGTCTTCAATGCGAGGTTGAACTCGCGCGCATCGAGGGTGGACAGCCACGGCGCGAGGTCGTCGAGCGCCGCGTGGGTGGATTCCAGCACGAAGTCGTCCAGATGGTCGGCCCGCGGGTCGGCCTGTGCGGGCTCGATCACCTGGTACCACAGGCCGCCGCCGACCTGCAGAGCGGTGTCCTCGCGGCTCAGTGGCACGTCGGGGAAGCGCACTGCTCGACCGGTCAGGCTCATGCGATGGGCGACCGACTCCACCAAAGGTACAATCCAGTGCAAACCGGATGACAGTGTGCGCCGATATTCCCCAAAACGGTGCACAGTGAAGGCTTGACCCTGTGGAACCCGCTGCACAGCGAGGACCAGCAGTACGCAGGCAGCAATCAGGAGCAACATCGAGGCGGTCATAACTGTGTTCTCACTCAGATACTTGCAGCATCTTTCTAACAATGATTGTGAAGAATGTCCAGCGATACCGCGACCTGCACAGGATCGCTCGCGCAGCCCTAACGGGGTTTGAACAAATGAGCATGCCTAGCCGGAGCGGGCCAATCTGTGACCGCCTTCGCAAACCACTGCAGTCCATGGGTGTTTTCACCCAGGGCACGACGGTCGACCCCCGGTACGCGCCAGGACCCGGCCTGGATCACGCGAACGCGGCTACGGTCTGCCCGCTCAGGGCAGCACGGCGCTGAAGTCGACCTCGCTCAACGGGCGCGGCTCGCCCAGATAGTGGCCCTGGGCCATCTCCACCCCGCACTCGCGCAGCGCAGTGAGGGTCGCGAAGCTGTCGACGTGTTCGGCGATTACCTTGAGCTTGAGCGACTTCGCGAGCTGGGTGATCGACTGCACCATCTTCAGGTCGAGATCCGATGCGGCCATGCCCTCGACGAAACTGCCTTCGATCTTGACGAAGTCCACCGGCAGGTGGCGCAGGTGGGTGAACGACGAGAACCCGGTGCCGAAGTCGTCCAGCGCAAAGCGGCAACCGAGCCCTTTCATCGTCTGGATGAAGCGCCGCACGTTGTGCAGGCTCTGCATCTCCGAGGTTTCGGTGATCTCGAACACCAGCTGCCCGGGTGCGGCATGCGCCGCGCGCACCGCATCGGCGATCAGCTTCAGCGTTTCGGGATCGGCGAGCGTCTGGTTCGACAGGTTCACGTTGAACGAGACCCGATGCGCCCAGCGCTTGAGGCCGGCCAGATGGCGCAGCGCGCGGGTGATGATCCACAGGTCGATCCGCGGCATCATGCCGACCCGCTCGGCCAGCGGCACGAACACGCCCGGACTGATCTGCTCGCCGTTCTTGCCGATCATCCGGATCAGCAGCTCGAACAGGTACGGCTGGCCGCTGCCGTTGCCGTCGAGGCGCCAGCCGTGGCGCGCGACGATCTGGCTTTCGTCGGTCGGAATCGCGCTCAGCGGCACGATCGGCTGGATCTCGAACAGGAAGCGGTCTTCCTCGATCGCACTGCGGAAGCGCTCGCTCCAGCCGGCCTCGAGTTCGCGCGCGACGCGCATCTCGTATTCGCCGACGTAGATCTGGGTCTGGTCGCGGCCGCGCTGCTTGGCGAGCTTGCAGGCCACCCGCGAGCGCTCCAGCGTGTATTCCGCGCTCGGGGTTTCACGCGAGATCACCGACACGCCGACCGAGACCGAGGCATGGCGGCGGATCCCGTTGGTCATGTACTGGCACTGGTGGGCCAGTTCGCGGAATCCATCGGCGATGGTGAACAGATTGTCCAGCTGCACGGCTGTCAGCAGCAGCGCGAGGCGGTCGCCCTCCAGGCGCGCCAGCACGTCGCCATCGCGCAGGCGCCGCGAATACTCGACGCCCAGGTCGACCACCAGCTGGTCGGACACGCCCTGGCCGCCGGCGTCCATGATGTGGGTGAAGCGATCGATATCCACGTACAGCACCGCCGCATAGCCGCCGTTTTCGCGGCGCCGCGCCACCTCGCTGGCGAGCGCGGTGTTGAAGAAGCGCGCGTTGTACAAACCGGTCAGCTGGTCGTGGGCCAGTTCCCAGCGCAGGCGATCGGCGCTCTTGCGCTCGGAGATGTTGCGGAACACCACCACCGAACCCTCGCGACGACCGCCGATGGCCAGCGGCAGCACCGAACATTCGACCGGCAGCGGTTCGCCCTGGCGGGTCCAGAACACGGTCTCGTGGTTCTTCAGCTGATCGCCTGCCGCGTATGCGCGGCTCAGTGCGGCCTCGTCGGGTGCCAGGGTGCGGCCGTCTTCGGAAACCTGGTGGAACAGCGTGTGCGCGGCCTTGCCGACGACCTGGGATTCGTCGGCGTAACCGAGCAGGCCCATGCCGGTCGGGTTGACGAAGGTCACCACGCCGGCGGCATCGACGCCGTACACGCCATCGCCGACGGAGCCCAGGATGCCATCGAGGCGCTGCTTTTCTTCAGCCACGCGTTTTTGCATCTGGATCTGCCGCGCCAGCGAGCCGACCCGGGCCAGGAACAGCTCCTTGGCTTCGTTCTTGAACATGCACTCGACCGCCCCGGCCTCGAGGCAGCGCTTGATCACGTCCTCGCGGTAGGTGCCGGTGATGATCGCCAGCATCGTGTGCGCGGCGGCCTTGCTGTGGTGCAATCGAGCGCACAGCTCGTCGCCGTCGCCATCGGGCAGGAAGTAGTCGATCACCGCGAGGTCGAAGCGGCCGTCATGGCCCTTCGCATAGCCCTCTTCGACGGTGCTCGCGACCTCGGTGGCGTAACCGTTGCGCTCGAGCAGTTGCCGATAGGCCAGGCGTACGCTCGCCGAGTCGTCGACGAACAGCACGCGGATGCCGTTGGCGGGCTTGCGCTCGCCGGGCGCGGGCGCCTGCCCGGCGTCCGGGGCCAGTTGGCGCATCGCGGTCGGAATGCGCGCGAACTGTGCCCACGGGATGTGCTGGGTATCGGGGCGCGCGACCACCAGCTGCTCGATGTCGGCCGACTTCTCGTGCGAGAGCAGCAGCAACGGCAGCGGCGATTCCCGCGGCGTGCGCAGGTAGGCCAGCAGTTCGAGGTATTCGCGGGTCGGCCGCGAGGGTGCGCCCAGCATCAGCAGCCGGTAGTCCTGCCCGAGTCGCACGGCGTCCTGCAGGTGTTCGAGCGCCTCGGCATAGCTGCGCAGCTCCGCCCACTGGTCGACCTGCGCGGCCTGCAGGGTGCGGGCGAGCAGATGCAGCAAGGTAGCCGAACGCTCGACGACGAGGATGCCGGACATGCGGTCCTGGTTGGGGTTCAACGATGCAGAAGACAGCCGGACACCGTGTTCGTCCTGCCGCCAAGACGTGCAATATCACCCGTGTGCAGCGGCCATTGCAAGTCGCTTCGAGGATTCCCTGCGGTCTGCACTGCCGCTTTGCACGGGCCATCGCGTATTCTTGACGACCCATCGTCCCACCTCATTGCACGCCCATGCCCTATCCCGCCAGCCGCCCCCGCCGCATGCGTCGCGACGATTTTTCGCGCCGCCTGATGCGCGAAACCGTGCTCACTCCCGCCGACTTCATCTGGCCGGTGTTCGTGCGCGAAGGCCGCCAGCTGCGCGAGCCGATCGCTTCGATGCCCGGCGTGACCCGCTACAGCATCGACGAGCTGTTGCTCGCCGCAGGCGAAGCGCAGGCGCTGGGCATCCCCGCGATCGCGCTGTTTCCGGTCAGTCCGCCGGAGGTGAAGTCGCTCGACGCCCGCGAGGCCTGGAATCCGGATGGACTGGCGCAGCGCGCGGTGCGTGCGCTCAAGCAGGCCTGCCCGGAACTCGGCGTGATCACCGACGTGGCGCTGGATCCGTTCACCACCCACGGCCAGGACGGATTGATCGACGACAGCGGCTACGTGGACAACGATCAGACCGTCACTGCACTGATCAAGCAGGCGCTCTCCCACGCGGCCGCCGGTGCCGACGTGGTCGCACCTTCGGACATGATGGACGGGCGCATCGGCGCAATCCGCGACGCGCTCGAAGCCGCCGGCCACGTCCACACCCGCATCCTCGCCTACAGCGCGAAGTACGCGTCGAGCTTCTACGGCCCGTTCCGCGATGCGGTGGGCTCCGCGGGCAACCTGGGCAAGGGCAACAAGTACACCTACCAGATGGACCCGGCCAACAGCGACGAGGCCCTGCACGAGGTGCAGCTCGACCTCGACGAGGGCGCCGACATGGTGATGATCAAGCCCGGCCTGCCCTACCTCGACATCGTGCGGCGGATCAAGGAGCAGTTCGGCGCGCCGACCTTCGTCTACCAGGTCAGCGGCGAGTACGCGATGCTCAAGGCCGCCGGCATGCAGGGCTGGATCGACGAGCGCGCCTGCGTGCTGGAGGCCCTGCTCAGCATCAAGCGTCACCAACAAGACTGGCATCATCTCACTCGAAGTCTCGAAGCAGGGCTTCGCAGT
>JANOEA010000504.1:0-5845 GCA_031412975.1 Pseudomonadota bacterium | reverse complement strand
GCGATCACCGGCGTACTGGCCGAGGCGCGTTCGAAATCTTCCAGTACGAGCGGCACGCCGGCTTCGCGCGCGATCGCGAGCAAATGCAGCACCGCATTGGTGGATCCGGCAGTCGCTGCAACCAGGCGCATCGCATTGCGGAACGCGGCCGGCGTCATCACGTCGCGCGGCAGGCGCTGCTCGCGCAGGCACTCGACCACCAACTCGCCGATGCGCGCGGCACTCGCAGGCCGGTCCGGATGCAGCGCGGGCAGGTCGTTGGCGCCGAGCGGCGACAATCCGAGTGCGGTCATCACCATCGCCATCGTATTGGCGGTGAACTGCCCCCCGCAGGCACCCGCGCCGGGGCACGCGCTGCGTTCGACCGCTTCGAGCTCGGCGGCATCGATGCGCCCGGCCGCGTGCGCGCCTACCGCCTCGAATACTTCCTGGATGGTGATCGCCGCACCGCGGTGGGTGCCATGCGCGATGGTGCCGCCGTACAGGACGACTGCAGGGATGTTCAGGCGTGCCGCTGCCATCGCGGCGGCCGGAATGGTCTTGTCGCAGCCGCACAGCACCACCAGCGCATCGAGGCTGTGGCCGTCGACCGCCAGTTCGATCGAATCGGTGATCCACTCGCGCGACACCAGCGAAGCGCGCATGCCGGCGGTGCCCATCGCGATGCCATCGGTGACCGCGATCGTGTTGAACTCGATCGCGGTGGCGCCCGCGGCCTCGACCCCGCGCTTGACGTGCTGGGCCAGCATGCGCAGGGTCAAATTGCACGGCGATACGTCGGACCAGGTATGCACCACCGCGACGAATGGCTTGGCGATGGCTGCATCGTCGCGCCCGGTGGCGCGCAGCATGGCGCGTGCGGGGGCGTGATCGGGACCGGCTTTGATGGCGTCGCTGCGCACTGCGTGGTTACTCCGTGGTGTAAACCAGACCCATAAACGCAAAACCCCCGCTGCCGTCGCCGGTGCGGGGGTTCGAGGGAGCCGTATGACCTTGCTTCAGTTCACGCCCTCGTCCCGCACGCTGCGCGCGTAATGAGTACGACGGCAACAAGGACTACCTCGTGCGGCCAGGCGCGCGCCGACCCGACATGGACCGGGGTTGCTGCGGACGCGATGCTGCGATGCGAGATCATCCGTCGACGGTAGTCCAGCCCATTTTCGATTGTCAAGGTCTGTCCACCTGGCTGGCGTGGCCGGCGTGTCCGCCCTGCCGCCCGGGGAAAACCCGCTTCCGGCTGCGGACGCTTGACAATCGCCCCGAACCCGGTGCATCGTCGGGATTATGTCGCAGCGCATCAACCGTTGGTTGTCCGCGTCCGCCCCGGTCGGCGGCGTTGCGCCTTGCCTTGATGGACTCCTTCTTCCGCCGCACACACGGTGCGCGTTGCTTTAGTCCGGCCGACTTCCGATCGAATCCGAACCAAAAGCCCCGCACCGGCAACGGCGCGGGGCTTTTTTTTGCCCAGCCGCACCTCACTGAATCCGCAACCCAAGGATCCCCACGATGACTGCCCTGCTCGAACGCCTGCGTCGCTGGTTCGCACCGCGCCCGGCTCTGCTGCCGGTGCCGGTTCGTCGCCGTCTGCCGAGGACATCCCGATGACCGAGCGCGTGATCATCTTCGACACCACCCTGCGCGACGGCGAGCAAAGCCCGGGCTGCAGCCTGAATCCCGCGCAGAAGCAGCGCTTCGCGACCGCGCTCGCGCAACTGGGCGTGGACGTGATCGAAGCGGGCTACCCGGCGGCTTCGGAGGACGACTTCCGTTCGGTGCACGAAATCGCCGCCAGCGTCGAAGGCGCGACGATCTGCGGCCTGGCGCGCTGCAACGAGTCGGACATCAGCGCGACCGCAGCGGCGGTGAAGCCGGCCGCGAAGTCGCGCATCCATGTGTTCATCGCCTCCAGCCCGATCCATCGCGAGCACAAGCTCAAGATGAGCCGCCAGCAGGTGATCGAGCGCGCGGTGGCCGGGGTGCGCCAGGCGCGCAGCTTCGTCGAGGACGTGGAGTTCTCGGCCGAGGACGCGACGCGCTCGGAGGCTGATTTCCTGATCGAGCTGTTCGGCCACGTGATCGCCGCGGGTGCCAGCACCATCAACGTGCCCGACACGGTCGGCTACACCACGCCCGGCGAGTATTTCGAGCTGATCCGCCTGCTCAAGCGCGAGGTCCCGGGCGTCGACAAGGTGCGCATCAGCACCCACTGCCACGACGACCTCGGGCTTGCGGTGGCCAATTCGCTGGCCGCGGTCGAAGCCGGCGCGCGGCAGATCGAGTGCACCATCACCGGGATCGGCGAGCGTGCCGGCAACGCAGCACTCGAGGAACTGGTGATGGCGATGCGCACGCGACCCGAGCGCTACGGCGTGCACAGCGGAATCCGCACGCCGCGCCTGTATTCGACCGCGCGCCTGCTGTCGACGCTGATCGGCTCGACCATCCCGCGCAACAAGGCGATCGTCGGCGACAACGCCTTCGCGCATGAATCGGGCATCCACCAGCACGGCATGATCGCCGACCGCAGCACCTACGAGATCATGCGGCCCGAAGACGTCGGCTTTCCCGGCTCGCAGCTGGTACTCGGCAAGCACAGCGGTCGTGCCGCGGTGCGCGAACGCCTCGGGCATCTCGGCTACGCGGTAGAAGACGCCGCACTGGATGGGCTGATGGTGGCCTACAAGCGACTGGCCGACAAAAAGAAGGAGGTGTTCGACGCCGACCTCGAAGCGCTCTGGCTCGGCGTCGATCCCACCGTCGCGATCGGCTACACGATGGAGTCGCTGCAGGTGACCACGTCGATCGGCGCCCGCAGCGAACCGACCGCGAGCGTCGCAGTGCGCGATGTCGACGGTCGCATCCATCGCGAAGCCGCGGTCGGCGACGGCCCGATCGACGCGATCGCCAATGCACTGGCGCGCGCGACCGGGATCGCCTTCGACGTGCGCGACTACCATGTGCGCAGTCTCACCGGCGGCGTCGATGCGCAGGGCCAGGCCACCGTGCGCGTGACCCATGAAGACCGCGAGTACCGTGGGCAGGCGGTGAGTACCGACGTGATCGAGGCATCGGCGCTCGCGCTGCTGGAGGCGGTCAACCGGATCGCCGCCACCCGTGCGGCGCGCGCTCGCCATCGCGCGGGGTCTCGCCACGCCCGCTTTTGCCGGAGCCTCGGCATGAGTCCACGCAGTCTGTTCGACCGCATCTGGCACGACCATCTGGTGGAGTCGCCCGACGATGGGCGACCGAGCGTGATCTACATCGACCTGCACCTGATCCACGAGGTCACCACGCCGCAGGCGTTCTCGGTACTGCGCGAGCGCGGGCTGCCGGTGCGGCGACCGGATCGCACGCTGGGCACGCTCGATCATTCGACGCCGACGCTGCCGCGCAATGCCGACGGCTCGCGCCCGTATCTGGATGCCGCAACACGGGCGCAAGTCACCCAGCTCGAGCGCAACTGCGTCGAGTTCGGAATCGCGCTGCGCGGCTGGGATTCGCCGGATCGCGGCATCGTGCACGTGATGGCGCCGGAACTGGGCCGCACGCAGCCGGGCATGACGATCGTCTGCGGCGACAGCCATACCAGCACCCATGGCGCATTCGGCGCGCTGGCGTTCGGCATCGGCACCACCGAGGTCGGCCACGTACTGGCCACGCAGTGCCTGCTGCAGCGCAAGCCGAAAACGCTCGCGGTGACGATCGAGGGCGTACTCGCGCCCGGCGTCAGCGCCAAGGACCTGACCCTGCACGTGGTCGGCACCATCGGTGTCGACGGCGGCAGCGGGCATGTGATCGAGTTCCGCGGCAGCACGGTGCGCGCGCTGTCGATGGATGAGCGCATGACCCTGTGCAACATGTCGATCGAGATGGGTGCGCGCGCGGGCATGGTGTCGCCGGATGCGACCACGGTGGAGTGGCTGCGCGGTCGCGCGGAAGCACCGCAGGGCGAAGCCTTCGACGCTGCCGCCGCGCGCTGGCTCGCGCTGGCCAGCGATGCCGATGCGGTGTTCGATCGCGAAGTGCGGATCGACGCCACCCGGATCGCACCCACCGTGACCTGGGGCACCGATCCCGGCAAGACCGTCGCGATCGATGGCCGTGTCCCCAGCGGGCGTGACGCCGCGACCCGCAAGTCGCTCGACTACATGCGGCTGCGCGAAGGCCAGCAGATCGCCGGCGAGCCGGTCGACGTGGTGTTCGTCGGCAGCTGCACCAACTCGCGGCTGTCGGATCTGCGCGATGCCGCCGAGGTATTGCGCGGTCGACAGATCAGTCCGCGCGTGCGCATGCTGGTGGTGCCCGGCTCAGAGCGGGTCAAACGCGAGGCCGAGGCCGAAGGCCTGCATGAGGTGTTCATCGCGGCCGGCGCGCAATGGCGCGAGCCGGGTTGTTCGATGTGCATCGGCATGAACGGCGACATCGCGCGCCCCGGCGAACTGGTGGTCAGCACCAGCAACCGCAATTTCGAGGGTCGCCAGGGCAAGGGCGTGCGCACCGTGCTGGCCAGCCCCGCGACCGCCGCCGCGAGTGCGGTGGCCGGCGCGATCGTCGACCATCGAACCCTCACCGCCACCGGGCAGGCCGCATGAATCCCGTACGCAGCGTGCGCTCGCGCAGCGTCGCACTGGCGATCGACAACATCGATACCGACCAGATCATTCCCGCGCGCTTCCTGACCACCACCACGCGCACGGGCCTCGGCCGGCATGCGTTCAACGACTGGCGCTGGCGCGCGGACGGCACCCCGGAACCGGGTTTCGTGCTCAACCAGCCGCAGGCCGAGGGTGCGGCGATCCTGGTCGCGGGACGCAATTTCGGCTGCGGTTCGTCGCGCGAGCACGCCCCGTGGGCGCTGCTGGATGCCGGCTTCCAGGCCGTGATCAGCAGCGCGATCGCCGACATCTTCCGCAACAACGCGCTGAAGAACGGCCTGCTCGCGCTGGTCATCGACGAGGTCGCGCATGCCGAACTGCTCGCGCATCCCGGCGAGCGCCTGCAGATCGACGTCGCCAGCGAAACCATCACCCGCGAGAACGGGCGTCAGGTGCGCTTCACGCTCGATCCCTTCGTGCGCCAGTGCCTGCTCGATGGCGTCGACGAGTTGGGTTATCTGACCCAGCGCGTTGAATTGATCGACCGCTACGAGGCGCGCGCATGAGCTCACGCATCGTGCTGCTGCCGGGCGACGGCATCGGCCCCGAGGTGGTGACGGCGGGACGTGCGGTACTCGAGGCGGTCGCACAGCGCTTCAGCCTCGCCTTCGAGTTCGATAGCCAACCGTTTGGCGGCGCCGCGATTGACAGCGCCGGCGAACCGCTGCCGGCGGCGGTGCTGGCCGCGTGCCGCAGCGCCGATGCGATCCTGCTCGGTGCAATCGGTGGCCCCCAGTGGGCAGATGTGCCGGTCGCGATCCGCCCCGAAGCGGGCCTGCTCGCACTGCGCCGCGAACTGGGACTGTATGCGAACGTGCGCCCGGTGCGCGTGCACCCTGCCCTGCTCGATGCCAGTCCGATCAAGCCAGAGCGCGCGCGCGACGTCGATTTCGTGGTGGTGCGCGAACTGACCGGCGGCATCTACTTCGGCGCGCGCACCCGCAGTGCCGACCGCGCCACCGACGAGTGCGCCTACAGCGTGGCCGAGATCGAACGCGTGACGCGGATCGCGGCGCGCATGGCGCAGGCGCGCAGCGGTCGATTGACCTCGGTCGACAAGGCCAACGTGCTTGAGACCTCGCGCCTGTGGCGCGAAACGGTGACGCGCCTGATGGCGAGCGAGTTTCCCGCGGTCAAGGTCGAGCACCTGCTGGTCGACGCGATGGCGATGTACCTGGTCAGCCGGCCGC
>JANOEA010000503.1:0-5643 GCA_031412975.1 Pseudomonadota bacterium | reverse complement strand
GGCGATCCGCTGTTCATATCGGCTTCCGACCTGCATCTGACCGCGACCAGCCCAGCGATCAACGCCGGCACGCCGCTGGCATCGGTCACGATCGACATCGATGGCGACCCGCGCTCGGCCACCGCACCCGAGATCGGCGCCGATGAACTGGCCAACCCGAACACCCCGCCGTCGATCACCGCGTCGCCCACCACCCGCACCGAAGGCAACGCCGGCGCGGTGTCGACCATCGCCACCGCCACCGACGCCGAGGACGCCGAAACCGCGCTCGCGGTGACGGTCAACGGCGGCGCTTCGGCGACCGTCAACGGGGTTGCGGTCGGCGGGATCGCGATCGACGCCAGCGGCGCGGTGACCGCCAGCGTCACCGCGGCCTGCCTCGCCACCAGCGCCAACTTCACCCTGCGTGCGACCGACACCGGCGGTTTGTTCGCCGAGGCCACGCTCGCGGTCACGGTGCTGCCCAACACCGCCCCGACGCTGTCCTACGGCGCGGTCTCGCTGCTCGCGGGCGCCGGCACCGCGGTCAACCCGGCAACCGGCCCCAGCGACTCCGGCAGCGTGCAGTCGATCGTGGTGCAGTCGACCGGCACCTACACCGGCGGGGCCACGGTGGCGCCGACCGGCATCGTGACCCTGTCCAACGCGGGGCCGGTGGGCAGCCACACGCTGGTGATCCGCGCCACCGACAACTGCGGCGCGGTGACCAACGCCAACCTCGGCGTCACGGTGGGCGCGGTGCCGACCGACGCCGACCTGTCGATCGTCAAGACCAGCTCGCTGTCGCTGGCCGCGAGCGGGCTGATTCAGTACACGCTGCAGGTCGGCAATGCCGGTCCGCTGGGTGCGATCGGCGCGGTGGTCGCCGACACCTTCCCGGCCAGCCTGTCGGGTGTGACCTGGACCTGCACCCCGAGCGGTGCGGGCGCGAGTTGTCCGGCCAACGGCAGCGGCAACATCAACGCGCAGGTCGACCTGGCCAACGGCACCGGCGTGGTGTTCGCGATCACCGCGCAGTTGCCCGCGACGCCGCCGGTATCGATCGTCAACACGGCGACGGTCACCGCACCGGTCGGCACGCCGGACCCGAACCCGGCCAACAACACCAGCACCGTGACCGACGCGCTGGCGCTGTTCGCCAACGGCTTCGAGCCGCTCGCACCGACGCCGGACGTGCTGCGCATCGAGCCGGCAACGCCGGGGCTGGTGCAGCGACTGGCCCTGCCCGCGAGCAGACTGGCGGACCTCGCGGTCGGCGCGCAGGCGATCGAAGCGCTGTCGATCGTGGTCGGCGACAACTTCGTGGTGCTGCAGGTGCGCCGGATCGGCGAGCGGATCGAGTTGCGTGGCCTGCAGCGCGACACCTACGGCCGCTGGACCATCGGCGAGTGGCAGGCGTTCGATGCGCGCGCGCTGGTCGACTTCGAGTGGTCGACGATCGTCGGCAGCGACCAGCGCACGGTGCTGCAGTCCCGCATCCAGGTGACGCGCGGCAACTGAGCCCATTGCGAAAGCAGGCGCCATGGATGGCGCCGCGAACGGCCGGTCATTGCGACCGGCCGTTTCTGTTTGCGTAAATGACCGAACGCGACAGCCAACCTGCAAAAGTGCCGCACGAGCGGCCGCCGGCAGCCAAAGCCGCATCGGCGTAGAATCGGGCGTTCATGGATGCGCTGCGAGCGCGTCCACCCGCAATCACCCCACGAGGCCGATCCATGACCCGACTCGCCCACCTCGCACTTGCCTGCACCCTGGCGCTGAGCGCCTGTTCAAAACCAGCCCCGGAGGCCACCACCGTGCCGCCCAAGGACGCTCCCGTCGCCACCACGCCGGCGGCCGACGACACTGCGCAGAATCCATTCTTCAGCGCCAGCACCCTGCCGCTGCTCGCACCGCCGCTCGACCGCATCACCAACGAGCATTTCATGCCGGCCTTCACCGAGGGCATGGCGCAGCAACTGGCCGAAGTGCGCGCGATCGCCGACAACCCGGAGCCGGCGACGCTGGACAACACGCTGGTGCCGATGGAGCGCAGCGGCGCGGTGCTGTATCGGGTCAACCAGGTGTTCAACAACCTGACCAATTCGCACACCAACGAGACGCTGCAGCAGATCGAGGCAGAGATCGCGCCGAAGATCGCGCAGCACCAGGACCGGATCTTCCTCGATCCGAAGCTGTTCGCGCGCGTGAAGGCGCTCTACGACGCACGCGAGACGCTCACCGCGCATCCCGAGGACCGTCGCCTGACCGAACGCTACTACCAGCGTTTCGTGCGCGCCGGTGCGCTGCTCGATGAGACCGGCAAGGCGCAGATGCGCAAGATCAACGAGGAGCTGTCGACCCTGCAGACCGCCTTCGGCGAGAACCTGCTCAAGGGCGTGAATGCCGCCGCGGTGGTGTTCGACTCGGCCGATGCACTGGCGGGGCTGTCCGAGTCGGATATCGCGGGTGCAGCCGCCGCCGCCAAGGAACGCGGTCTGGACGGCAAGTGGGTGATCGCGCTGCAGAACACCACGCCGCAGCCGCTGCTTGCCGCGCTGTCCAACCGCGCCAGCCGCCAGCGCATTTTCGAAGCCTCGATCAACCGCGGGATCGATGGCAGCGCCTTCGACCAGCGCGAGCGCATCTTGCGTATCGCAGAACTGCGTGCCGAGCGCGCGAAGCTGCTCGGTTTCGACAGCTTCGCCGCGTTCGGCCTCGACGACCAGATGGCCAGGACGCCGGCAGCAGTCAACAAGATGCTCGACGACCTGGTGCCCGCGGTGATGGCCAACGTGCGCCGCGAAGCGGCCGACATCGAAGCCGCGATCAAGGCCGACGGCGGCGACTTCGCGCTGGCCGGCTGGGACTGGGCCTATTACGCCGAGAAAGTGCGCAAGGCCAAGTACGACCTCGACGAAGCGCAGGTGCGTCCGTACTTCGAACTCGACCGCGTGCTCAAGGACGGTTTGTTCTACGCGATGAACAAGCTCTACGGCATCACGCTGACCGAGCGCAAGGACATTCCGGTCTACCACCCCGACGTGCGCGTATTCGACGTGTTCGATGCCGATGGCTCGCAGCTGGGCCTGTTCTACGCCGACCTGTATGCGCGTCCGAGCAAGCGCGGCGGCGCGTGGATGAGCACCTTCGTCGACCAGTCCGAATTACTCGGCACCAAGCCGGTGGTGCTCAACAACCTGAACATCGCCAAGCCCGGCGATGGCCAACCCACGCTGTTGACCTACGACGAGGTCAGCACCCTGTTCCATGAGTTCGGCCACGCGATCCACGGCTTGTTCTCGAATGTGCGCTACCCGCTGCTCGCCGGCACCAACGTGCCGCGCGACTTCGTCGAGTTCCCATCGCAGGCCAACGAAGATTGGGCGCTGCATCCGGAAGTGCTGGCCAACTACGCCAAGCACCATCAAACCGGTGCCGCAATGCCGGCCGAACTGGTGGCCAAGATCGAAGCTGCGCGCAGCTTCGACCAGGGCTTCGGCACGCTCGAATACATGGCCGCGGCGATGCTGGACATGGACTGGCACCAGTTCGCAGCCGGTGCCGCACCGACCGACGCGGTGGCCTTCGAGGCCGCCTCGTTGAACAACCGTGGCGTCGACTTTGCACCGATCCCGCCGCGCTACCGCACCGGCTACTTCGCGCATATCTGGGGCGGTGGCTACAGCGCCGGCTACTACGCCTACCTGTGGTCGGAAGTGTTCGCGGCCGACGCCTTCGCATACCAGATGGCCGAGGGCGGCCTGACCCGGGAAATCGGCGATGCCTATCGCGCCGGCGTGCTGTCGCGCGGCGGCACCGACGAGGCGATGAGCTTGTATCGCGCCTGGCGCGGTGGCGATCCGACCGTGGATGCGCTGCTCAAGCGGCGCGGGATCCAGTAGGCGGCGTCCGTTCCCGACGCTGCGCACCCGAGTCGGCCGCATGCGTGCCGCCGGCTCGTTGTTTCTCCATCACACGCCGGGCGCGTCCGTCGAAACGCGCTGCACCCTCCGAACATTCCAGGTTGAGCCACGATGCGCGTCCCGGTACTGACCTACCATGCGATGAACGTCGGCGGCCGCGACTATGCGAACAACGACCACGTCGCGCTCGCCGAGGATCTGCACACCATCCATCAACTGGGCCTGCGCATCGTGCGCCTGGCCGACGTGGTCGATGCCTGCATCGGCGATGCACCCGACGACCTGGATCGCTGCGTCGCACTGAGCTTCGACGACGGCTCCTGGTTCGACTGGCACGATATCGAGCACCCTACGCACGGCATGCAGCGCGGCTTCGCCGGCATCCTGCGTGACTTCCGCGCACGGACCGGTGCCGAGGTGCATGCGACCAGTTTCGTGATCGTCTCACCCGAAGCGCGCGCAGTCCTCGATGTCACCTGCATGGTCGGCCGCGGCTGGTGGACACACGACTGGTGGTCGGACGCAGCCGAAGAAGGCATGCTCGCAATCGAGAACCACAGCTGGGACCACAACCATCCGACCTTGCCGCAGCACGCAGCGATCGCCCAATCGCCGGGCACCTTCGTGAGCGTGGACAACATGGCGGATGCAGACCAGCAGATCCTGCGTGCTCATCGATGGTTGCAGGAACACCTGGCGCGCCCGCCATCCGGTCTGTTCGCCTATCCTTACGGCGAAAGCAACGTGTTTCTGCGCGAGACGTATTTCCCGCAATACGCGGCGGCGGCAGGCCTCAAGGCCGCGTTCGGCACGCAGGCAGGCTTCGTGACGCGGCATTCCGATCGCTGGAACCTGCCGCGCCTGGTGGCCGGGTTCGATTGGAAAACCCCCGGGCAGTTGCGGCAGATTCTCGGCAGCGCTGCGGGTTAGCGGGAGGCTTCCCGCGGCCCGCGCGCAGGCTTCTGCACGTCTGCAACGCCGACCCATCGCTCTGCGCTACGCTTGGACACTGGTCCCCTCGTTCGTCCAATGCGGCAACAGCATGACCGATCTGCAGATACTGCCCGCAGAACTCGCTTCGTTCCTGTACCTGACGGAGATCGATGCACCGCGCCTGCTCGCCGGCGAGCTGTTCCGGCGCAAGTTCGGCGACTCGATGCCGGAGTCCCCGCATCATCTGGTCGCGATGTATCGCGCGCCGGACGGAAGCTCGCGGCTGGTGTGTTATTCGCACATGCGCCCGTTCGGCGACATATTCCTGTCGGGCGGTTCGTGCACGAATGGCGACACCATCCGCGCCATGCAACCGCATGAGCGCGAGCTGCTCACCTCGGCCGGCGGCCCTTGGCACTGGGTGCTGAAATACGCGTTCCGTAAATTCGCGGATCGTTGCGACGCGTTCTTCGGCTATTCGGGCGACGCACGCGCGCTGGCCGTGTGTCGCGGTGTCGATTTCCTGCCCACCGAACACCCGCATCTGATCGTGCATTGGCACAAGCCGCTGCATGCGGTGTGGCAGCGGGCGCTGATTGCCAAGGCGAACGCGATCGGGCCGTTCTAGGGAGCCTCTGAACAAGTCGCCGTGGTCCGCGGTCGGTGTTCAGTACGCGAACTCGCGGAACACCGGATCGACCGATCCACCCCACGTCGTGTGGAACAGCTCGAGCTTGCGCTCGGCCGGGGTCTGGTTGGCCTGCGCGAACTCGACCAGCGGTTCGAGGAACATCGCCTCGTCGGC
>JANOEA010000502.1:0-8719 GCA_031412975.1 Pseudomonadota bacterium | reverse complement strand
TCGAGCTTCGAGGCCGCCAACGACACGGTCGCCAAGCCGGTTCCGGCCCGCAAGGCCAAGTAATCCGGTCCAGCGGAGCTGGTCGGGTCGCCTCCCTCCCTGACCCACCGGCCACCGTGAAGGCCGGCAGGCGCAAGCCTGCCGGCGGTCTTTATTTTGGGCGGTTGCCGTTAACGCCGCGGCCTGCGCCAACGCACGCATCGCGTCGCGGGTGAGGTTCTCCGGGCCATCCGCGGTGACGTGCACGTTGTCCTCGATACGGATGCCGCCATAGCGGTGCAGGCGTTCGACGCAGGCCCAGTCGACCTCGTGCGCATGCGGCCCGCTGCGCCATGCATCCAGCAACAGGTCGATGAAATAGATGCCCGGCTCGATGGTGAGCACGTTGCCGGCTTCGAGCACGCGAGTCAGGCGCAAGTACGGATGGCCCTCCGGGCGTGCGATCGTGTTGCCGTCCTCGTCGCGCTGCAGCCCCGCCACGTCGTGTACCTGCAGGCCGAGGAAGTGGCCGAGGCCGTGCGGAAAGAACACGCTGCTCAGTCCGCATTCCACGGCCGACTCCGCGCTCATGCGCACGATGCCGTGCGATTGCAGCACGCCCGCGAGCAGGCGGTGCGCCTCGAGGTGCAGTTGCGGATAGTCCATCCCCGGGCGCGCGCGTGCGACCAGCTGCAGCTGCACGTCGTTGACCGCCTCGAGCAGGGCGCTGAACTCGGCACCTGCGTCGCCGTAGGTGCGGGTGATGTCGGCGGCATAGCCGCACACCTGCGCGCCGGCGTCGATCAGCAGCGCATGGTGCGCGGACGGCGCGACCCGCTGCTGGTGCTGGTAGTGCAGGGTGGCGCCATGTTCATTCAGCGCGACGATGTTGGCGTAGGGCAACTCGCTTTCGGTGTGTTCCACTGCTTCGCAGAAGGCGCGGTGGATCTGGTGCTCGGAGCCGCGCTCGCGGAAAACCGCGCCCGCCGCGCGATGACCGCGCACTGCGCGCAGGCTGGCCTGGCGCATGCACTCGATCTCGTAAGGGGTCTTGCGCGTGCGTGCGAGGTGCAGGCTGTCGAGAACCTGCTGCGGATTGTTGGGCACTACGCCATCGAGCGCGGCGTGGGCCTCGCCGATGATCGCCGCACGCGATACGTCGGCCGGCAGCTGCGCGCGGGCTTCGGCGGGACTGCCGACTACGCGGATATCGAAATGGTCGACCCAATGACCCTGCGGCGCACTCGGCGGCAGGTGCCAATAGTCGGCCGGCTGGTGATACACCAGCAGCGGCCGCTTGCCCGGCGTGAAAGCGATCCAGCAGTGCGGATGCGCGGTGAGCGGAAGCCACGCCTTGAACTGCGGATTGACCTGGAACGCATACGCGTTGTCGTCGAGGAAGCGGTAAGTCTCGGCGCCGGCGGCGACCAGCAGGTGGTCGTAGCCGCCGCGTGCCAGCGCGCGGGTGGCGCGTTCGATCATGCAGGCCAGGTGTTGCGGATACAGCGGGGCGAGTCGATCGTTCATGCGCGGGAACTCTGCCGGGCGTAGAGCTGCGATTGTGCCGCAAGCAAGCTTGCTGCGCATGCGCGGCTTGCGCTTCAGTCGAGGTTGCGCGCATCGCAGCGTGGCGGGCCTTCGACGACGCGGACCTGCGCAGGTTGGCGCAGCAAGGTGAGCCGCAGCGCGAGCGCGCGGCTGACGTGCAGCACATCGTCGTCGCCCAGCAGCAGCGCACAGTGCAGCTGCATCCGGGCGAGCAGCGCATCGAAGCCCGCCGCGCCGCCGACCATCAGCGCGGTGGCCCCTGCATCGGCCAGTACCGGATCGCTTGCCAGCACTGCGCTGGCCGCGGACCCGGCGACCGGCTCGCCACTGCGTGGATCGAGCACATGCGGTCGCCGTCGTCCGTCGTCCACGCGGTATTTTGCATAGCTTCCGGATGCGAACAGCG
Source organism: Pseudomonadota bacterium (assembly GCA_031412975.1). GTDB lineage: Bacteria > Pseudomonadota > Gammaproteobacteria > Xanthomonadales > Ahniellaceae > UBA4656. Next base: position 6,786 of record JANOEA010000502.1, on the reverse strand, counting down.
CTTCGCCGTCGGCCAGCTCCACCCAGCCGAGCGCATTGCCGCGCGGATCGCGCAGCGCCACGCGCCATGGGCGACCCCCTGCATCGCCGATCGCGATCACGTCGCCGCCGAGGTCGAACAGCGCGTGATCGATTCCGTGTTCGCGCAGGGCGCGCACCGCCTGGCCCGCGGCGACACCCTCCGCGATCGCATTGAAGTCGAGTTGCAACAAACGATTCGATGCGCTCACCTGCAGTCCGTCGATGCGCAGGTCCTCGAACCGCGGCGGCGTCGCGCGCCACGCCGCGATCGCGCGCTCGTCGGGTGCTGCGGTCGTGGGCCACTCGCTGGCGTGGAAGCCCCACGCGCGGATCAGCCCGCCGGCCGCCGGATCGAACAGCCCGCCACTGCGCTCGACCAACGGGCGCGACGCGTCGATCAGCATGCCGATCGACTCGACCGTGCGATGGGCTTGCCCGGCCGCAAGCGCGCGATTGAGCTCAACCAGCGCGGATTCGCGCCACGGATGCCAGTCGCGGTCGTATTCGGCGAGCAGTCGCTCGACGGCATCGGCGGCGGCCGCCATGGCCGGCGGCGCCGCATCGCGCAAGCTGAGCTCCGCGCTGCTGCCGAACACCACGAATTCGCGCTGCAGCGTCGTCCCGCCAGGGCTGCAGCCGACCACTGCCGCCAGCAACGCGCCGGCCGACAAGGCGATCGATGCGCGTCTGCACCGCGCTCGCGCTCGCGGCATTCAGTGCTTGCCGGTGACCCACGACTGCAGCAGCTCGAAGTCGCGCGGCGCGATATCGATGATCCGGAAGCCCGCCCAGTACTGCCCCGGCGCATTCGCAGGCTCGGTCCACTGCTCGTGCATGCCGACCTCGAGCTGTGCCGAGCGGCCCTGCGCGTCGGGCAGGTGGAACAACACCTGGAACAACGCATCGTCGCGGATCGCCGTGTTGGCGATCATCATCATGCCGTCGGTCGACAGGTTGCCGACCCGGCCCATGACCACGCCGGTCATCGCGTTGGTGACTTGCACCAAGCCATCGACGTACTTGCGGTGCGCGCGGCGCTGTTCGCTCATGGTCGGCTCAGATCGGTGCCGGTGCGGGCGGCTGGGCGGTGAATTGCTTGAGGGTGCTCACGATCGCGCCCCACGCGCGGTCGATCAGGGTCTCTTTCTGCGCCTCGATCACGCTGGCCTGGCCGCGCACGATCTCGCGCGCAAGCTGTGCAAGAGTCCTCTCCTCGGTGCGCACGCCGCGCTGGTTCACGAACAGGCAGCGGCCGGTCATGGTCGAGAACCACGACATCTTGCGCCGCACCGAGTCGCCCTGCTGGTTGGTCTTGAACGCGAACCAGGTGCCGAACGGCACCGTGCGCAGGCGCTCCAGCACGCGCTGCTCCTCGGCGTTGAGCGGTATGGCCTCGCGGGCCTTCGCCGGGCCGGGTTTGGTGGTTTCGACGTCGGCTTCCGAGCCGAGCCGCGAGCGCGCCTTCAGCTTGATCGCCAGTTCGGTAAGCGAGGCGGGATCTTCCTCGTTGGCGGCCTTGGCTTCGCCGCTGAACAGCCGGTTGACCACCGTGCTGATGTCGTCGCTGTGGTAGCCGACCTGGGTGAGACCGGTCTCGACCTCGCGCTTGAGCGCTTTTGCGGTTTCGCCCTCGTCGCTGCGCGGCATGCCCGCGTCGAGCACCGCGATCAACTGGTCGGCGATCGCGAGGCGCTTGCGGTAGGCGTCGCTGTTCTCGCCCTGGCGCAGGATGGTCAGCGCCAGCACGTCGGTCCACGCCTGCTCGAGCAGGGTGCGGATCAGCGGCGGCGGCTTGCGGTCGGCCAGACGCTCGGCGATCGCACGGGTGGCGGCACTGCGCGCCAGATCCAGTCGCTCGCGACCCTTGGCAGCGTCGACGTGGCGGCGCTCGGCGACTTCCGACTTGCGGGCCACGGTGCCGAGATGCTTGCTCAGGTCGGTAAGCAGGTCGTCGAATACGGTCAGATCGCCGTCGAACTCGGTGGTTACCCGGTCGACCACCAGACCCATCTTCTCGACCAGTTGCCGGTCTTCGCCTTCCTCGTCGAACCAGAACAGCCCGGCCTCGGCGACCGAGTTGAGCAACTGCCGCGCCGGATGCGAGCGGCGGGTAAAGAAACTCTTGTCCTTCAGCGCGACCCGCAGCAGCGGCACCTGCAGGCGGGTCAGGAAATCATTGACCGCGGCGGCCGGCTTGGCGTCCTTGCCCAGGTGCTCGAACAGCATGCCGACCAGGTCGATGGTGTCGCTGTCGACCTCGTCGAGCTGCGGGCTCTTGTTGTCCGGCGCCGCCTGGCGCAACTGGTTGAGCAGGTCCTGCTTGACCTGGGCGATGCTGCGGTGGACCACCTTGCCGCCCGCGCGGACCGGCGCGACGGGCTTGGACTGCAGCGCACCGAGCACCGACTGCACATCGGCGGTGCGAACCTGATGGACTTGCTCCGGTGGCAGGCGCGGATCCAGACCGAGCATGTGCCGGCGCCCGGCCATCAGGTCGCGCATCGTCTCGAACAGCTCGGCTTCGCGCGGGTCCTGCGAGTAGTCCGTCACCGGGGACGGCACGCCGGGCCATCCCGTCATCGGATTCGAGAAGCCTGCCGCGCCCGGAATATCCGACACGTCGGGCATGTACATCGCGGTCGAGGCACCGTGGCCGGTCCCGCGACCGGGCGGCAATGCCGATGGCGCTGGCGGCCGCGCGCCGAATTCCGCACGCCGCTGTGTGCCGACACTCGGTGCCAGATCGGGCGATAATCCGAGCGATGCAGCGGCATCCGCACCAGTGCCCGCCTTCGGTGCGGCCTTCTTGCCCGACCCCTTGTCTGCGTCGGTCGGGTCGGTAGCCGCGCTGTTTGCACCAGCGGCGTCCGCTGCGGCGATGTCGCGCTTGGCGCGCACCGGCGGCACCACCGCCAGGTGGGGCAGGATGCGCTGCTCGATGCCGATCTGGTTGACCGCTTCGTAGACCTTGGTCAGCGTCGCCGAGCCGGCGCGGTCGAAGGCGCGATACAGCACGATGCGAAACTCGAGGCAGACGTCGATACAGCCGACTGCATCGCGAAAGCAGTCGCAGAGCCGGTGCGGGCCGATCGGCAGCTCGTCGGGCTCGAAGGCCTTGCTGCCGGCCAGTACGCCGAAGCGCTGGCCGAGTGCGAACAGCAGCATGCTGTTGCGGATCTCGCTGCGCGAGGCGACTTCCTGCAGCGCCAGCGACTCCTCGAACTCTTCTTCGTCGACCAGCACCAGTTCATCGCGCTGGCTGCGGTTGACCCGCGAAAACTGCGGTGGGGCGTGCGACTTGTCGATCGTGGCCAGCGCCGCTTCGAGGCGGATCACGAACCGCGGCGCGACATCGGAGCGGCCGCGACGCATCTCGCGCAGCGCGTCGAAGCAGCGAGTCTGCTGGTCGTTGGAGCGCGCCTGTTCGGCCTGCTTGAACAGTTGCTGCTCGGCTTCGTTGAAGGTCGCGGCGATGCCCTGTTCGAGCAGCGCGCTGGATGCCGTCAGGATCTGTTCGAGCACCGCCCGCGGGCGCGGCGCGAATCCGGCCTGGCGCAGGCTTGGCAGATCGTTCTCCGATTGCCGCTTGCCGCGGACCGGGCCCTGTTTGTCCATGCTGCATGGCGATTTGCGGCGGAGGCCGAGGATTGTAGCCACGGCGGGAAACGAAAGGCCATAGCGCGCGCTGCCGGCCTGCCGCCGCGCCGCGCGCGCTGCGTGCCCACGGTGCCCCTGTTGATCGCCGCGGGCGTGCCGGAACCGATTGCGCGGGCGACCCCGGCGTGATCGCGCGCGGATCCAGCGCACCCGATCGGCGCGGGGTCGGGCCTCGTCAAGGTGCTTCGTAGCGCAATGTCAGCAGCATGGCCCGACGCGGCGTGGCGAAGCCCGCCGCCAGTTCGTAGTCGCGATCGGTGGCGTTGTCGAGACGCGCGCCGATCCGCCAGGCATCCGACAGCGGATAGTCCAGGCGCAGGTCGAGCAGCGCATAGCTGGCCAGATCCGCGGCGAAGTCGCGCCGCGACGACACCTGCTGCAACTGTGCGCCGCCGATCAGCGCGCCGAACTCGCGCTCGATGCCGAGCGCAAACTTGCGCTGCGGACGGCGCAACAGGTCCAGGTCGGTCGCTTCGTCGCGCGCGTCCTGCAGCGTGGCGCTGGCATCCACGCGCCAGACATCGGTGCGCCAGTCCCAGCGCAGTTCGATCCCATCGAGCGCTGCGCGCGCGACGTTGATCGCCTGGAACGTCGAGCCGCCCTCGAAGGCGATCAGGTCGCGCACGCGCGTTCGATAGGCGCGTGCGCCCAGCCGATGCGCACCCAGCTCCCAATCGGCGCCCAGTTCGATGCTGTGCGAACGTTCCGGGTCGAGCTCGGGATTGCCCGCGAACAGTCCGCCGAAGCCCGGCGAGTACTGCTCGTTGAGATTGGGTGCGCGGAAGCCCTGGCCCACCGATGCGAAGGTGCGCACGGCTTCGCTCGGGCGCCAGCCGACGGCCAGCTGGCCGGTGGCGGTGGCATCGAAGGTCGAGTTGTCGTCGACCCGCACGGCGGCCTGGTAGTCGTAGCTGCCGCGGGTGCCCTGCGCGCTCGCGAACACGCCGAGATTGCTGCGCGATTCGCAGTAGTCGCATACGCGCTGATCGCCGTCCACGCTGAGTGCGCGGCCGCGTTCGCGAATCCAGTTCAACCCGAATACGAGGCTGTCGCGCTCGCCGAGCGCGAGGTCGCCGGTCCAGTCGAGACTGCCGCGGCGGGTGCGGAACTCGCTGCCGAAGGCGGGGGTCAGCAGCGATTCGCGCGAATAGCCCAGCACCGTGCGCTGGCGCAGCCTACTGCCCAGCGGTCCTTCCAGCGTGATTCCGCCGACGTCGGAATCGACCGCGGTACGACCCTGGTCGAAATCGACATTGGCGCGCGTCGACAGCAGCTGCGCCGCGATCTGCTGGGTGCCGAGCCGATGCTGGCCGCGCAATCCGAGGTTGCGGTTGTCGTAACCGTCGTCGTCGGGATCATACGAAAATCCGTCGGGCTTCTGCGCCGAGAAGCCATCGAATTCGATCGCGCCCACGGTGATTCCGACGCCGCTGTCCGCATCACCCAACGCGTAGCTCGCGCTGCCCTCGAGCCGGCCCCAGCGGCCCGCCGACAGGCGCGCCGAGGCCCCGCGCGGCTCGCGGGTGAAGATCTGGATCACGCCGCCGATCGCATCCGAGCCGTGCCAGCTCGCGCGTGGTCCGAGCACGATCTCGATCCGCTCGATCTGCGGCAGCGGCAAGTGCTCGAAACCGAACGAGCCGGTGTTGAGCGAGGCCACGCGCACGCCATCGATCAGGATCAGGGTCTGGTTGGAATTGCTGCCGCGTACGAACAGCGAGGTGGCCTGGCCTTCGCCGCCGGTGCGCGAGACATCGATGCCCGGCACAGTGCGCAACAGGGTCAGCAGGTCGGGCGCCTGGCTGCGCTCGATATCGGCTCGCGAGATCACGGTGACGGTGGCGAGCGTATCGTCGACCGTCTGCGTGCGCCGGGTGGCGGTGACGGTGACGGCCGGTTGCACGGATGGTTGCGACAGGGCAGGAACTGCGACCACCAGGGCCGCGAACATCATCAGGGAACGCATGCGGACACTCCAACGACTACGCACACCCGCGGTGATGCCGGGGCGCAGATGGAGGACCATGCGGAGAGGCTTCGGCACCACGCGGGGATGCCGATGGAAACCCATCCGGCATCGCCCTCCGCGATGCGAACCGACCCGCACCGCGGCGGGAGGCTGCGGCACGGTCGCAAGGCCGGTCTCCGGACTGATCGGTGGCACCTTGCGGTACCGCGCTGTCGCCTTCCCACGCTTGCGCGCAGTGGCGTCGTGACAGCGTTTGGCCGACTTACCGTTGCGGGGGCAGTGCCGGATTTGAACCGGCTTCCCGTTTCACCTGCTCGTGTCGACGCAGGCACCTTGCGATGGCGGCACTCTAGGCGCTCGATTGAGTTCGCGCAACGTTGACATTTCGATCAGTCCTGCTCGCGCCGCGTGCGTACCTCGCCGAGCAATTCGTCGGCCTCGACGCTCACGCTGACCACGATCGGGCGGCAGCACACCGCGCAGTCTTCGGTGTAGGTCTGGCTGCCGCCGGACACATCGACGCTGCTGTCGAAGGCTTCGCCGCAATACGGGCAATGCAGGGTCACGAATTCGAGGCTCATGGCAGGAACAGTCCGGTGACATCGTTGAGGAATCGTCGGCCCAGAGCCGTCGGCCGGATCCGGCCATGCTCGGTGTGCAACCAGTCGCGTGCGAATGCAGTCTCGAGCAGCGGCTGGATGCGCGCCAGCGGCAGGCCGGTAGCCGCTTCGAAAGCACTCGGCTCGAAACCGTCATGCAGGCGCAGCGCGTTGAGCATGAACTCGAACGGCAATTGCTCGGCCGCCACCTGCTCGACCGAGCCGAAGTCCTCGCGCCGCGCTGCACGCTCGAGGTAGCTGCGCGGCAGCATCACCTTGCGCGTGCGCTGGATGCAACCATCGGCCAGCGTGAGCTTGCCGTGCGCGCCCGCACCGATGCCCAGGTAATCGGCGAACGACCAATAGGCCAGGTTGTGCCGGCAGCGATGACCGTCGCGCGCGTAGGCCGAAATCTCGTACTGCGCGAAGCCCGCGGCGTCGAGCGCGTCCTGGCAGGCCTCCTGCATCGCCCATGCGCTGTCGTCATCGGGCAGCACCGGCGGCTTGGCGGCGAACAGCGTGTTCGGCTCCAGCGTGAGCT
>JANOEA010000501.1:0-3626 GCA_031412975.1 Pseudomonadota bacterium | reverse complement strand
GGCCGGTCCAGATGATCGCGATGTACAAACCCCATTTGCCCGGGATGCGTCCCGAGGGAATCGGCCGCTGCGGTTCGTTGATCGCATCGACTTCGCGGTCGTACCAGTCGTTGATCGCCTGGCTCATCGCGCAGACCAGCGGCCCTGCGAGGATGATGCCGATCAGCGCGACGTGCCAGCTGCCCAGGATCGGCACGCCCGAGGACACCACGCCGCAGGCGAAGGCCCACATCGGCGGGAACCATGTGATCGGCTTGAGCAGTTCGAGCACCGCGGAGGGCGCGGGATAGGTCGCTGTGGTCATGGGTCGGTGCGGGATCGGGGCAGGGGATGACGGTGTGATGTTTGCACAGGCGTTCCTTGCATGGCGCGCCGAGGGTGACGGTCAGCCGGCGAGCAGCGGGAAGGTGACGCCGATCGCCCACGCGAACGCCACCGCGTTGGCGATGCCAGCCACCCACGGGTGGTTGGTGCGCTGCCATGCCCAAGCACTGAACAGCCCGTAGACGATGAAATACAGCACGATCACAAGCACGATGATCAGCAGGAAGAACAGGCGGTCGAAGTCGAGTGCGACCGCGATGCCGAGCGAGATCACGAAGGCGACCTTCGACGCCACGTAGCCGCCGCGCGCGGCACCGCTGCCGCGGGTCAGCCATTCGTCGCCGAGGAAGAACAGCAGCGTGCCGACCAGCATCGCGAGCACCAGCACGATCCGCTCCGGACCCGGCACGAACGCGGTGACGAAGCTATCGATCGGCCACACGATGCCGATGAAGCCGAACGCCGTCACCGCGAGTACGGCGGCCACCAGTGCGACAACCGCGGTGCGCGGGCGCGGCAGCACTGCGGGCCGCGTGCGCTGCAGGTACAGGCAGCAGCCCAGCGTGAGCAGGCCGTACATCGCGAAATGCGCGGCAAGGTAGTCGCCGACCAGCACCGGCAGGAAGTGGGTCGGCAACACGCGCAGCAGCAGCGGGGTGGCGAGCATCGGGATCAGCAACGCAGGGCACAGGCGGCGCCAGCCCACGCCGGCGCCGAGCGGCGCGTCGGCCACTCGCGGCAGCAGGCTCGACAGCGGACGCGCCAGCAGCACCACGCCGGCCAGCAGCAACAGGATCCAGCCACCGCGCGCGGGGGCTAAGGGTGCATCGCGGCGCTCGATCGCGAAGCTCGCATCGAGCCACAACAGCGCCTCGCGCAGGCTGTCGCGGCTGTACAGCACGCCGACGTGTTCGACCTGCGGGCTGAACGCGGCCCTGCGCGCGCTGCCCGCGTGATGATCGCCGTAGGTGACGCCGGCCAACGCGGCGTTGGGCGCCGAGCGCATGTCGACCACGCGCAAGGCCTCGGTCTTGAGCATGCCTTCCCAGTCGCCGACGATCACCAGCAGGTTGCGCGGGCTGTCCGCGGTGACTGCGGGCGAGAACATCGACACCGCGATGGTCGCAGTCACATCGGGCGTTTCCTGCGCGAAACGCACGATGATGTCGGAAGCCATCGAGTGGCCGAGCACGGCGAGGCGACCATCGCCGAGTGCGCGCGCATACGCGGCGACCTTGGCGGTTTCGGCGACCAGCGTGCGGGTAGCACCGGTGATTTGTGTGATGCTGCCGGTCAGCGGTGCGGGATTGCGACCATGCCCGGCGAAGTCGAAGGTCACCGCGATGTAGCCGCTGCGTGCGAGCGCGAGTGCGAACGACTGCATCAGCTGTTGCGAGCCGGCGAAGCCGTGCGCGATCACGACGACCGGGGCCGCAGCGGCGGCGGCGGGGCGGAACACGGTCGCGGGAATGCCTTCGATGCGGATCGCCTCGGTGCTCACGCCCACGCGCGCGGCGAGCAGTTGCCACAGCGACAGTGCGATCGCGAACAGGGCGACCAGCGCCAGCGCCGGTTGGCGCCACGAGCCGCCCGCGCGCCGACTCATGCGCTGCCTGGGTCCTTCGTTGGCGCCGGGTCCTGCGTGCGCGGCAATTCATCGTCGCTCGGGTGCAGGCCATAGGGTGCGACCAGTGCCCACACGTGCGCAGGCACCATGTGGCGCAGGCGGCGCGGGAAGTTGCGCCGCAGGTGCAGTACCGTCTCGATCGCTTTCATCTCAAGCCGCGCACGCGCGAACTCCAGCCCGCGCGGTCCGACTTTCGGCATCAGCCAGCCCATCAACGGACGCAGCCAGTTCGGCATGCCGCGCAACGGCAGACCGCCCGCGGCAAGCTTGACGTTGGCGAGGAAGCCCTTCACCGGCGCCTGCCGTTTGCCGGCGGTGCCGGGCTCGGAGGTGCGCACCTCATCGCCGAGCAGCGCCAGCAGCTCTTCGCCGCGCTGGTTGCGCACCAGCAGCCACTGCTCGCCCTGGCCGCCCATGTAGCCGACCGTGATGTCGGCCAGCACGTTGGTGTAGTCGACGCAGGTGCGGCAGGTCAACGGAAAGAAGTCCGGCGGCAGCTTGGAGATCGGCAGCAGCAGGAACGGGATCTCCTTCTTGCGGCCGTCGCTGAAGCGCAGCTCGACGTGGTAGTCGGCGCGGAACTCGAGGTAGGTGATGGTGTCCGGATCATCCGACAGCAGCGCGAGGAACTGGTGGAAGCGCTCGGTGGTGGTGTTGTCCGAACACGGCGTGCCGATCACGTACAGGCGATCGAAACCCAGTTCGTCCTCGAGCGCGCGCAACGCATACACCTGGCACGGAATGCCGATGATCGCGAGGCGCTGGTAGCCGCGTTCGCGCGCGGGTTCGAGCAGCGCGAGCAGTGGCGCATAGCCCATCCGCATGCCGCGACAGGCGGCGAGGTCGGCGACGTTGTCGACCAGCACCGGCACCGGCCGCCAGCGATCCTGCGGGTCCGGCGCCATGGTCAGCACGGCATCGACCGCGCCGGTCTCGAGCAGGCGCGCGGCGATCCGGGTGACGATGCCGGTCCACTGCGCGCCCTCCAGCGGCTGCACCATCGACGCGCGCAGCATGCGGCGGAACGGGCCGAAGAACACTTCGTCGGTGCGCGAGGGGTCGCGCGCGCGGCCATGCACCTTGGCCTCGAGCGCGGGATAGTCGGGCTTGATGAACTGGCACGCGCGGCCGCAGCGGTTGGGATCGCTGCTGCGCGAGATGCCGCAGTCGGTGCACAGATCGCGATAGGGCGCGATGGTCAGGATCGGCGTGGGGAATGTCGCGGGATCGGAACTTGGTGCAAGCATTGCGTCCGGGTGGCTCGGTGGTGGCGACATGCAGACAGCCCCGTGGATGCGCCGCGACCGGGGCCGGTCTGGCAGGTGAAACGCGCGTGCGTGGCGCTCGAATCGGACCACGCAGTGCCTGAGGATGGTGGCATAGCGTCATGGGGGTGCCAAGGCGGCGGCGGCGGGCGGGTGCGGTGAGGCGGTGATGCGCGCGCAGCAACGGGTTGGGCCGCGGTGGGAAGGGAGCAAGCCTGCATGCGAAGCGCGGCCTTGAATCCGGCGCAACAGAACTCCCTTCCCCCCTCGCGGGGTGTATGTACCGGGGACATGGTGAACACCTGTTCGGAGACATGGTGGACGGTTATGCGATCCGTCTTCCCGTGATCGTTGTACAGGCGTTGAGGTCGATTCGCGCGATCAGGCAACGGCCCCAGAAGACATCGTAG
>JANOEA010000500.1:0-5094 GCA_031412975.1 Pseudomonadota bacterium | reverse complement strand
CGATGCCTGCTGCGAAAGCCTGGCGCGCGCCGACGGGGCTGCGGCACTGCGGGTGGTGGCCGAGCCCGCCGATCGCCTGCGCGAGGGCAACGACTGGCAATCCGCACGGCGCGCCTACGCGATCGCCGCCGCATTCGGCGAAGATGGGCGACGCACGCCTTCGCTGCGCGCGGTACTCGGTGCGCGCCTCGCGCTGCCGATGGTCTACGACAGCACGGCAACGATGCACGCCGCACGCGAAGCCTTCCGCGACGGCATGCACGAGATCGAAGCCACGCTGGACCGGAAGCGGTTGCTGCAATGCGAGCCGGCACTCGAACAACTTGCCTGGACCAACCAGATGCTGGCCTACCAGGGCGGCGACGATCGCGCGCTGGCCAGCCGCTACGGCGACTGGGTGCAGTCGGCGCTGGCCGTGATGGCACCCGTGCTGGAACCGCCGCGGGAAATCCGCCGTGCCGGGCCTCCGCGGATCGGGCTGGTGTCGTCAGGATTCTATCGCTCGGTACTCGGCAATTATTTCGGCGGCTGGATCGGCGGCCTGGCTGACGCCGGACTCGCGCCCTCGGTGTTCCTGATCGACACACCTGCCGATGCGTCCACCGCCGGAATGGTCGCGCGCGCTGCGGCCTGCGCCTACCTTTCCGGCTCGATCGAAGGCATGGCGCAGGCGATCCGCGACGCCGACATGGACGTGCTGATCTATCCCGACGTCGGCATCGATGCGCGCGCGACGCTGCTTGCGAGCATGCGACTGGCTCCGCGCCAACTGGCCGGCTGGGGTCATCCGGTCACCACCGGCTTGCCGACCATCGATGGTTTCATCAGCTGCGCCTCGATGGAGCCCGCCGACGGCGCGGGGCACTACCGCGAAGCGCTGCACCTGCTGCCGGGCACCGGCACCGCGTTTTTCGATCCGGGCGAGCCCGCGCAGGTCACCCGCGCGGATTTCGATCTGCCGCAGGATGCGCATCTGTACCTGGTGCCGCATGTCGCGCCCAAGCTGCATCCGGATTGCGATGCGGTGTTCGCGCAGATCGCCGCCAGCGATCCGCGCGCGATCCTGCTGACCTTCCGCTTCGACCGCCCGGTGGTCCGGGCAACCATCGAACGCCGCTTGCATGCGGCATTGCGCGCGGCGGGGGCCGATCCGCAGCGCCAGTTGCGCGTGTTGCCCTACCTGCCGCGACCGCGATTCCTCGGACTGTGCACGATCGCCGACGTGATGCTCGACACGCTGCACTGGTCGGGCGGCGCCAACACGGTCGATGCGCTGCGCTGCCGGTTGCCGGTAGTGACCTGCCCCGGCCCCTTCATGCGCGGCCGCCAGACGCTGGGCATGCTGCGTTCGCTGCAGCTGGAATCCGAACTCGCCTGCGCCGATCCGCAGTCGCTGGTGACGCGCGCGGTAGCGGTGGCATCGGACCGCGACCTGCGCGCGGATCTCGCGCGCCGGCTCGATGCGGCCGTGCCGATCCTGTTCGACGGCGGGGCGGCTTTGCAAAGCCTGGCCGCTGTGGTGCGCTCGCAACTCGAGGTCTGAGCCACGACCGACGTAGCAGTGCCTCTCCGGAATCTCAGCAACCAGCAGCCGCAGGACCCACGATGGCGATCCAACAATTCTCGATCCGCCCGATAACACCCGCCGACGATGCAGCGATCGCGGCGATCATCCGCAGCGTGATGCCCGAGTTCGGCGCCAGCGGCCCGGGCTTCGCGATCCACGATCCGGAGGTCGACCACATGGCGCGCGCCTACGCACGGCCACGCTGTGCCTATTTCGTGGTCGAAACCGCGGGTGAGGTGGTCGGCGGCGGCGGGATCGCACCGCTGGACGGTGGCGACCCGGGCATCTGCGAGTTGCGCAAGATGTATTTCCTGCCGTCAGCGCGCGGGCTGGGTGCGGGGCGCGCGATGATCCAGATCTGTCTGGACAGCGCCCGCGCTGCGGGCTTCAAGCAGTGTTATCTGGAAACGCTGACCGGCATGGACGCAGCCCAGGCGCTTTACGAGAAAGCCGGATTCCAACGGATTCCGGCTTCCATGGGCAGCACCGGTCACTTCGGCTGCAACCGGTTCTACCTGCGCGCGCTGTAGGCGCGCAGGCCCGCTCAGCCGCCGGCGATCTGCTGCGTCGCGTCCGCGAGCGCAGCTTCGATCGCGCGCTTGAGGTGCTGCGGCCTTTCCGAGCCCCTGAACGCGATCTCGCTGCTGGCGCTGAACGCGCGACCGTCGACATCGCCGGCGATCACCACCCGGTAGCTGCGGCGGGCGGTCGGCGAAGCATCGCGCAGCACGGTCAACTCGTCGGGGAAGTGATTGATCGCGGCGTCGCGGATCGCCGGAGACGTCGATGCCGTGCCGGGGAAGGCGAAGGCATTCTCGACGAACATCGCCGCTTCGGCCTTCGCGACCCGTACGAGTCCGGGACCACCGGCCTGCGCCGGCACTGCGTCGAGCTTCTGGTCGAGGCGTTCGATCAGGCTCGGGCTGATGCGGCGATCTGACAGGCGCAACTCGGCTCCGCCGCTGACATTGCGCGATTCGCCGCGCGCGGGGCGCTTGCGGGCATCCTCGACGGTGTAACCGGCAGCGGTGGCCGCGCCGGAACAGATCAGCAGCAGCGAAGCGGCTGCAATCATGCTGGAAATGCGGATTCGACGGACTTGCATGGGGTGATCCTCGCAATAGTCCTGCTGAGTATGGCGCCCTGAACCTGAAGGGCGCCCCAGTAGCCGCCGGCGACGCAGACTCGCATCCGGGTTCCGCTACAATGGCGGGCTTCCCGTAGTCTTGATCAGCGGCCCATGGAAATCAATCAGGTCAAGGCGATAGTTACCGGCGGTGCGTCGGGGCTCGGTGAAGCCGTGGCGCGTTTTCTGGCCGAACGCGGCGCGCGGGTGGTGCTCGCGGACCTGAACGACGACAAGGGGCGGGCGGCCGCAGCCGCGCTCGGCGCGCAGGCGAGCTACCAGCACTGCGACGTGAGTTCGGACGCGAGCGCGCAGGCAGCGATCGAGGCCGCGACCCGCCAACTCGGCGGCCTGAACGTGGCGATCAACTGTGCGGGCATCCTCGGCGCCGGACGGGTGCTGGGCAAGGACGGCCCGATGCCGCTGTCGCAGTTCGAGACCACGGTCCGGGTCAACCTGGTCGGCTCGTTCAACATCGCCCGGCTGGCGGCGGCCGTGATGCAGCACAATCCACCCGGCGAAGACGGCGAACGCGGCGTGATCGTGAACACCGCATCGATCGCGGCCTTCGAAGGCCAGATCGGCCAGGCCGCGTATGCGGCATCCAAAGGCGGCGTGGTCGGCATGACCTTGCCCATCGCGCGCGAGTTCGCGCGGATCGGGGTGCGCATGATGACCGTGGCCCCCGGCGTGTTCCACACCCCGATGGTCGACGGCATGCCGCAAAACGTCTACGACTCGCTGTGCGCCCAGGTGCCCTACCCCTCGCGTCTGGGCAAACCCGAAGAATTCGCCGCCACCGTGGCGTTCATCATCACCAATCGGTATTTGAATGGTGGGGTGATTCGGGTGGATGGGGCGGTGAGGTTGCAACCGAAGTGAGGGTATAGGGCTCGGGGTATAGGGCTCGGGGTATAGGGCACAGGGTATAGGGCTCGGGGTATAGGGCTCGGGGCACAGGGCCCAGGGCCCAGGGCCCAGAACTTCGATGCGAACGTGCTGCGAGCCGATGCTTTTCAGTTCACCTACGCCAGCGAGCCATCCAACCTTGCCAGACACCGCTGGGCCCTGAGCCCTGGGCCCTGGGCCCTATACCCTGTGCCTCTACCTTCCATCAAAGCAAACAGCCTCCAAACCACACCACCCTCCAAACCCCATGAAAGCCTACGAACTCAAACGCGGCAACGTCGTCGAGTACAACGGGATCACCTACAGCGTGCGCGGCGTCGAGCGCAGTGCGCCGACCGGGCGCGGCGGCAACACGACCTATCGCTTCGCGCTCTACAGCGTGCCCGGCGGCAGCAAGCTCGACCTGAGCCTGCGCGCCGATGATGATTTGCCCGAGGTCGACCTGAGCCGCCGCACCGCGACGTTCTCGTACCGCGAGGGCGACAACTTCATGTTCATGGACGCCGAGGACTACACCCAGTACCTGCTCGGCCCCGACACGGTCGGTGAACTGGCCGGCTACATCACCGACGGCCTCGAGGACTGCCAGGTCATGATCAAGGACGAAACCCCGATCAGCCTCGCGCTGCCCCAGCACGTGGTGCTCGAGGTGGTCGAAACCGCGCCGGAACTCAAGGGCGCGACCGCCACCAAGCGGCCGAAGCCGGCGATCCTCAACACCGGGATCGAAATCCAGGTACCCGAATACATCGTCACCGGCGAGAAGATCCGGGTCAGCACCGAAACCGGTGAGTTCGCCGGTCGCGCCTGAGCAAGTCCTGTACCGCCATTGCCCCAGCGCCGCGCATCCGACCCGCATTCGATGAATGCCGGCGTGCCAGCGCCCGACGCGGGCGCGCAAGTGACCCGCGCGGTGATCTACATGGTCGGCAGCGCGCTGCTGTTCGGCATCATGGCGATCATGATCCGCCTCGCATCCAGCGAACTGCACGCGTTCGAGATCGCGTTCTTCCGCAACTTCTTCGGCCTGATCGCGGCGTTGCCGATCCTGTATCGGCATGGTTTCGCGATCCTGCGCACCGACAAGCTGCCGCTGTACTTCGTGCGCTGCACGATCGGGATCATCTCCATGCTGGCCGGTTTCTGGGCGCTGATCCACCTGCCGCTCGCGCAGGCGGTGGCGATCTCCTACGCGACGCCGCTGTTCATCACCATCGGTGCGGTGCTGGTGCTGGGCGAGGTGGTGCGGGTCCGGCGCTGGACTGCGGTGGTCATCGGTTTCATCGGCGTGCTGATCGTGGTCCAGCCCGGCAGCGCGAGTTTCAGCTTCGGCACCCTGATCGCGCTCCTGTCGGCGGTGTTGAGCGCCGCGGTCTCGATCGGCATCAAGTTCCTGTCGCGCACCGAAGCGCCCGACACCATCGTGCTGTACACCACCTTGATCTGGGTACCGTTGTCGCTGGTGCCCGCCCTGCCGTTCTGGATCTGGCCC